>CAYYQD010000010.1:36205-47701 GCA_964473735.1 uncultured bacterium
AGGACAGAGGGGCCATCACAATTGCCGTAAGGCCATACTGTGCGAGGTCAATAGACGGCCCGTAGGACTATGGAGGATATGGGATAGGAAGCCGTCAGGTTGGCCAAGTCTGCGTCCGGATTGGTGGGGTCAAAGGTCACGTCCTTCCTCGGAAAGAGGTTTATAACGGAGAAGGATACGTCCAAGGAGAAGGGTCCCAGTTTGAAAGGAATGGGAGACCTCCAGAACACATCCACTCTGGCGTAAGGGGGCATTCGGAGGGCGTGAGTGCTGTCTAAAATGAACTGCTCTCCCCGGAAGGGGTCCCGCCAGTGGCTTATTATCCCGCGGAAAGGACGACCGTAGTAGAAGGCCACGTTGCTACCCACCACCACCTCCCATTCCCCCTTCCTTATGTATCCGAAGACGGTGGTGTTCAGGGTGGCGTTCACGTCCCACGGTGTCGGATACCACGCCGTATCACCTTCGTACCTTATCCGGGAGTTCATCAGGGTAAGCGAGACGTCCGCCGTTATAGGAAGAGGTACCTTACTCTCCTTCCGTATCCACAGGTCCATACCGAGGGCCTGAAGCTGCCCCACCTTCTCCTCAAGCCTCGTGCTCATGTAGGTAAAGGACGGGTAGTACTTACCGAAAAGGGTAATCTCCGATATACCCCACGGGAACGTGCGCTCTGCCCCAAGGAGTATCTGATAGGACCTTATCTCCGCTCTGCTCACGGGTACGTAGTAGAAGACGTCCGGAGGGAAGGCGAATATGGAGGTAAAGAACTGTCTGTAAAGGCCACCCTGAACCTTGAAAGCCCAACGGGTGTTGAGATAGTACTTGTAGAAACCGGACGGGGACACCCGGAAACCTATTCCGGGGAAGTAGTCCGCCCTGACCCCGGCCTCGGCCAGGGTGTGGTCGTCTTCGTAGTGATATTTGGCGTAGTTTCCCCAGAAAATCTTGGTGGGATACACGTGCTGCAGGAAGTATATCACTATTGCAGTATCCGACAGGTCAAGGGCCGTACCGTAGATGTTGGAGTTTATGGCCTGGACCTCCGTACCTACAACCATGCTTCCGGCGTCTATATCCACGTACCCCCGGGTCACCTCGTACCGACTTCGGGCGTTGAAGATGTAGTAATCCGTCACGTACGGGAGGCGATAGGAGTAATCCTCGCTGCCGAACAGTGAGGTTGAGTATATCAGGCCCGGTTTTAAGATCACACGGCCCGTAGCGTACCTGCCCCGCAAGGAGGCCCCTCCGTTGAATATGGACGAGGTGTAGAAGAGGCCTCTGTAGGCGTTCTTATAGGAGTTTACGGCCCTGTTTGCCACGAAGGATAGGGATAGGCCCTTCAGAGAGTTGCCAACGGAGACCTTGCCGGAGACGTCCCCCGTAACGGTTCCGAGTACGTTTATACCCTTCAGTGGAGCGAAGAGTCCAACCCTTCCGGATAGGACGTACCCCTTACCACGGACGGCCACCCCGCTGTTGGTACGACTGAGGCGTAGAATAGCGGAAAAGGAGTCGGGATCCGCACTCTCAAAGTCTATGAGGGCGCCGGATAGGTTCCCAACCTCCGGCGTGAAGGCTCCACGCAGGAACTTAACCCCACCCACTATATCCACGTTTATGGGCGTGTACATCCCGTAGTAGCTGAAGGCGTTGAAGAGTGGTATTCCGTCGTAGGTTATGAGGTTCTCAAAGGGGGAAGAGCCGCGTACGGAGAAGTAAGCCAGACCGTAGACTGGAACCACGCCGGGGGCCACGGATATGAAGTAGCCAACGTCCTGATCGCCGACGAAGGGCATCGCCTCAAGGAACTTTGGCTCGGAGGACTCGTAGGCGCTGCGGCTCTTGGGGGAGACCTCCACCTCCCCTAATACGAAGGTCAGGGGCTTCATGGTGTATATCACCGTAGTGTCTCCCCTTACCTTGAGCATCATCCTCCCGACCCTGTACCCGAGGGCCTGCACTAAGATGTGGTACTCGCCCGCCTTAAGGTCAAGACGGGCCTTCCCACTCCTGTCCGTATATGCTCTAACACCCAGATCCTTAACGTATATGAAGGCGTCCTCAAGGGGCTGACCGGCCTCGCCGGTTATCCGGAACTCCACCGAGTGAGACAGGAGCAGGAAGAACATCTCCCCCTATTCTAAGCGGGGATCAGACCCCACCCTTTCCCGGTGAGGTGATGGGAAGTCCGGAGGCGCATAGGGGACACTCCCGCGGGCTGTACGTAGGGAAGTTTAACTCCAGAACGGAATGGAACGGGTATCGTCCTCCGTACTCCCCCCTCTTTACCATAACCCCAACGGCCACCACCTCGCCCCCCGCCTCTTCAACCGCCCTAACCGTTTCGGTTAGAGACCTCCCGGTGGTTAGAACGTCATCCACCACCACCACCCTCTCCCCGGAGAGGTTGAAACCTCTGCGGAAGACCCTACCGTTCTCCCCCTTCTCGGCGTACGCCGCCCTTATCCCCATTATCCGGGCGACCTCGTATGCGAGTATGGCCCCGCCCGTAAAGGGACCCGCCACCCTATCCGGAGAGAATCTACGGAAGAAACGGGATAGGTCCCTTGAGAAAAGGCGGAGAAGGGCGGGATCCTCCAGTATCCTGAACTTCTCAAAGTAGAACCCACTGTGCAATCCGGAGGAGAGGAGAAAGTGCCCTTTCAGTAGGGCCCGCTTCAGAACAGCTTCCCTGTCTCTATCCGTAAGACCACTAAGGGTGTCCCTTCGGTTTCCACCCATATAAGCAGGTCCTCCCCGAGTTTGAAGTAGTGGTTGGTTTCGCCGTCTACGAACATCTCGCTTCTGCCCAGGGCGTTGAGCACCTTCACCACCCTGCCTAAGGTGGAGGTGTCCATGGGCGTGTTGCCAAAGGTCTCGGCGTAGTCGTGGGAGGGGACGTAAGCACCGCCGGATACGGCCCCTTTGACACCCTTTAACCTCTGGATAACGCTGCTCACCCTCTCCTTCACCTCCTCCGGCACCTCAACCTCTTCCACGAGTCCAAGACTTTCGGTGAAGGACCACCCATCCACGTTCTCCAGATCAATGACCTTATCCGAATCCCCATCTTCCTGAACGGATACTTCGTCCTTTGATGTAATAACACGGAGGAGTACGGCGTCTAAGGGCTCGTCCATACTCTCTTTGGGGGAAGTTTCGCCCCGCCTTACGGAGAAACTCCCCCCCTCAAGGGATAGGATCCTGTCAAGGGCCTCGTGTCCCTCCGTTTCTTCAAAGACGGCGTGGACCAAACGCCCATCCTTCACGTATATCCCTCCCTTCCCCTCGGGAGAGGAGACGTCAACCTTGGCCGTCCCCTTTTCGTAAGCGAGGAGCTGAAGTATATCCACCAGAGAGAGCTCCTGAACCACCCCCTTAAAACCCTTTCGGGTCAGGAGCTTGCGGAGTACCCGGTCAAGGTAGTTCAGGTCAAAGGGTTTCTCAAGGTAAGCCTCCGCTCCCAAGGACAGAACCTCGTTCTCCATCTCTTCGGATCCCCTCGCCGTCATCACCACGACGTGGGTGTCGGGGCGCAGGGCCTTCACCTCCTGTAAGAAGACTATACCGCTCTCCCCCTCCATCCGTATGTCGGTCAGGACAACCTCAACAGGGCGGGTCCGTATCACCTCCCGGGCCTCCTCCACCGAGGAGGCTTCCAACACCTCCCACCCCCTCCGGGAGAGAGCCTTCCTCAGGCCAAAGAGAATGTTCTCCTCGTCGTCAACTACGAGTACCGATGGCATTCCTCAGAAGAGCTTAAAGTCCGTCTTCGTGTATCTGAAGCCGAAGCGTAGGTTCTGCTTGACGTCTATGTCCTGGTGCTTGTTGAAGTCGTAGATCTGGGTGTCGTCGGCGATGTCTATGGTGAAACCCTTGTAGGTGACCCCACCTCCGAAGGTGGGACCCACGCGGGCGCCTCTCTCGTCGTAAAAGTACCCCACGCGGAAGGAGACGAGGTTGTAGAAGGTGTAATCCACGCCGACGTGCATCCAGGCGTCCCTTACGACGGCGCTGAGACCCTTCACGGTATCTACGGTACCGTCCTCACGGGTGAGGGTTATACCCCTGGTAAATTCGTCAGTTATCCCTACGGCCACCTTATGTACGTCAAAGGCTATCTGGAGTTTGTTTATGGTGTCGTACACGGGTACCACGGCGAAGCCGAGCCTCAGGCTGTAGGGCAGGGGGTCCGGCTTATTCACGCTCCCGAACTTCAGACCGGGTCCGACGTTCATAAAGCCGAAGGAAACGCTGTACCCGGGCCACTTTCTCAGGTATATACTACCGTCCGCTGCCACCGTAAAGGCGTCCCCGCTGTTGGGGTCGTCCCCCATCCTCTCAAGTATGGCCTTCGGAATAAGGAAGGAGTACAGAGCCTTGGCGGCCCCACCGACGTAAAGGTCCCCCAAAACCGTGCTGAATAGCCTGCGACCGTACCCCAGCGTGAGTACGAGGTCGTAGGGCGTGGTGGTACCGTAATCAACGTCCCCGTACTGGACCTGAACCTCTCCGACCGTAAGGTAAGTCAATCCCAGAGAAAACGTCCCGATCCTCGTTGAAGACGTTAGGGATGCAAACTCAAAGTAGGAATCGTTCGTCGTCACCAACGTCCTCAACCATGGGGCGTGCACGAGGTACAGCACCCCTCCCTTGATGGCGCCCAAACCCGCGGGGTTGTACCACAGGGTGGAGGGGTCGTCCGCCACCGCCGAGAACGCCCCACCCATACCTATGGCCTTGGCACCGGGGTATATGGTCAGGACTACCGCGCCGGCCCTGTTGGCGTCCGCCTTCGCCTGCCCCACCGCTATCCCCATCACCGCACCGGCTATTACTATCTTCCTCCACATGAGGCTGTATTATACTGCCGAAGGGTACGGCGGTTCAAGGAGTGCGAGCACTTTAGCACACGATTCACTTTCCCCCTTATAATACCGGTACTGTGCTCTGGCTTACCGCCCTCGTTATAAACGAAGTGGCCTACCTCCAGCAGGATTCGGGGTGGGTTGAGATATACAACGAGAGCGGAGCCGTGGTGGATTTGAGCCATTACTCTATAAGGACGGGTCTGGGAGACTTTCCGTTGAGCGGTGTCTTGGCGGGGGGTGAGTACAGGGTCTTTTACGTACATCTCAGGGAAACGGACGACAGCTTGTCCCTCCTCAGAGACGGGGATCAGGTGGATTCCTACTCGTGGAGTAGCCTTCCCAGTCGCGGCAGCGTTGGGCGTCTGCCCAACGGAAGTGGGGAATTCCGCGTTCTGTTCGTGCCTACACCCGGTCGTCCTAACGACATCGCCGCATCTCTGGACGAGCAGTCGTGGGGAAGGATAAAGGCCCTCTTTGGACCCGGGAAGAGGCGTTGAGCCTTGGCGTTCTGTAAGTTCTTCGGTGAGTGTCCAGTCTGTAAGTTCCAGCATTTAACGTACGGGGAGAGCCTTAAGAGGAAGGGTGAGAGGGTCCGAAGGGCAATGGAAACGGAGGTTGAGGTGGTATCATCCCCCCTGGACAGAGGGTACAAGGTCAGAAGCATCCTGCACGTGCGTAAGCCCGAGCCCGGGAACCTGATCGTGGGATACACCCTGGAGAGGGGTTTCGTCTTCGGTGTAGATGAGTGCCCCATAATGCACCCGGCCCTTTCAAGGCTCCTCCCTAAGATAAACAGCGTTCTGGCTCCCACACCTCTCAGCGTGTGGGACGCCGAAAAGGGGAGGGGAAAGCTCGTCAGCCTCACCCTCTTGGGGGACGAGAACGGAGTGATCCTCAGCCTGAACCTGCGGAGGCCGGTCTTCGTTAAGAGGCTCACCTTTGATGTGATGGACAGAGTTCCGGGGATCGTAGGGGTATGGTGGTCCGTCGGCACCTTCGGAGAACATATAACGGGGGGCAGGGGGGAGATAATTAGGGCGTTCCACGTAGAAAGGGAGACTTTTAAAGTAAGTCCCTATGGCGAGTACCCGGACAACCTGAGCGTGCTGCCGGACCTTTGGAGGTTCCTCAAACGAACCCTTGAAGGTCGTACGGTGGCCTTTATGACCGGTCTTTACGTACCGCCCTACCTTATGACCACCTACGTGGATAACAGGGGTATGCCGATCAAGGAGGTGGTGGATACGGCTAAGGTGTACGGAGCCCATCCCGACGTACGGCAGATGAACCCCGCGGCCTTCCCGATGGTGAGCGATGAGCCCTACGACTTCGTTATCTTAAACGCGGACAGGGTGAGGGATAGGGAGGTCCTCGCCGTCGGGCGTAGGGCCGTAGTGATGGGGAGGGACGTCAGGAGGGTGAAGGAGATGGCCCCATCATCTAAGCCGGAGAGGGTCCTCATGTTTGACCTCGGTCCCTACACCGAAGATTCTCTGGTGGTGGCGCTCTATTGAACGTCTTTCCCGTGTTGCAGGAAGTGGATTACTTCTGTATAATTCCGGCGTATGCCTATGGGTTTAATTTTCTGGAACCTCGGTTCGGGGGCAGAGAGGTTCTACCTGGTGCCCCGAAGTCTCACGGTGCTCCACAGGGAGCACTTCGCCGGGTACCGTCAGGAGGAGACCTACATACGCTTTGACAGGGTGTCACTCGTATCAAAGGTGGGATACCTCGGAGGGATGGAGCTGCGGGACGAGGACGGAAACCGGATAGGGGACTACTCTGCCTCCTTCGTGGGTTTAAGCGGTGTTTATACTACCGTTCCGCTCGGGACGTCCGGATGGGCCTTCGGCGTCGGCCCCGGATTCTTGCTTTCAAAGATACATTCCTACACCGACTGGGCCCTGACGGCCAACGTAATGGCCTACGGCTCTTTCAAAGACGGTCGGGTACTGCTGAAGATAGACAACTTGGGGGTGGGGAGTCTGGTGCCCGTACCCGAGACCTTCGCCGGGGGATACCTCTATCTCCCGCAGAGCACCCGGGTTGGTGGTTTCCTGCGATTTTTCGGCGATGTAGACCTTGATGCAGGGTTATATCTGGCCAAAAGGATCTCCGTCCTTGACCTTGAGGTCGTGCCCTCCTACAGGTACGTGACCTTCGGACTCTCCTTAGGGGTGGGCCCACTCAAATTCCGGTACCAATACACCCAGTCCTACTACGGCCTGGGCTCACACATCGTTGGGATGACCTTCTTCTGGGGGGCCCAGAGGGGCATAGAGGAGCGGATAGGTACGCTGGAGGTTAAGGTAGCCCGCCACGAAAAGGAGATAGAGAGCATACGGGACAGGATCGCGCGGATGGAGATGGAGGCGGAGGCTAAGGCGCAGGATCTTCTAAGGAGGGCCCGCCGGGAGAGGGATCCGGAAAAGGCCCTAAGGCTCGCCGAGATGGCCGCCGTCTTCCACTCCTCACCGGAGGCGGACTTCCTGATAGACAGCCTTAAAGGGGAGGTGGTAAAGAAGAGAAAGGAGAGGCATATAAAGAGGATAAACGCCTTCTTAAGGAACAGGATGTACGCCGACGCCTACGCCGAAGCTCTGGAGTTCGTCAGGGAGTTCCCCGACGACCCGAGGGCCATAAAGCTCTTTAAGGAGCTGGAAGCACGCCTGAACAGGAGGCTCAAGCAACGGAGAAAGCTCAAGCAGGTAAAGACTCAGGCCCTGGACATCTACGCGGACCGGAGCATACGACGGGCCGACAGCCTTATAAACTCCCACAGGTACCTTGACGCCTACGAGCTGATAAAGAGCCTACCGGACTCCCCCGAGAAGGTGGCCCTGCTGATGAGGATAAAGGATAAGTCCAAAGAGTACCTTGACTCTGCCCGTACGTACATAAAGAGGAAGGAGTGGGCTAAGGCCCGCGCCTACCTTGAGGCTTACCTTGACCTGACGCAGGACCCTAAGGCGGTCAGCCTGCTCCAAAAGGTAAATGAGAGCATGGAGAGGCAGGCGGAGTACCATTACATGAGGGCGCTTGAGATGTTCCAGAAAGGCGACATTCTGGGAGCCTACGCCCACGCGGAGGTGGCCTACGAGCTCCAGCCTCACAACGAGAAGTACAGGAAGGTGTACGAAAGGCTGTCCAGCCTGTACAGGAGGTACGGCAGATGAGGAAGATAACTTCTGGTATCGTACTGTTGCTCTCCTCGGTGGGATGGGCTTACGCCCATCTATCGGTTGACCACATATACCCATCGTCGGGTGGGAAGTTCTACCCGGCGGATATAGAAGTACTCCCTTCCGGGGTGATACTGGGAAGCGCTTACGATAGCCTATCCTCCGGGCAGGTACTTATGAAGACCTACCCCGTGGGCGATTGGGTGGCCGCCTGCGTGGTAAGACCGCCCTTTACACTTGCCCCGGCCCCCACCCATCTGAAGGTAAGGGATGAGGCCGTTCTCCTCTCCTCCCCTTACGGGGTGATGTTCACGGACACCTCCCTCGCCGGCGTGGTGGCGGTTATGATGGACTGGAAGGCGGACGCTTCCATCGTGGGCGGGGATACGGTCCTCATGTTCTGGGGTCCGGATTCCCTGTACCTGACCTTGGGTACCGTGTCCTCCGGCGGTTTCTCTTCGCTCTCCAACGTTATGGTGGGTGGTCCATCTCACACATCCGTGGGATACGCTTTAGCTAGACTCGGAAGAGGCAGGTATCTGGCGGCCTATGCCGATTGGGCAGGTACTACTCTCAACCTCATCTTCCTCTCCGTATCCGGCCCCACGCTATCCGTGGATAGCGCCCTATCTTTCGGATTACCTTCGGGTTGGGACCTACACGCTCCCTCCGTGATAAGGGGGCTCTCCCTCCCTTCCGGTGGGTTCGCTCTGGGCTTTACGGTGAATACCGGCGCCGTACCCTACCCGGCCGTCCTGCTCTACGACGGCTCGTCCTACGTTTCCTTCCGTATGGACTCCTCGGGCGTCCTCTCGGACCTTAGCCTGACCTCCGAGGGCCTGATGCTCAGTGTAGGGAGCACGCCCGGATACGCTCAGGTCCTCCCTCTGGACCTCTCGGACGGGGTCCCCTCCGTCAAGGGATTCGTCGCAAGGACTGTACCGGTGGACGGCGGGACGGAGTACGCACCGGGCCACTACGTGGCCATGGGTAGGGATACGGTTGGCTCGGCGATTAACCTCATATACACGGACTTCAACACGGCGGATACCGTAGTGATGGAGGACACCCGTTCGTGGCTGTCCTTTACCCTCTCCCCTT
Source organism: uncultured bacterium (assembly GCA_964473735.1). Classification (GTDB taxonomy): domain Bacteria; phylum Hydrothermota; class Hydrothermia; order LBFQ01; family LBFQ01; genus JAADCS01. The sequence goes on from CAYYQD010000010.1 coordinate 45,366, forward strand.
CCACTTATCCCATCTCCCCAACACCTTCAACCTACTTACCATCGGACACCGTTCTCCCCTGCTCTCCCTTTACCCTGTACCGGAATGCGGTGGTCCCCGGCGATACAGCGGCACCCGTTCTGACCTCCGCCCCGGTGGATACGGTGATAAAGGCCTACGATACGCTCGCCTACGGCTTCTCCGAGGAGATAGATCCTCTGACCTTCCAGTCCGGTGTGATAACCGAGGCCTACGGTACCTTAAAGAGGCCCGTACCCACCTCCTCCTTCTGCGTGGGTACGTGGTGCTATCTGGTGATTAACGCCTCCGGGACCGATAGCGTAAGGGTGAGGCTGACGGCCTTTATAACGGACACCAACGGCGTACCCTTGGCCCCGGCCTCCCGCATCTCCCAGACCTTCTCCGTCCTTCCGGTACCAGTTTCAATAGTCTTCACCCAGCCCGACAGCGGCGAGATAAACGTCCCCCTCAACGCTAACGTTGGCGTGTGGTTCTCCGGCCCGATAGACACCACGACCGTGAATACCTACTCCGTGGTCGTAAGCGACGGGACGGTGTCCTATCCCTTTACCACCTCCTGTCCTTTCCCCAACATGTGCGTCCTTGATCCCGTTGGGGACTTCCCCCCTTCGGCGACCATCACCGTCAGCTTTACTAGCGCCATACACGATATCTACGACCAGCCTATCTATCCGAAGGTCGTAGCCTTCAGGACGGTGGAGGAGGACACCCTATCTCCGAGGGTGGCCATGACCGTACCTGACAGCGGGGATATAGGGGTACCCAGAAACTTCGCCCTAAGCGTTCTCTTCTCCAAACCGATGGACACCACTACGGTGGCCGGAGGTGTGAGCCTGTTAGGTTCCTCTTCCGGTTCCCATACCTTCAACGTCTTCTGTCCCACCCTGAAGAACTGCGTGGTAAGGCCCTTAAGCGCCTTCCTCTCCAACGAAGTGGTCACGGTCAGGTTCAACTCCTCCATAAGGGATACGACCGGGAGGGCCCTCATACCCCGCACCGTGGTCTTTCAGGTAGGTAGTACCTACGACAACGTGCCCCCCAACGTTCAGATTCTGGCACCTCCCAACGATACCCTCGTCCTCTACCATCCCATCACCTCCCCCCTCAAGGCGGCCGTATGGGACAACACGGGGATACTCATGGCCTCATGGATAGTGGGCAGCGAGACCCACCACGCCCCTCTTTCCTGCAGGGGGCTTCCCTACGTGGCCTCCGATACGACCTGCGTTGATGTCTCGGAGCTGCCATCGGACACCTTCGTCGTAAAGGCCATAGCCTACGACCTGGCCAACACCCAGTCCGTAGATTCCGTAGTCCTGATAGTGCATGACACTGTACGTCCGAGGGTAGCCTTTACGGAGCCAGCCAACGGCGATATGGCCGTATCCCCCTATACCGACGTAAATATCACCTTCACGGAGCCCATGGACACCACCGTATTCTCGGGATCCTACGTTAGCGTGGTGGTCGGTACGTCTCCGGTCTCCTACACCCATAGGTGGAATACCCCCTATACCCTCCGTCTCTCCTTCTCGGACGCCCTGCCGTGGGACTCCACGGTTATGGTGAGTCTGGACTCCCTTCGGGACCTCTCCGGAAACCTCATGGTCCCTTACTCCATCACATTTAAGGTCGTTGGCGAAACCCACGTCAACGTCAGCTGGGTTGAGATGAAACCCGAAACCGTATTCGTGGGGAACAGGGACAGCGTGGAGGTCGTGGCCGTGGCCACGTCGGACCACACCGTAAGGAGGGCCGTACTCTTAGTGGGGGACAGGGACAGCGTGGAGATGCGTCCGGTGGACGGAAGCTTTGACGAGCCGGTTGAGACCGTGAGCGTGTGGTTGAGGACGGAGAATTTACCGGCTGGGGAGTACCCCCTCAGGGTGCGGGCCCACAACCCCTACGTCTTCGGCCTATCCTCCCCCCGGAAGCTGAACGTACTTGACGTACCTCTCCTATCACCGGAGAACGTGTACGTGTATCCCAGCCCGGTCAAGGACCACGGCAGAATAAGGGTGGTCGTAGGGGAACCGACTACCCTGACGGTTGAGGTGTTTGACCTGAAGTACAGGAGGGTGCTGTACGAAAGTAAGACCTTCGGGTCGGCAACTGTCTACGAGAAGGACCTACCCAAGCTGCCCGTCGGCGTGTATCTGCTGCGGGTCAGAGCGGGAGATATGACCGTAAATAAGTGGTTCGCCGTAGTAGGAAGGAGGTGAGCCTTGTATGTGATTCTGGGCCTTACCGTAGGTCCGAAGGACTTTCTACGAGGGTACGAGTACTACTACTATGGTGGCCACCCCCTAACGTGG
>CAYYQD010000011.1:0-19607 GCA_964473735.1 uncultured bacterium
CCTTCGCTAACTTCAGATACCCATCATTCGTTATATAACGGCTATGCGAAATATCACGGTAAGGAAAGCCAATATCAATGATGCCAGATATTTTTCTGAACTTGTATTACTTTCTGCCCCATATTTTCCCATTCTTTTTGGGACAAAGATAAAAGTTGTATTGGAACATCTCTTTTCTTCCAGCGGTAATCTTTTTAGTTATGAACACGTCTATTTTGGAACTATAAACAAGAGGATAGCAAGTATGATTCTGGGCTATAGCTGGAAAGATAAAAAAAGGGAGGATCTACGCACAGGTTTTCTATTATTAAAATACGTTGGTGTTCGTATTTTAAACAAACTTCCGGTACTGTTAAAATTTAATGCCACAGTTGGGAGATTAAACGAAGGGGAGTATTACATTAGCAATATAGCGACTTTTCATAAGTTTAGAGGTAATGGAATAGGAAAGAGGCTCATGTTAATTGCTGAGAATGAGGCAAGGATGAGCAGTGCTAATAGAATAGTTTTGGATGTAGAGAAGGATAATATTGGCGCCATATCTTTTTATAAGAAATTAGGTTATAAAGTGGTTAATGAGTTCCTTATACCTTTGAAAAGGTATAAACCTTTGCATTTCTACAGAATGGCAAAGGAAATAGGATAGCGGTGTAGCCCCATACCCGGGCATATAACTTTTCTAACTCTCCCTTTAAATACTACTCCTCCCTGTACCTCCTTGGCGACAACATAACGTAGGCGACGGGCACCACCACGAGGGTGGTAATCAGGGAGAAGAGCAGCCCTCCGGATAGGGCTACACCCAGCCCCTCCCAGAACTCCGACCCCTCCAACCTTAACACGGCCAGCGGCAACACGCCGAAAGCCGTAGTCAGTGCGGACATAAGGACGGGCCTCAACCTACGCCTTGAAGCCTCAACTATAGCGCTCTCCCTATCCTTTCCCCTCCTGCGCAGGATGTTCGCGTAATCCACCAGCACTATGGCGTTATTCACGACCACACCCACGAGGGCGATGAGGCCTACGAAAGCCGTCATAGTGAAGGGCCTTCCCAGAATCAGGAAACCGAGGGAGGCTCCCGCGAGACCGAAGGGGACGCTGGTCAGAAAGATTATGAAGGCCTGACGGAAGCTCTCAAACTGGGCGGATACCGTCAGGAAGATTATAACGAGGGCAAGGATGAGGAGTACCCCCAACTGCCTGAAACTCTTGGCCATACGTCTAAAGGTTCCACCGAATTCGTAGTGGTACCCTACGGGCATCTGCACCCTGGACAGCTTCGCCGAGAGCTCCCTTCTTATCTCCCCCAAGGGCCTCCCCGACGGCTCAGCCGAAACCTCAACGTACCTGATCCTGTTCCTTCGGTCTATACGTACGGAGGCTTTACCCTCCCTGAATTTAACGAAGTTAGATAGAGGCACGATCCCGGCCGGGGTCTTTATACCGAGGGATAGGACGTCCTCAACGCTTCCCCTGTACTCCGGTGCCATCCTCATGACCACGTCTAAGTTCTTACCACCCGTCTTGAGGGTAAAGACCGTTCTACCCTGAACGGCGTACCTGAGGAAGCTGGCCACCTGAAACGGCGTTATACCGTAGGTGTATGCCCTCTCCCTGTCTATCTCTGCTATGTACTCCGGCGTGGGCTTACCTCTGGAGACCGTCACGCTCCTGACCCCTTTAACGCTCCTTACCACGTTGGCCACCACCTCCGCGAGGCTGTCCAGAGTACGTAAGTCCTCCCCGTATATCTCAACGGATACCCCCTTACCGCCACCGAACATGAGCTGGGAGCCGTGCCCGGTCGTGGATATGCTGTACTCCTCAAGGCCCGGCAGTCCCTTTACCATCCTCTCAACCTCATCGGCCACCTCCTCCGAGGAGTGTTTCCTCTTACTTTTAGGTTTGAGCTTTACGGTTATCTCTCCGGTATAGGAGGCCTCCGTGGTACCGAAGAGGGTGGCGAAACCAGTCTCCGAAGGTCCCACCCTGAGGACGGCCCGCTCAACGTCCGGCAACGCCCTTATGCTGTCGTAAAGAGGTCGGAGGGTCTTAAAGGTCTTCTCAAGGGACGTACCCCTCTCAAGGTGGATGCTAACGGTTAGCCTCCCCTCGTCCAGCTTGGGCATGAAATCCACCTTCACGAAACGCCAGAGAGAGCCGATTAAGATGAGGAGTATAACGGAAAGGCCGGTGTAGGCCCAGCGGCGTTTAACTATGTGGGCTACGAAGCGACCGTAAACCTCTTCAATGGGCAAGAACCATGAAGGCTCACCCTTAGGAGCCAAACGGAGCTGGTTGGCGGAGAGGGACGGAGACACGGTCAGGGCGAGGAACAGGCTCGTAGCATAAACTATTATGGTGATCATGGCGAGCTCCTTAAAGAGCACTCCGATAAAGCCGGGAACGAAGAGCAGAGGAAATAGCACTATGAAGTTAGTGACCGTTGCGGCGGTTATGGCTCCCCCCACCTCCCTCGTGGCGAATATGGCCGCTTCCCTCGGGGGCTCGCCCTTGAGACGGTGGAAGAAGACGTTTTCAACTACCACTATAGCCGCATCTACGACACTCCCCACGGCTATGGCCATCGCGGAGAGGGAGATCATGTTGATGGAGCTACCGGTCAGGTACAGGTAAAGGAAGGATAGGGTCAGAGAAGCCGGTATCGTTAAGGCTATTATGAGGGCCGACCTCCACTCCAGCAGGAACAGGAAGGTGATTATCACGACGATGATAGAGGCTAAGAGTAGGGTGCGGGCCAGATTCTTCACCGACGTACGTATGAAGGTGGAACCGTCGGTATATACGGTGAATTTAACCGGGTAGTACCTCTCCAATTCCTTGAACTTCCGGCGAACACCGTCCGCCACCTTAACCGCGTTGGCATCCGCCTGCTTCTGAACGGCAAAGAAGACGGCCTCTCTGTTTCCGCTGAGTACGTAGCTCTGCCTCTCGGCGTACCCGTCCTCAACTTTAGCCACCTCCTCAAGATAAACCGGCCTTCCTCCCACGTACCCGACCACGGCCCTCTTCAGGTCCTCCACACTCTTCAAGGTGGAGGGGACCCTGACAACCATCTGCCTCTCGTCCAGTTTCAGCTCGCCGGCGGGAACATCCACGCTCTGGGCCTGGAGCAGTCGGGCTATGTCGTCAAAGGTGAGGCCGTAGGCCTCAAGCCTCCTCCTATCCACGTAGACGTTTATCTGCCTACGCCTACCCCCACCGAAGATGAGGATGGACCCCACACCCTCCACCTTCTGTAGCTGATCCTCCATGACCTCCTCCGCCCAGTACCGGGCGTCAAATCCGGAGTCGGTGGCATACACACCCGCCACTATCACGGGGAACTGACCCACGTCAAACTTGAATACCAGAGGCTCCTCTATATCTCTGGGGAGACGGGGGCGGGCGAAGTTCAGCTTATCCCTGACATCCACCGCCGCCTGATCCATATCCGTGCCGTACTTGAAGGTTATGGTTATCGCCCCTACACCGTTCTGGCTCGTGCTCTTTATCTCGTCCACGTTCTCAAGTACGGAGAAGTCCTTTTCCAGCACGTCTATAACGTTCTTCTCTATGTCCTCGGGTGAGGCACCGGGATACCGGATTATCACGGACACGGAAGGGAGGGAGAAGTTGGGGAACAGGTCTATGGACAGGTTCATCAACCCGAAGGCCCCTGCTATGATCATCAGCAGCAGGATGACCAGCGAGAATACGGGTCGCCTTACGAAGAAAGAAGTCATTGTCCGGATATTATACGGGGGATTTGAACGATCGTTCAAATCATCGGAATACCGTACGACCCGAAGTCCTCAGGCGTTTATACGCCTCTACCTCCCGTCCGCTCTCGGGCGCAATTATGTAAGATAACTCCCCATTTCGCGTTTATAATTTCCGAATGGGAGGGTTAGATTTACTTTTCCTGCTCATCTTCCTGATGTCCCTGCAGCCCGTTATACAGAGGAAGATGCTTCAGAACGCCCGATACTCCAAGATCCGGGAGATTGAGAAGAGACGAGGAAGCCGGGTCATAACCCTGATACACCGTCAGGAGACCGTGGGTTTCTTCGGACTACCGCTCTCCCGCTTCATAGACATAGACGACTCCGAAGCCATCCTGAGGGCGATACACATGACGGACGACGAGGTACCCATAGACCTCATAATCCACACCCCCGGGGGCCTCGTCTTAGCCGCCGGTCAGATAGCCCGGGCCATAAAGCGACACAAGGCGAAGACCACGGTAATAGTGCCGCACTACGCTATGTCCGGTGGGACCCTGATCGCCTTAGCCGCCGACGAGATAGTCATGAACCCCGACGCCGTCCTCGGCCCCGTAGACCCACAGCTGGGACACGGAGGGTCCGTAGTTCCCGCAGCGTCGGTAGTTAAGGTACTTGAGGAGAAACCCATAGACAAGATAGACGACCAGACCCTCATATTAGCGGACGTCTCAAGGAAGGCTATAAAGCAGATGGAGGATTTCGTCCTCTTCCTCCTCAGGGGCAAGATGCCCGAAGAGAAGGCCCGCAAGGTGGCCGTAGACCTGACCAGCGGTAAATGGACCCACGACTACCCGCTCACCGTTGAGGACCTGCGAGCCATGGGGATAAACGTCAGCACCGACGTCCCCAGAGAGGTGTACGAGCTGATGGAGCTCTACAGGGCGGAGATAGGCGGTATGCGCAGGCCTTCGGTTGAGTTCATACCGACCTATCACGGTGTCCGCAACCACAACGGTTCGGAAGCCTCCTGACCATCCCTTAGAATAAACTCCCTTACATGCGGAGGGTTTTATCCGTACTGCTCCTTTTTGGATTATCTTGCTCCCGTGGGGACACCTCCTATCAGATATGGCACGCCATGGGCGGCCCGCTCGGGGACGCCTTCACCTACGTAGTATCAAAGACCCGACTGAAGGAGGTTAGCTTCGGTAGCTACAACACCTTAGCCCAGAGACTCGTTTCCGCAGCCATGTCAAAGAAGCTACCCCTATTATCTCAGGCCTTCCCCTCCTGGTCCCTTGAGTTCTACGATAAGGGCCTCATACTGGACGCCCGAAAGGTGATACCGGACACCCTGCTGGAGAGGATACACCCGAGGTTGAGGGCGGAGGTTGAGACGTCGGGAGTGTATATAGCCGTTCCGTTTAACAAGAGCGTTCCCGTCCTATTCTACAACGCCGACCTCATGGACTCTCTGGGCCTTACACCCCCTAAGACCTGGGCGGACCTGGAGAAGGTGTGCGTTGAGGCTAAAGAGAGGGGGGTATGGGGCTTCGCCTTCACGATAGACCCGTGGATCTTCTACACCCTGTTTAAACAGAAGGGGGGCAGAGGCCTTAACTTCAACTCACCGGAGGGGATAGAGGCGCTTACCTACTTACGCGACCTCGTACTGAAAGACTCCTGCGCCTACTTAGGCTCCGGATACTCCCATCAGGACGACTTCGCATCCCGAAGGGTCCTTATGATATGGGCCACGTCCGTCTCCTACGTCTTCATGAAGCCCAAGGTAAAGTTCAGGATGAGGGCCGCCCCCATACCGGTTGATAGGTACGACTCCGTGGTCATCTCCGGCACCAACCTGAGCGTATTTACGGGGCACTCTAAGGAGGAGTACGATGAGGTCAGGAGGTTCGTGGCCCTCTTCCTGTCGGACAGCGTACAGAGGTACTGGAGCAGGCACACCGGGTACGCCCCCATAACGGACCTTGACCTATCGGAGGAGGACCTGAGAGAGGCCTTCCATCAGATAGACAGGGCCACGTACGAACCGAGGTCGTCTCTGTGGATGAGGGCGAGGCGGTACTTCGCCACGGAGGTAATGGAGCCGGTGCTTAAGGGCTACATGGAGCCGGCACAGGCCCTTAAGAGGTACGAGGATCTCCTTAAAACCCTCAACTGGTAAGAGCCACCCGGGGGACTCGAACCCCCAACCTGCTGATTACAAATCAGCCGCTCTGCCGGTTGAGCTAGGGTGGCGGAGGGTGAAATTATACGGTGGTGGGGTCGTGCAAAGGTTTTGCACGAAATAAATCCTGACAAAACGAATCGGGATTAGAATACCCGCAGTGAGGACGGTAAGACTGAACGAGCTTTCGGGTGAAGGCACGGTTATGGCCTTTGAGAGGAACGGGGCATTCCGAAGGAAGCTGGTGTCCATGGGTATATACCCCGGCGCGAGGGTCAAGGTCGTAAGGAGGGGGCCCTTCGGAAACCCTATAGAGGTTATGGTGGGGAGCAGTCTGGTGGCCATAAGGAGGGACAGCGCGCAAGTCGTGGTCGTAAGGGTTGAAAATGGCAACGAAGGAAAGAACGCTTAAAGTCGTCTTTGTGGGGAACCCCAACACGGGGAAGAGTACCCTCATAAACGCCCTGGCAGGCGCCAATTTGAAGGTGAGCAACTGGGCGGGCACTACGGTTGAGAGGCTATCTGCCACCCTCCGACACGGAGACGTGATGATGGAGCTGATAGACCTACCCGGTACCTACGACATACTCCCCAACAACCTTGAGGAGAGCATAACCTTCAGGGAACTCCTCCTTTCGGACGCGGACGTGGTAGTGAACGTTCTGGACGCGGGAAACCTTGAGAGGAACCTCCACGTCACCCTTGAGCTGGCGGAGATGGGTATCCCCATGGTACTCGTTCTTAACATGGTGGATGAGGCGGAGAAAAAGGGGTACGAGGTCCATCCCGAGGTCCTTGAAGATAGCATAGGGGTGCCCGTACTAACGACCGTAGCCGTCAAGGGCATAGGAGTAGGGGAGCTTCCCGATGCCATCCTGAAGGCCAGACCTCCGAAGCCCGTCGTCCGGTACCCGGAGGATATAGAGAGGGCGGCCCGTAAGCTGGAACCCCTGATTCCGCACCGAGCCAAACGGTGGATGTCCCTGACCCTGCTGACGGGCGAATGGGACGACCTCCCCGTCCCCGATGGGGTAAAGGAGATGGCGAGGGAGTTGAGGAAAGGCTTCGGGGGTAGGGACGTCTTCGTTGAGATAGAGAGCGCCCGGTTTGAGAAGGCCAAAGCCCTAACCGGAGAGGTGCTGCGCCGGAGGGAAGAGAAGGTGAAGATGGACCTGACCGAACGTATAGACTCCGTAGTCCTCAACCCTCTGCTGGGAAGCGTTCTGTTCCTGCTCCTGACCGTCCTAACCTTCCGCTTTACCTTCACCCTCTCCGCCCCGTGGGTGGATTTCGTCGGTGTAGTTCAGGAGGTGTTAAGCGGGTGGGTAGCGTCTCTAAACCTCCATCCTCTTTTGACGTCCTTTCTCGTTGACGGCGTTATAAACGGTGTGGGTACCGTGCTCAGCTTCGCCCCCGTTCTGTTCCTGCTCTACTTAGCAATATCCTTCCTTGAGCTCGTCGGACTCCTCGCGAGGGCGGCCTTCCTTCTGGACTCCCTTATGGCTCTGGTAGGGCTGCCCGGTAAGGCCTTCGTACCTCTCGTCCTCGGATTCGGATGCAACGTCCCGGCCGTATACGCCACCCGCTCCCTTGAGAACTTCTACGACCGCCTTAAGGTGGCTCTGGTCGTACCTTTTATGAACTGTAGCGCCCGTCTAACCGTTCACGCCCTGTTCGCCGCCGTCTTCTTTCCCCGCACGGCTCCCTACGTGGTCCTCTTTCTCTACGCTCTGGGGGTGGTTATGGCCATGCTCACGGCCAGAGCTCTGGGTAGGGTCATCAGAAGCGAGAGCCCGGCCGTCTTTGAGCTCCCCCCGTACCGTATGCCTCCCATCTTCTACTTAGTAAGGCAGGCCTGGGAGCGCACGATGGGGTTCGTTGAGGGGGCCGGGGGGATAATACTGGCCGCCGTCGTGGTAGTGTGGGCCCTGGTGAATTTCCCATCCCCTGAGAACAACCTGTACGCCGGCATATCCAGAGTGCTATCCGTCCCCTTCTCCTTCGTGGGAATATCCGACTGGAGGCTGGTGGGGTCCCTGATCCCCGGGTTTATAGCCAAAGAGGTCGTGATAGGGAGCCTCGCCGTCAGCTATCTGGGTGGTGAGGCTGTCCAGTCCATAGGTTTTCTTGAGGGGGTACGTACCATCCTATCGGCCTTCGGCACGGCCGTTTTTGAAACTTTGAAGGGCATACCGGCCCTCTTTTACCTTCCCGGAGTGGAGATCACCGCCTCCGGAGGGAAGCTGGGAGAGGTGATGAGGCAGGTTCTAACGCCCCGCTCCGCCTTAGCCTACATGGTCTTCGTCCTGCTGTACACCCCGTGCGTGGCCACCGTGTCGGCCATAAGGCAGGAGTTCGGGGGAAAGTGGGCAACCGTATCTGTAGCGTACCAGCTTCTCACCGCCTTCGTCGTCTCATGGATGGTCTACGCGGCTTCCGGCCTGTTCCTCAAGTAAAAGCCCCGCATCTTACCACGTTTTTCCCGAGCCTACCGCATCCCGTCCCGTACGTGGAGGGACGTTTCGGGCGTACAATAGGCGGTTGATATGAGGATATTCGTGGATTCCGCCGACGTAGAGGAAATAAAGAAGCTTCACGAGATGGGTTTTGTATCGGGGGCCACGACGAATCCGAGTCTCGTGGCTAAGACGGGTAGGTCCCCCCGTGAGATATACGAAGAGCTGGCTAACATGCTTGAGCACGTCTCCGCGGAGGTAGTCTCCGAGGACGCCGAAGGGATGTACCGTGAGGGGAAGGACCTTGCGTCCATACACCCCAACGTGGTGGTGAAGGTACCCTTCACTCCGGAGGGCTTAAAGGCCGTAAGGCTGTTAAAGGCCGATGGGATACGGGTGAACGTGACCCTGATATTCTCCGCAGCGCAGGCCCTAATAGCGGCGAGGGTCGGGGCGGACTTCGTCTCCCCTTTCATAGGGAGGATAGACGACATAGGCTACTCCGGGGTTGAGGTGGTGAAAGAGACGGCCCGGATCTTCACCCTGTACGATATACCCACCCAGATAATAGCCGCCAGCATAAGGCACCCGGCACACTTCATCGCCGCGGCTAAGGCCGGGGCCCACATAGGGACCGTTCCCCCCGCAGTCCTCTGGAAGCTGCTCAAACATCCCCTTACGGACATAGGGCTTGAGAAGTTCCTCTCCGACTGGAAGAAGCTGTCCGGGTGATGGAGAAGATAAAGGCCGCCTTCTTCCTGCTTCTCGCTCTCGTGGTGGGGGCGGCCGGCCTCCTCTGGCTCAAGAACTTCTCCCTTAAGAAGAGGTATCACTACGGGGCGGTTTTCCGCACGGCCGGCTTCTTGGGAAACGGGGACCCCGTGAGCCTTCAGGGGGTAAATGTGGGCAGGATTGAGAGGATAGAGATATACACCGACAGCGTCATCATACGCTTCTACGTAGAGGGTCTGAGGTTGAGGAGAGGCGCGTACGCCCGCATAGAGAACGAGGGGGTCGTAGGAAACCGTAAGCTGGCCGTATATCAGGGTAAAGGGAACTTCCTTCCGGAGGGTGCGGTGATAAGGGGGGAGGAGACACCCACGTTCACGGACTTCGTATTCCTCATAGACCGCATCCTCCAGAGCTTTGAGAAGATCTCGGCCCGCACGGACACGACCCTACGGAACGCCAACCTCCTCCTTCTACGTACCCAGAGGGAGCTGGTGGCCCTGAGTCGGGACCTGCGCGACCTCATATCCTCCACGAGGGACCTTACGGATAACACCAACGCCAAAGTGGATGCGGTATCCTACCAGATACTTCAGGTTGCCAACCGACTGGACGAGACGGCAACCGTCGTGGATTCCTTCGTAAGGGCCGACGGAACCGTTCAGAGGCTCCTGACCGAGGACTCCCTTTACAACGAGCTCAACATAACCGTAAAGGAGCTACGCTCCCTCATAGAGGACATCCGTAAGAACCCCCAGAGGTACATAAACGTAAACGTGAAGGTGTTCTAACATGGCCGTACATATAGCCGCCGTCGTCGTCGGTGGCCTACTGCTGGGATTCGTCTCCTTCTTCGTGGTATCAAGGAGCATGGCCTTCGCCACCACCGGAGTGGCCCACGCTATGTTCGGCGGCATAGCCATGGCCGTAGTTCTGGGCATAAACCCGGACTTAGGGGGGTTCGCCTTCGGTCTGGCGATGGGGCTGGGTATCTACCTCTTCGGCAGGAAATTGCCGAGGGACGCCGTAATAGGTCTGACCTTCTCCTTCCTCATGAGCGTGGGCGCTATAGCCCTGCGTTTCTACCGGGGGTACGCCAACCTCCTGTGGTCGTACATGTTCGGAAACATCACCTTAGCCACGTGGTGGCACGTCCTGACCCTGGTGATCCTGTTAGGGGTTGGGGTGGTCCTGTTGGCCGTGAAGTACGACAGCGTGAGGCTGTTCCTCTTCAGCGAGGAGATCGCCTCGGCCGAGAAGCACCCGGTATCCCTATATCACGGTACCTTACTCCTCTTTGAGACCCTGACCATCATCTTCGTACTCAGGGTCTTCGGATCAATACTGACCACCTCCTTAGTGGTGGTCCCGGCCCTCATATCCTTCATGCTCTTCAGGGGGTTCCTTCTATCCCTGCTTATGAGTGGGGTGTTATCCCTCCTCCTGACCCTGTCCGGATACGCCTTCTCCTACGCCTTTGACCTGCCGTACGGTGCTGCTACGACCGTCATCGCCTTTCTGGCCTTCACGGCCGTGTGGATAGTCCGGAGGGGAAGGGTATGGTTGAGGGTGTAGTTTTGGGGACGTCTCTCCTCCTTACCCCCGTAAGCATATACGCCTTTGACGAGCCGGTTAGAAGCTGGGTTCTGGAGCACCGCAACCTGTACGCCGACAGGTTCTTCGCCGTCTCCAACCTCTTCGGCGATGGCAAGTACCACGCCGGGGTCTGGTTGGGGGTCACGGCTGCGGGATACTTGTTAAAAAACGACGGAATTTACTCCTTCGGTAAGTGGGGGACGCTCTCCTTTTTGGCCACCGGTATAACGACCGTAGGTCTCAAGGTCGCCATAGGTAGGGCGAGGCCCCATCTGGGAATGGGTGCTAAAACCTTCCATCCCATGAGCCTTGAGGATGGTTTCAACTCCCTGCCATCGGGCCATACGTCGGTGGCCTTCTCCTCCGCCGGATACGTCTTCGCCCGTACCGAAAATCCGTGGGTCAGATGGGGAGGGGTGGCCTTAGCCTCCACGGTGGGGATGGCCCGCATATACAGGGACAGACACTGGCTCTCCGACGTCATAATGGGCGCCGGCATAGGCTTTGCAACCGGGTACTTCGTAGGCCGTCTGGCCGGGAGGTTAGAGCGTTAGGGGTCGTGCGAGGGGTTATGGATTCCGTTGGCGTTGAATGGAATGCTGTAGGGGACGGTACCACTTCCCTCAGTTTTGTACCCAGAGTGATACTGCTTTAGGTATGCCCGAACGTTTATTATAGCAATGGCATGATGCCGTGGATGGAGTACGCCACAGCCGTTAGGGATATAAGGGAAAAGCGGGGTCTCCTACCGGTACCACTTCTGCAGGTTTCATACCCAAAGTGATACCCTCCTTGATGGCACTTACACCGTCCCGCTATCCCGACAGGCCCGAGCGTTAGAACTGGGAGAGGTATCCCTTCGGGAGGCGCACCACGATTATTCCCTCTTCGGGTTTCACCTCTACGACGTACTCGCTCACGAAGGGTACGTAGACGCGCTTACCCTCCGGTGTCTCAATCTCAAACGTCCAGTACGGGGCCCACTCGTGCATATCCTCCACCCTGCCCACCACCTCCCCGTCCTCACCGATGACCTTAAGGCCCAGAAGCTGATATACGTAGAACTCTCCCTCCTCCGTGGGTGGAAGGTCCCCCTCCTCCACCTCAACGTACAGGTTCCTCAAGAGCTCCGCGCGATTTATATCCTCTACCCCCTCAAACTTCAGTACGACCATCCCCTTCCTCAAAGGCCTCGCCCCCTCAACCCTGTAAGGGGAGTTCAGGATATACACCGTCTTTCCAACAAAAAAATCGGGAGGGTGGGAGGTCTGTACCCTTACTTCCCCACGCCTCCCGGAAGGTCGCGTTATGCGGCCAACCTTTACCCTCTTCAGATTATCTCCACCTTGACGACTTTACCCTGCTTGCGGCCCACGGCCTCCACTATGCGGCGGATGGCGTTGGCGGTCTTACCCTGACGACCGATGATCTTGGCCTTGTCCTCGGGGGAGACCTCTATCTCGTATATGACCGCCTTCTGACCGGCGATCTCCCTGATGGCTACCTGATCCTGGTTATCCACCAGCGCCTTGATGATGTACTCCAGGAGATCCCTGATGTTCGTCATGGCTGCACCTCCTTGTTATGTGGTTGGTTGTGTTCGTGTCTGTTTTCTCGCGAGTTTAGCGAGGGCCCTTACCCTGTGGGTGGGTTGGGCACCGCGTGAAAGCCAGTACTCGTACCTCTCAAGGTCAAGCTTCCAATCGCCTTCCCTCTTCGGGTTCAGATATCCGAGGATGTCAATAACCTTACCGTCCCTCGGGTTCCTGCTCTCGGTGACCACTACTCTGTAGCGGGGATCGTTCTTCTTTCCGGTCCTCTGCAAGCGGATCTTCACCATAACAGGCGTGTATTATACTGCGGAAACGGAACCGTTTGCAAACTCACACCTTATCCACGAAGGTACGGAATATACTGTAAAGGGTATGGAGGGACGGGATGCTCACCCACTCGTTATCGCCGTGTATGTCTCCTCCCTCGGGGTATATCATGATGACCGGGATACCCTTGGAAGCGAAGAACCGCCCGTCCGTGGCTCCGTGGGTCTTTCCAAACCTGACGTCCCCCAGTACCTCCCTTACGCTCTCAATGAAGGCCCGCGATATGGGGTGCTCCAGATCCGTTGAGAAGGGCTCCCCTTCGGAGAGGAACTCCACCTCCGCCCCGTGCTTTTTGGCCGTATAGGACACTGCATCCTTCGCCTCCCCGAGGGTGAAGGGGGGTACGAAACGGAAGTCCAGCTCCATATAGGCCTCCGGAGGAACCTGATTCACCTTCTTCCCTCCCACGAACTTCCCTAAGGTAAGGGTGTTGTGCCAGTGCTCCGGGTCGTCGGAGTCGTAAAGTAGGGTCCCCTTTATATCCTCGTAAAACCTTAGGGCCTTCTCTATGGCGCTCTCGCCGAGCCACGGCATGGAGCCGTGGGCGGGTTTCCCTTTGAAAGATACCCTGAAGTGAAGGGCGCCCTTCTCGTCTGTTATTATGTGGAAGTCCTCCCCGGAATCGGGTATGACGGCGAATTCGGAGGAGTACCCCTCCTCCTCAAGGAGGTAGCGCACCCCGTTCTGGCTCCCCACTTCTTCGTCCGTCGTAAGTATCAGGGCTATGTCCGGCTCCTTCCCCTCCTCTGCGAGGTCTTTAAACAGCTTCATCATCACGGCGCACGGCCCCTTCATATCAAGGGCACCCCGTCCGTACAGCCTATCCCCCTCCTCCCTGGCCACGAACTGCTCCATACGGGCCGGCACCACGTCCAGATGTCCGGCGAATATCACCTTGAACTTCCTATCCTTCTGGCTCCTTTTAAAGCTGACCACCAGAGAGGGTTTCTCTCCCTTCATGAAGCGGTCTATACGGAGGCGGGGGTGTTCAAGGTACTTCTCGGCGTAGTTTATGACGGCTATGAGCTGGTCGGGCCGCTCGGCCACGCTTTCAAACTGGATAAGGGTCTTCAAAAGACTCTTAAGGGACTCCATAGGAAATGTATTCTAAAGGTGGGCTTACCCGGTAGATGGGAAGGGTTGCCGACTACCCTATCTCCCCCTTCAGGTGCTCGTACGCCCTCTTGACCTCCTCAACCGAGGCTTCGTCCTCCAGGGTGGTGATGTCGCCTAAGGGCTTGCCAAGGAATACGGCCTTCAGGAGGCGGCGCATTATCTTTCCGGACCTCGTCTTGGGGAGTTTGGAGACGAAGAGAACCTCTTTCGGCACGGCTATGGGGCTCAGGACCTCCCTGACCTTCCCCTTTATCTCCCCGACTAAGGCTTCGGAGGGTTGGACACCCTCCTTCAGAACGACGAAGGCTACGGGGACCTCCCCCTTCACCTCGTCCGGTACGCCAACGACGGCGGCTTCGCTGACGGCCTCGTGCTCAACTATGGCGGACTCTATCTCGTAGGTTCCAAGGCGGTGGCCTGCCACGTTCATGACCTCGTCGGCCCTACCCAAGACCCAGATATAACCGTCGTCGTCCATTATGGCGTAGTCTCCGGTGTAGAAGTTCCCGGGGAACCTCTCCCAGTAGGTCTTCACGTACCTATCGTCGTCTCCCCAGATGGTCAGGGGCATTCCGGGCCAGGGTCTGGTCAGGACCAGATATCCCCTCTCGCCCCGCGAGGCCTCGCTGCCGTCGGCCTTCAGTACGGCCGCCTCTATGCCGGGTATGGGGTATCCGTTCGTACCGGGTTTGAGGGGTACCAGCTTCCATCCGGGGGTGTGAGAGATCATAACTCCGCCCGTCTCCGTCATCCACCACGTGGAGCCGACCGGACACCTGCCCTTACCCACCTTCTCGTAGTACCACCACCACGCCTCCGGGTTTATTGGCTCACCGACGGAGTGAAGGACCCTCAGGGTGGAGAGGTCGTACTTCTCCACGTACTCGTCGGGGTACCTCATCAGGAGCCTTATGGCGGTGGGGGAAGTGTAGAAGATGCTGACACCGTACCTCTCCACTATCCTCCACCATATCCCCGGGTCCGGCCAGTTCGGTACCCCCTCGTACATCACGCTCGTAAGTCCCTCCATGAACGGTCCGAATACTATGTAGGAGTGTCCGGTTATCCAGCCCACGTCGGCGGCGCACCAGAACACGTCCTCATCCCGCACGTCAAAGACCCACTTCAGGGTAGCGTGCAGTAGAACGGCGTAGCCTCCGGTGTCATGGACTATCCCCTTGGGCTTCCCGGTAGTGCCGGAGGTGTAGAGTATGAAGAGGGGATGGGTGGCCTCAACGGGAACGGGCTCAACGTAGGTGTTGGGAGGGACGTCTTTGATGAAGTCTTCACCGGAAACGTCCCCCTCCCTGAACTCCCACTCCCCCTTCAGCCGCTCAAACACCAGAATACCTTCAACCGGGGTCTGCTCCGTGGCCTTCCTGACGTTGGGTTCAAGGAGGATCCTCTTCCCACGCCTGTAAGAGCCGTCGGCGGTTATGAGGTACTTGGCCCCGCTGTCCTTAATGCGGTCCGCCAGGGCGTTCGCCGAAAATCCGGAGAAAACGACGGAGAATATGACCCCGATACGGGACAGGGCCAGCATCACGGCCGGGAGCTCCGGGATCATGGGCATGTATATGGCCACCCTGTCCCCCTTCTTCAACCCCCACTTCTTCTGGAAGGCGTACGCCATGCGATTTACCCACCTGTAATACTCGTAGTAGGTCAGGACCCTCTCGGTGCCGTCCTCACCTAACCAGAATAGGGCGACTTTGTGCCTCCTGCCTCCTTTTACGTGGCGATCAAGGGCGAGGTGGGACATGTTCAGGAGGCCATCGCTGAACCACCTGTAGAAGGGATGCTCACCCTCTACGGTTCTGGTGGGTGCTTTGAACCAGTCTATCTCTCTGGCCATCTCCATCCAGAAGTCGGGGGTTAAGGTCTCGGAGTGGGCCTTTCTGTACTCTTCGGGACTTACGAAGTCCCACCCTTCCACCTTCACGTACTCCTTAAAGGGTAATGCTGCCATAGGTCATATTATATGCGGGGTGAAAAGCTTTGTGAGGGAAACTATGCGAGGGCATTGCTGCACTTTCAAAAATTATCGCGTTCAGTGAGTGAATCTCGCCTAGAATTTGCCTTTCACCCAGAATTTAATTCACCCGAAGGGAGATAAACTACTAAATTTATGATTGTACATCCGTTTATCGTTCCGTCATCGTGGGGGTTGCACGTTGCCGCAGAGATGGATCGTCAGGCAGAGAATTAAAGGGTTCATCCTTTTATTGTGCTGCTATTAAGGAGGGGAGCATACATAGGAGGCAAGAACGCCATAAACCACCTGTTGGCATAGGTTACTTTCTTCGTCTCTTTTCTGAAACTCTCCATCACCAACCTACCCTTCTCGTTCCACTTCTTCGTCCATCTTCTTATTCTCCTCCCACTTACACCTCACTCCTTCGCATACCTACCCTCTGCTATGCGATGCAGTTTAGGGGTGAAGATCACATTTTTATCGGCAGCCATAACACCACCAGAGGTGGAGAGTTGATAGTCCCCTTTATACCCGTATCTCGGAGTTAGAATTACATCTCATGAAGAAGATCCTACCCGTGGTTAGCATAGCAGTGCTCGGGCTCGTCGTGGGGATAGTCCTGACGGCCAAGGCTAACCTTATGAGCAGATTGGACGCCGTACCTAAGACCGAAAGTAAAGGTGCCGTCCAACAGACACCCTCCGGTACCTACATCACCATCCCGTCCTTCGCCGATATAGCCCAGGAGGTCTTACCCGCCGTGGTGAGCATAGAGGCCGAAGGGAAGGAGGTCGTGAATTTACCCGTGGACCCCTTCTTTGAGTTCTTCTTTGGACCCCAGCAGAGGATAAGGGAGAGGAGGAGCCTGGGATCCGGTTTCATCTTCAAGAGGAAAGGGGACACCTACTACGTCCTTACCAACAACCACGTTATCCGTGGGATGGACAAGATAACGATCAAGATGAGCGACGGCACGGTCTTTGAGAAGGTTAAGGTGGTGGGGGCAGATTCGTCCACCGACGTGGCCGTACTCAAGTTTAAGAGCAAGGACAGGCTCCCTATCGTAAAGCTGGGGGACTCGGACAAACTTCGCGTAGGAGACTGGGTCATGGCCGTCGGCTCACCTTTCGGGTTCTCCTCCACCGTCACCGTCGGGGTAATAAGCGCGAAGCATAGGGCTCTGGGTGGTGTGCCGGAGGCTCCGAGCATTCAGGATTTCCTCCAGACGGACGCCGCGATAAACCCCGGAAACTCCGGAGGTCCCTTAGTGAACGTCAAAGGCGAGGTCGTTGGCATGAACACGGCTATAGTAAGCCCTACGGGAGCCTACTCCGGTATCGGTTTCGCCGTACCCATCAACTTAGCCAAAAAGGTTGCGGAGCAGCTCATAAAACACGGTAAGGTCTCCCGCGGGTACTTGGGGATAATCATGCAGAACGTAGATGAGAACCTCGCAAAGGCCATAGGTCTAAAGAAACCCGAGGGCGTGATAATAGCGGAGGTGGTGAAGGGCTCCCCCGCCGACAAGGCCGGCCTGAAGGAGGGGGACGTCATAGTTGAGGTGGATGGCAGAAAGATAAAGAACGCCATGACCCTCCGTGCCATAATCCAGAGCAAGCTCCCCGGTGAGAAGGTAAAGATAAAGGTCTTCCGTAAAGGGAAGTACAGGACGATAACCGTAAAGCTCGGCTCCCTTGAGAGCCGTACGGCCTTCGTGACCGGTGGCAAGGTTCTGGTAGATGAGAAGGTCGGTATAGTGGCCTCCTACGAGGATGGGAAGGTGGTCGTGAAGGAGGTTAAGCCCAATACCCCCGCCGCGAGGATCGGTCAGATAAGGCCGGGGGACGTGATCCTGAAAGTTAACGACCGTACCATAAGGAGTATAAAGGACCTGAAGGAGGCTCTGGACGAGGCCAAGAAGAGGGGATCCGTCCTCATGCTTCTGGAGAGTAAGGAGGGCTTCAAGAAGTGGATAGGTTTCAACCTGTAGATTACAGGCCGGATAGGGAGGCTATACTTGGAGCCCTCGCCGATAAGGACGTGGTTATACTGGCCGGGGGGCCCTCGCGGGAGAGGGAGGTGAGCTTCCGCTCCGCCCTCAACGTTCAGAGGGCCCTCCACACCCTCGGTATAAACGCTCCGATCATAGACTTCACCGATGACAACGTCCGACACCTCGCCCAGAATCCTCCGGACGTGGCCGTGGTAATGATGCACGGGAGACCGGGGGAGGACGGTGTAGTTCAGGGGTTCCTTGAGTCCTTAGGTGTCAGGTACACCGGGGCGAGGCTCACGGGGAGCGTACTGGGTATAGACAAGTACGTTTTTAAGAGGTTCGTTTCCGCCGCAGGTATAAAAGTTCCGCCATTTTTTCTCGTTAAGAACGGGGGAGATATAAATAACGCCATAGATTTTGCCAAAAAAGTTGGATACCCTGTGATAATAAAGCCGAGGGCGGAAGGATCCTCCGTGGGTACGTACGTCGTGGAGGGAGCGGGGGAGCTGGAGGAGAAACTGCGGGAGGACCTGCGGGAATTCGGCCACACCATCGTTGAGAAGTTCATCCGGGGCAAGGAGGTGACCGTAGGGGTGTTGGGTACGGGAGAGAGGTCCTTCGCCCTACCCGTCCTTGAGCTGCGGGTTAAGAGACGCCGGTTCTACGACTACGTGGCCAAATATACGGAGGGGGAGACGGAGTTCGTACTACCCGCGGAGCTTCCGGAGGGGACCTACAGGGAGGTACAGGATATAGCCCGACGGATACACGTGGAGACGGAGTGTCGGGGGTTCTCAAGGACGGACTTCATAGTGGCGGAGGATGGAACCCCGTACGTCCTTGAGCTGAACACCATACCGGGGATGACGGAGCTCTCCGACCTGCCGGCGGAGGCCCGCCACATTGGTCTCACCTACGAGGACGTAGTCCTTTACATCCTGGAGTCTGCCCTGATATGAGGTTTCACCTTTAAATTTGTGGGATATGGAGAAGGTTACCTTTTCGGCGAAGGAGGGTTGGCTCCGCATAAAGTTCGTCCTAACCGTTGAGGATGGCAAGGTGAAGGACGTGGAGTACAGCGCCTCACGGTGTAAGACCCTCAGATCCGTAGCCGAGGCCGTTGCGGGCGCCCTTAAAGGCGTGAGAGTGGAAGAGGTCAAAGAGAGGGTCAAGGAGGTCCTATCCGGGATCTCCCTGCCGGAGAATCGGGAGAATCGCAGACTCCTAATTTTACGTGCCTTCGGGTTAGATGGGTAAACACACCCTGAAGAAGGAGGAGATACTACGCAAACGCAGGGAGATAAAGTGGGCCTTTGAGAACTCCCGTACGATCCTATCTACGGATTACTTCGTCCTGCGCTTTGCCCCCTACGGGGATAGGAAGGTACTATTCGCCGTGGAGAGGAAGGTGAGACGGGCCGTGAGGAGGAACAGAATAAAGAGGAAGCTCCGTGAGCTGTACCGCAGGAACAGGGACAGGTTCCCCAGGGGAGTATGGATCTTCATAGGAAAGGAGAGGCTGTACGGTTTAAGGGGAGACCCTCCGGTGGATTGGGAAAGGATAAAGGAGGTTCGTACGTTGCGCCGGGAGTAAGGTATCCGTGGTTTCAGGCTTTCATCATTCCGACAAGGGAGTACCGTAAGCCATTCGGGCTTCTTCTCCCTTTCTCCGGCTCTTTGATAGAATTTCAGCTTTAGAATTGAACTGTGAAAATTTCGCGCTTTTTACCCATTCTCCTGATGCTCTACGTGTGCGGTGGTGTGATATTTCACGCAGGATGGGAGAAGGCGCAAAGGGAGTGTAGAGATCTTAAGAGGGCCCGGGGCGAATTCGTAGAACCGGAGGTATTCCCCCTATTGGGAGTGTTCTTTGATATAACGCTCTGGCCGGTGTATGTGCTCGCAAACCTTCGGCAGGACGGGGTCGTATTCGCCACGCCGTG
>CAYYQD010000011.1:19707-40551 GCA_964473735.1 uncultured bacterium
TCTCCCCCACCCCCAACGGGGCAGTTCTACGGGTTAGCAAATTGCCGTTCTATTTCAATCTGGTCCCGAGAGCATTCAAAGGCGTACTCCAGTATAATAGCCGCCTATGGAACTTGCAACGAAAGAGTACGTGGGCGCGAAGTACATCTCGGGCCCACTCATTATAGTTGATAAGGCTAAAGAGCTTCCTTACGGGAGTCTGGTAGAGATCCTCCTTCCGGACGGAACCAGTCGGAGCGGGCAGGTGCTTGAGGTCTCCGAGGATCTGGCCGTTATACAGGTACTGGAAGGTACCCTTGGTCTTGACGCCTCCTCCATCCGCATAAGGCTGGTGGATAACGTCGTACGGATAGGGGTATCCAGGGACCTGATCGGAAGGGTCTTTAACGGTAGAGGTGAGCCCATAGACGGACTACCCCCCATAGTTCCGGAGAAGCGCCTACCCATAATCGGTGAGGCCATCAACCCGGTGGCCAGAAACAAGCCATCGGACTTCATACAGACGGGTATCTCCTCCATAGACGGGTTCAACACCCTCGTTCGCGGGCAGAAGCTCCCCATATTCTCCGGTGCCGGTCTCCCGGCCAACGAGATAGCCGCTTTCATAATGAGGAACGCCACCGTCCGTGGCGAAGGGGAGCAGTTCTTAGTGGTCTTCGCCGCCATGGGGATAACCCAGAGGGAGTACGCCTTCTTCAAACAGCAGTTTGAGGAGATGGGCGCGGCCAGCCGTCTCATAGCCTTCATAAACTTAGCCGACGACCCTCCAATTGAGAGGCTCCTCACCCCCCGTTTTGCCCTGACCGTGGCGGAGTACTTCGCCTTTGACCTCGGTTATCAGGTTCTGGTGATACTCACGGATATGACCAACTACGCCGAGGCCCTCCGTGAGATAGCAGCCGCCCGTGAGGAGGTTCCGGGAAGGCGTGGTTATCCGGGGTACATGTACACCGACCTGGCCACTATCTACGAACGCGCTGGGCGTATAAAGGGCCGTAAGGGTTCCGTTACGCAGATCCCCATCCTGACGATGCCCGACGACGACATCACCCATCCCCTACCCGACCTGACCGGTTACATAACCGAGGGACAGATAGTGCTCTCCCGTGAGCTACACGCCGCCGGTATCTTCCCGCCCATTGACCCTCTGCCGTCCCTCAGCCGTCTCATGAACCTCGGTATAGGGAAGGGGAAGACCTCGGAGTTCCACCGCAACTGGGCGGATCAGCTCTTCGCCGCCTACGCCCGCGGTAAGGACGTGCGCCGTCTGGTCTCCATCGTTGGCGAGGACGCTATAGACGAGAACGAGAGGATATACCTCCGCTTCGCCGACAGGTTTGAACGGGAGATGCTAAATCAGGGGAACAGACCGAGGAGCATAGAGGAGACCTTTGAGATAGGCTGGAAACTCCTCTCCATGTTCCCGGAGACGGAGCTGACCCGTATAAAGAGGGAGTACATAGACAGGTACCTGAAGCCCATAAAGGAGAGACTCCAGAAGAAGAGCGCTCCGAAGGAGGAGTAAAAACCGGGAAGTACGAGGTGGGGCGGGGGTACCCCCGCCCTTTTTATTTGAGCCCGTTCTCCTACGATGATGCCTCTCACCTACATCGGACTACAATTCCGAAAGGCTTATATGCCCGATACAAAAAGCCTCGTCCCGGATGGATGAGCCGCCCCAAAGTCCGTCTTATAATGCCCGGAGGATGCGGTACTTCTCGGATCTACTGGGAAGGTACGTTGAGACACCGGACGAACCCCGGAGGATAGTCTCCTTAGCCCCGAACCTGACGGACACCCTCTTCAGACTCGGTTTAGGGGACAGGGTGGTAGGGATAAGTCTGTATTGCAACAGGCCCAAAGATAGGGTCGGTGGTCTCCCGAGGGTGGGCTCCTACCTCAAGGTCCTCTGGGATAAGCTGGAAGACCTGAACCCGGACCTCGTCTTCCTTACGACAGGGGCCCAGAGGGGGGTCGCGCTGGAGGTGGTAGAGCGGGGAATACCTGCGGCCGTTCTATCCGTACCAAACTCCGTTTTTGGCATATTGGACACCGTACGGAAGGTGGGACTGCTCACCGGCACCCGTGAAGAGGCGGAGAGGCTGAACCTCCACCTTTTGGATACCCTCCATCGGCTCTCCGTTGAGCCCCTATCCCTAACGGCGTACTACGAGGTGGATTTAGGGGGACCGATAACGGCCGGTGCCCCCTCTTATATAACGGACGCCCTCCACCTCCTGGGTATTCGGAACGTCTACGCCCACCGCATGGAGTCCTACTTCCAGCCTGACGACGAGGAGACCAGATCTCTGGAGTTTGACATAGTTCTTTACGAGCCCAAGCCGGAGAGGAGGTACAAACCGGAAGATATAGTGCGATCCCTCAGAGAGAGGTTAGGGGACGTGCGGGTTCTCATCTTAGAGGGGGACTTCTTAGCCCACTACGGCCCCTCCCTCATAGACGAGGTACTTCCGAAGCTCAAGAGGTGGGTCAGGGAAAGGACAGGTGGGTAAATAGGTTAGAGAAGAAGTCGGGGGTTGAGTACATCAGGGCGGGCTTACCCCGGGTTATCACCACCTCCTCACCGTTCTTTAGATGGCGTACGGGTATCCCGTCGGCGGAGAGTAGGGGAAGGCTGTCGTGCCGGAATCTGACCTTGACCTTAACGTCGTACCTTGAGCTTATTACGACGGAGCGCAGGGAGAGGCTGTGGGGGGCCAGAGGAGTTATAACGAAGGCGGGAATGTCGGGTAGGACTATGGGACCTCCAGCCGCCAAGTTGTAGGCCGTTGAACCCGTAGGGGTCGCCACTATGAGTCCGTCCCCCCGGAAGGTTATGGGCCTCTGACCGTCTATCGTGAAGGAGATCTCCACCATCCGTGCCGCCGTCGTATTCACCGTCACGTCGTTTAAGGCGTCGTACCCGTCCACGCGCAGGCGAGTCCTCTCCTCCGGTTCTATCTCTCCTCTCTTTATGGCCGTAAGCACATCCTCAATGTCGGAGAGCTTAAAGGTCGCCAGAAAGCCTATCCTTCCCCTCTTGAAGCCCACGACCGGCCTACCGTCGGCCAGCCTTATGGCCCATAGGAAGGTACCGTCTCCCCCGATGGCCACGTAGAGGTCGGCCCTATCGCTCACTTTGGGGTACCTACCGGCCTCCACCACGTCCAGAACGGAGAACACCTTACCTACCCTGCGCACGTACTCCCCTATCTCATCATCCCGGAGGTCGTCACGTATCACAACTATACACGAAACCATTCTTTAGCCTCCCCGACGGTGAAAGGGTTACCGTGGCCGGGGTATATTAAGGTGGAATCGGGGAGGGATAGGACCCTTTTGATGGAGCGGATCAGCGCC
The DNA here is from genome assembly GCA_964473735.1 of uncultured bacterium. Lineage (GTDB taxonomy): Bacteria > Hydrothermota > Hydrothermia > LBFQ01 > LBFQ01 > JAADCS01. The sequence continues at coordinate 23,068 of CAYYQD010000011.1, forward strand.
TCTCCGTCCCCGCCCGGGAGGTCCGTCCTCCCCACACCTCCCATCTCAAAGAGGAGGTCCCCGGTGAAGGCCACCCCCTCACCTACAAGTGCTACACTGCCCGGAGAGTGGCCGGGTATCTCCCACACGGTCATGGATATTCTTCCCACCTCTATCCGGTCCCCCTCCCTTAGGTACCCTTCCACCTTGGGAGGTGGGGGTACGGGTATTCCGAAGTGCTCCATAACCCACTCCGGCGCCTCCTCCATGAGGGGAAGGTCCTTGGGGTTGAGGAGGATACCCTTACCCGTCCTCTTCACCCAGTCTTCGGCGTGCATGTAGTGGTCAAAGTGGCCATGGGTTAGAACGATAGCAATGACCCTTCCCATGTCAGGGGGAGGGGGATTCCCCGGGTCCACGACCAGCACCTCTCCACCCTCCTCAACTAAGTAGGTGTTGGAGAATCCCTTTACTACGCTAACTCTCAATTCTGGCCAGGGGATGGCTGTTCATATAGACCTCGTACACCTGCGGCAGAAAGACCTTCAGGTACCTCTCCGTCGTGGTCACGGAGGTGTGGCCCAGTAGCTCCTGTAGGGTACGGAGGTCGCACCCTCCCATGAGCATGTGGGTGGCAAAGGTATGTCGGAAAACGTGGGGATGGACCTTGTGGGAGAGTCCGACCTTGGCAGCGTAGAACTTGACGATCTTCCACGCCCCCACACGGCTCAACCTCCCTCCTCTGGCGTTCGGAAATAGGATGGGCCTTCCCCGGCTCAGAACGGGATGTGCTCCGGATAGGTACTCCTCTAAGAGGTTGGCCATCCGGCTGTGGAACGGAACGACCCTCTCCTTGTTCCCCTTACCCACGACCCTCACGTACCTGTCCTCAAGCGATAGGTCCAGAACGTTCAGGGAAAGGGCCTCCGATATACGTATCCCGGTGGCGTAAAGCATCTCTAAGAGCACCTTGTCCCTCATACGGAGCTCGTCGGATACCTCCACCGCACTTAATATGGCCGTGATCTCCTCGTAAGTCAGGGCCTTGGGTAGAGGCTTTTCGTAGGAGGGCAGATGCACCTCCTCAAGGGGATTGCGCCCTATCCTCTCGTACAGGGTGAGGAACTTGTAGAAGGACTTTACCGTCGCGGCTACCCTCTGAACGGTTGATGGAGATAGGCCCTTATCCATAAGGTAATTCAGAAACTCGTCGTACTCTTTAGGCCCGAAATTTTTGTAATCGTATCCCCTCTCCTCAAGGAAGGCGGCAAAGAGGTTGAGGTCGTGCTCGTAGGCCTTAAGGGTGTTGCTGGAGCTGTTCTTCATCACCAGATAGGCCTTAAACTCCGCAACGACCTCCTTCATCACCCTAAAATTTTAAAGGTGAAAGAACCTCCGGCTCTAACCCCTTATGGTGGCTATGAGGCCCATAACGGTGGAGGCTAAGATCCACAGGGCCACCGTAAAGAAGGGGGAGACGCCGGCTATGAAGAGGGCGTCGGCCAGCAGATACGTACCTATGGCGACGGATCCCATCGCCCACCGTCTGGCTATATCGCTCCCCCAAAGGAGGAGGAGGTTATAGAAGATGATAAAGGCCATTCCAACGTCAAGGAGGATGAAGAGGATGTAGGGGGAGAGGGTACGGAAGATAGAAACGACGTTGGGTATCAAGGCCGTTATACCCAACAGCAGGACAGTAAGAGCCAGAACGACCATACCACGCAGGAGATTGAGCCGATACCCAAGACTCTGAAAGTGTGCTATATACCGCACGTTTGCTATGAAGAAGAAGAACCTCGCCAGAGTGTAAAGCAGGAGACCTAAAAAGGGCAAAACTAAGGTTCTACCGTACCCCGTGAGTAGGAAGCCCAAACCCTGAAGGAGGAAGGCCAGAGACATTACAGCGTAGAACTGCCCTCTGACGTTGTCCCAACCTAACTCCGATACGGACTTATACACCCACAGCGCGCTTATCAGTACGAGGTGTATTCCAAGAACGTACATCACGTATTGAGGGGAAAGGTAGAGGACGAGGATAGATACTGCTGCCGTTAAAAGTATGACGCTCCTCTCCAGAACGTTCATCATGGCCCTTCAATCTTACGGCCGAACTTACGTTCTCTACCCCCTCATCAGAGATATTACGCCCATCAGGGTAAAGGATGTCGTCCAGAGAAGCACGGGATATAGAGGTCCATGGCCGGAGGCCAAGAGGTAATCTCCCACTAAAAATAGAAAGATTACGGCGTAGCCTATGGCCCACTTGCGGGCTATGTCGCTACCCCTCAACAGGAGGAAGTTGTAGAGCACGATGAACAGCATGGCGGAGTCCAGCGCTATGAACCAGGGGTATAGGGGTATGCTGGAGGCCTTACCTAAAAGGAGCACCGTTCCACCCAGGAGCAAGGTTATGACGGCGACCAGGGTCGTCATGGGCCGACCTATCCCGTACCCGAGGGATTGGAAGTGGAAAACGTACCTCACGTTACCTATCAGGAACAGGAGCCTTGCGAGTAGGTATATCGCGGCCGCCAAGATGCTAAGCGTTATGGTCGTGCTCATGCCGGTTAAGAGAAATCCTACACTCTGAAGCAGGAAGGCTCCCCCCATTACAGCGTAGAACTGTCCCCTGACGTTATCCCAGCCCAGCTCCTGGACCGTTTTACGTATCCACAGGGCCCCTATGATGAGGAGCATTACGGAGAGTAGGGGGAGGGTATAGGTATGAGCGTAGAGAACGGAGAGTACGACGAGGACTCCACCGAAGGTCAAACCTGCTATTCCTGCAGTACGGAACACGGGGAGATTCTAAAGGTGCAACCAGATCTCGCTTAGATTGAGTTTTCCCTTGGATTTCCTATCCCTGGTGAATATCCCGAATTTGGCCGTATAACCCTCAAGCCACTCGTAGTTGTCCATAAGACTCCAGTACATGTACCCCACGACGTTGAGTCCCTCCTCTCTGGCCCTCCTCACCCTCTTCAGATGCTCCCGTATAAAGCGCACCCTCTCCCCGTGGTCCTCCGTGGCTATGCCGTTCTCGGTTATAAGTACGGGACGCTTGAAGTTGTACCGTTTTATCAGGGTGTAAAGCCCTTCCGGATACACCTCCCAACCTAAGGAGCTTCTCCACACCCCTTCTGGAGGTACATCAACGCCGAAAGGTTGAAGCAGGGAGAATTTAACCCTATCCCGGGTGTAGTAGTTTATCCCGATGAAGTCCCCACCCTCCTCTATCCTCTCCATCAGGGCCACCGGAGGGGGTATCTCCCCGGAGACCTCCGAGAAGACGGGGACGAAGTTAAAGAGGTACTCCCGGAGCAGAGTAGGTATCCTCCCGAGGAAACCTACCGGAGTAAATACCCTGAGGTGGTGAGCCATTCCCACGGATGCACCCCGTACGTTGGCCTTTACGGCGGCGTAGGCCTCGGAATGGGCCTTCAACATGTTCCGTATTACGCCCATGGCCTTAGAGAGGGACCTCTCGCCCGGTGGCCAGTCTCCGACCACGTATCCCCTGTAGGCGTATACGTTGGGCTCGTTGATAGTTATCCAGAACTTAACGTCCGGAAAGTATCGGGAGAGAAGGTCCGCGTACCTCCCGAATATCTGCGGTGCATCCCCCCTCAACCATCCTCCCGATTCGTAAAACCACACCGGATTGGTGAAGTGGTGCAGGGTTAGGATGGGGGTTATACCGGCGTCTAAAAGAGCATCTACGAATCGCCTGTACCGAAGCAGGTTCTTGAGGTTGAATATCCCCTCTTCCACCTCTATGCGGCCCCACTCAAGGCTGAAACGGTAGGCGTTCGCCCCCACCTCCAGCAGGAGCTTCACGTCCTCCTCCATCCTCTCCCAGCTGTTGCACGCCTCCCCTACCGGTGGGGCCCTACCTTCCCTCTCCCACAGGGTCCAGTCGTTGTACGTACCACCCTCTATCTGGTGAGCGCTGGTGGCCGCTCCAAGGAGCACACGGGTATTGTACGGTGGCTACCTGATTATGAGGCGCACGGGTCTGCCATTTCCCACCACGAAGAAGAGGCCGCGACCCCTGAAGTCTTCAAGGTTCCCGCGAAATACCAGCCTTCCGGAGGGGGTATATACCCTGACCTCACCCTGTACTCTACCCCCGGGCCTCTCCGATACGGCTAACTCCCCGTCCCCTCCCACAGGCGTCGGCACAGGGAAGTTCTCGGAGAACTCGGACGTGTTCCACAGGTTATCCCGGCTAAGTGCCGTCAGGAACAGGAGACCCGACCCCCAATCCGGTCCGAGGCTATCCACCTTGAGGATCATACTGTACGTGCCGGCGAGCACCGGGGCGGCTCCTATGAAGGTTCCTCCCTCACCGTGGCCGTTTATCTCCCCCGGGCAGTTGTAATCGTCCCTCGTGGAGACCACGTAAATCTCAACGCTGTCCGCTCCCGTAAGGGCCCGGCCCCAGACCAGAAGGGTGGTATCCCCCGACGATACGTACAGGCGAACGGAGTCTATGTACGGGTAGTCTATCAGCTCGTTGGGGTTTCCCGATTGGCGTAGCCCGTCGTTGCACGTGACACCGTCTCCCGCGGAGCCGGATGCCCCCGATGAGTCCAAATCTACGGCCAGGCCCCCGTTGTCGGAGAAGGAGTTTCGGGATATGAGGACGTTCGTGGAGTTCCCCCTCTTCTCACCCACCCCAACGCCCGGTCCGGATAGGTGCCACCCGTTCCCGAATATACGGTTGTAGGAGATTTCAACGTAGTCGGATCCCCCGTCTACGAACACCCCCTTCGTTCCGTTGTCGTATATGGTGTTCCCGGTTATGAACACCGTATCCGCGTTGTATCGCACCTCTATTCCGGAGCCGAATACCCTGATGTCGGACCCTCCGGGGTTATCCGCCGAGTGTATGAGGTTGTGGCGGAGGGTAACGTTCTTGAAATACACGTTGACGTTGTCCCCCTGATTGAAGTACCATGCGCTGGCGAATATCTCGGAGGAGTCTAAGACCCAACCGTTGGACGTACCCGCCGAGGTGTTTCCGAACTTCACACCGTGGGATCCACAGAACCCCACGTAGAGGCGGGAGAGACGCCCGGAGGTCTCCTCATCAACGAATATACAGTCGGATCTCGTTGAATCCACCGGCTCACTCCCGTCCGCCGGAAGCCCCACGAACATCTCCCGGAGGGTCACGTTGTCGCTACCGCTCTGTACCCGTATCACCTGACTTCCCGACGACCCCCCACCGTTGAACATGGCGAGGCCCATCACTAAAACGTCGCTGGCGTCTATCTCAAGCATTCCTGAAGTGCTGGAGTTCCCGTTCAGGTCTATCTCAACCTCCGGACAGGGGAAGTACGGAAGGACGGCCCCGAGCGTACCCACCTCCCTGCCGTACGTATTCCTAACCCCCGTCCATCCGGCGGAGTCCGGGGCTGCCCTGTAGGAGGGGTGGCACAGGTTGGTGTTCCCGCGGTTGGCCGTCTGGCTCCAGCCGTCTATCAGGACGGGGTCGGTTATGGCCGGGAGTTTGGATGTCAGGGTTATCCTCCACCAGCAGTTCCCGGAGGAGCACACGTACCCGGGGTCGGTGTCCGGTATGTTGAAGGTTATCGTGTCGGGACCGGGGGAGGAGTTGGCCTGGTCTATCGCCCAACGGAGAGTGCCTGCGGAACCGTTGTCCGCCGTGCTATTTACCACGAAAGTGGCACCTGACAGAAGGATAAACATGATTTTTCCCCTTATTCTACGGCAGAGGGAACGCACCGGTGCGCCAACCCCCTACCTGAAGGATTACGGGGGGTTCAGGACCATCTCCGCCAGAGAGTACAGAGCCTTCAGGTGTCTTCCCGGTGAGAGGAGGGAGCCGGAGCCTTTACCCATAAACCTCTCTCCGGAGTAAGCCCTGAGGTACTCCACCATCTCCTCCACCGTACCGAAGACCCTTCCGGGGCCTATCCTCCGAACCATCTCCGCCGCTCCTCCGGCCCGATTTAGGACCAAAACCGGAGTTTCCGCCGCCATGGATTCAAGGGCAGCGTAGGAGAAGGACTCGTATCGGGAGGTTATCAGGGTGAAGGTGGCCTCCCCGTATAGGTCCGTTAGCCTGTCCGACGGCACCTTCCCTAAGACTTCAACGTTGGGTGGGACCTTCTTCCCCCTTCCAACGCCCACGACCACGAAGCGCCACTCCGGGAGCCGGGCCGCAACGGACAGGAGGGTGTCGTACCCCTTTATCCACGCCTCCCTACCCACCCAGAGCAGGAGTCTCCCCTCCGGTACGACCTCTACCGGCTCTATCTCCCGGGGGAAGGGTAGATACAGGACCTCACCATCCACACCGTACAACCTGCGCGCCGTCTCCCTCATGGCTTCGGTCGGAAAGATGAGGGCGGAGAAGAGGCTTAGATAACGTCTAAACCTGCGAAACCTCGCGATATGTATGGGATTAAACTCCCACTTACCAGAGAGGATCCGTGGGGAGACCGCCCTCAGGCCGTGAAAGTAGTACATTTTTGTAGCCGGATGGTGTGCTATCTCCGGTATTACCCCGTGGACCACTAAGAGGTCGTACCCCCGCGGTGGCGGGCCCCGGCGCTCAACCTCCCAGACCTCCTCATCTAAAGTCTCAAGGATGGAGAGGTACCGGCCTATTCCCCCTCCCCTTTTCCTCACGACGTGGAGCAGTTTCACATCCGGAACTTCTCTCCCAGATACAGTTTGCGCGCCTCGGGGTTGTTTATCAGGTACTCGGTCGTCCCCTCAAGGAGTATCCTCCCCTCGTATATGATGTAGGCCCTGTCGGTTATCTCCAGAGTCTCCCGCACGTTGTGGTCGGTTATTATCACACCTATGTTCATCTCCTTGAGTTTGAGGACCATCTCCTGAATCTCCTCGCGGGTCTTCGGGTCAACGGCGGCAAAGGGCTCGTCAAGGAGCAGGAACTTCGGCTCAAGCACTATGGCACGGGCTACCTCAACCCTCCTCCTCTCTCCTCCGGAGAGCTGTATCCCGAGGCTCTTAACCACCTTCCTCAGGTTAAGCATCTCTATCACCTCTTCCGTCCGCCTCTTAGCCTCCTTACGGCCGTACCCCCTCATCTCCAGAACACCGTAGATGTTGTCCCAGACGGATAGGTACCGGAAGACGGAGGGTTCCTGAGGGAGATAGCCTATGCCCATCCTCGCCCTCTTAAACATCGGCAGTTTCGTTATCTCTCTATCGTCAAGGAAGACCTTTCCGGAGTTGGGCCTTATAGCCCCAACGATCATGTAGAAGGTGGTCGTCTTACCGGCCCCGTTCGGACCTAAAAGTCCCACTATCTCCCCCTGCTTCACCTCAAGGCTAACCTCGTTCACCACCTTCCTCTTTCTGTATATCTTCACCAGCTTCTCTGTCCGTAGTACGGAAAGCACGGTTTGGATTTTACGGTGGCCTTTCAGGGTACGAGGAGCTTTATGGCCTTCCCCCTATACACGGCGAAATACACCCCCCGCTTCAGCCGGTGCCTTCCGGCGGAAAGGACGCCCACGAGCCTGCCGGAGGGGTCGTAGAGACGCACGGGACCCCCCTTTACGACCACCTCACCCCTACCCACGGATACGACCCGGGAAGACGTACCCTCCGTACCCTCGGCTTCCACCACCACCGGGCAGGCCGGCGTATCGCTGTAGAACACCCTGAGGTACATGGAGGCCGAATCTCCGGGAGTAAGGGTGTAGGGACCTACGGAGAGGACGAGGGACCAGTCGCTCACCGTGTCGGCGGCAAAGGAGAGAGAGCCGGAGATGAAGGCGTACTTAACGGGGTCGTAGAGGGTGTCGTACCAGCCGGAGTTCCTTATGAAGGAGAGGTGGGCGGGGGTCTGGGGGGTCTGGAAGCCGATGTACCCGGAGAAGCTGCTGTCTGCGGCCCATATAAGGGCGCATCGTTGGGAAGGGATAACGCGGCCGGTGTCCTGAGAAGCCCAGCCCACGTCGGGGTCGGAGAAGAAGGCCAGATAACCGGTTATGGGCGAGGGGGTGGTGTTGAAGACCGTGAAGGCGAGGTGCAGGGTGGCATCACCCGGGTAGGCGTAGGCCTGCGTACGGAACCTCAAGCCTTTAGGGGAAGGGTGCCCGGAGTCCGTCTGCATCACGTACCAGCCCTGGGGGACGAAGGGAAGGGGAGAGAAGGCTCCCGAGGGGAGGAAGTCGGAGTCGGACCCCCGCGGGTTTATCCACGCGTCTACGACGTAGGACGAGTCCGTGGCGAAGGCGAAGCTGCCGAGGTACAGGAGGGAGACACCGCCGTAGAGGAGCCTGAACCACTTCCCACCGCGGGTGAAGGAGACCTTTAGGGCCGCCGTATCCACATCCACGTACTCCTCCGGTGGCGTGCCGTAGCGGAGTAGTAGCTTGTATCGTAGGGTATCGCCGACCTCAACCTTTAGGTTGAAGGGCACGTAGGTCCCATCGGTCAGGCCGGAGGCGGTTATCTCCCAGAGCAGGGTAAGGGTGTCCGAAGCCGGTAAAGTGGCCGTTCTTACGGGATCCGTTATGGATACTCCGGGGAGCGGAGTACTCAGGAGGAAGCTGGCCGCGCCCGAGGTTGGAGAGTGGTTGTATATCACCACCTCCAACGTATCCGTGCCGTCAAAGGTTCCGTCCAACACCCTCCACGAAACGACCTCCGGGAGGAGGGAGGGGGGAGAGAGGAGGTTGAGGGAGTGCCACACGTTCAGCCTACCCCACCCGTAGGTGTTGTTGGGATAGGGGGAGCCCCACGGGAAGGTGTCCGCTCCGGAGGTGATAGCCGAATACACCTCCTCAAAGGTCAGGGTAGGGTCCCTCTGAAGGAGTACGGCTACGGCCCCGGCCACGAGGGGGGAGGCTAAGGAGGTGCCGGACCACGCCTGAAACCCCCCTCCGGGCATGGTCGTGAGGACGCCAACGCCGGGGGCGACGACGTCGGGCTTCAGGAGGTTCCATGTGGGGTAGGGCCAGTAAGCGGTGTCGTTCCAGGGGGGCCTGTTCGGAGCGGGTCCCTCCGAGGAGAAGTGCGCTATCGTATCGCTTTCGTACGTGGCCCCCACCCCTATGACCGTGGGGTAGTTCCCCGGCGAGAAGTTAACGCCGGAGGTGTTCCCTATGGCGAACACGGGAACTATGCCGGCCAGCCTCAGGAGATAGACGTCGTTCCAGTACTCAAGGGAGCCGTCCGGCCCTCCGGTTTTCCACGAGCCGTTATAGACCCGGATGTTGTACCCGCTATCCACCTTCCACTCCAGTATCCTCTCAAACCCGAGGTGGGTGGTTATCTCCGACGAGGTGAGGTACTTGCCGAAGAGTCTAACTACCGCGACCTTGGCACCGGGGGCCACGCCCGTGCTGTCGGCCACTATCACGCCGCTAACTATGGTACCGTGCGGGAATTCGCTCTCAACTGGCCTTGGGTTATGCTCAACGGGGTCGTACCACAGGCCGGACCACTTGGAGATGAGGTAAGGATGGGAGGTATCAAGGCCCGTGTCCATAACTACCACGATGACCCCGCTTCCGTCGTAGCCAGCGGCCCATGCGGAGTCAGCCATTATCTTATCAAGGGCCCACGAGCCGGTTGAGGTCGGAGTGGCAGGCGTGGGCGGAACCAGTTGAACGTACCCGGCCTTCCTGTAGCCTATCGCTCCGGTCTCACGCAGTAGTCCCGGGAGGAGGGTGCTGTCGGTTAGTACGGCGATGGCGTTGGCCGTGGGGAGAGGTATCACGCTATCAACACCCGGGAGTACCTTTACCTTCTGGGCTGCACTTCCTATCCGTGTCTTCAGGTAGTGAAACAGATGTTCCGCAGAACTTATCCTGTACTTCCTGACGTCCCCGTACCGGAGGACGTACCACTCCGACGTTATCAGGCCAAGAAGTAGCACGAGGGTATTTTAAAGGGAAAACGTAGGAGCATCAATAAGACCAGCGAAAGGATATTCCGTCAGGGGGCTTATACCGTTAATGAATTACAATACTTTAAAAGTTGCGAAAAATTTCAAATTTATCACATTATCAAGCGTACAATACCGGCTATGTTTCTCTTGATCACGAGCCTTGAGATACCTGCAGTCTTCGTTAAAAACGACGGTCAGCTGGAGAATCCATCGGTTCTCTTCTACTCTCCGTGGGGAAGCAAGGTGGCCGTACTTTCGGACGGTCGCATCCTTGTAGGAAACATCACCCTACGCGCTGGAAACGGTGTAAAACTCGTGGAGGGGGAATACCCATCGGACTTCCCATTTTTCTATCATAAAGGGAACGGGAGCTTCAAGACCATGGCCTTCAAAGGGGTCGTACTTCGGGGGGTAAGCGAGGGTATAAACGTTCACGTCGTACCGGTAAATGACGGGCACGTTGAGGTACAGTTTGAAATCCTTCCCGGTGCGTCCTTGCAGGGTGCGTCTTTGGAAGTGGAGGGCGGAAGGTTCGTTTTGAAGGGTGAAAGGCTCCTCATAGATTCGGAGGGTAAAGAAACGGAGGTCGGAAGTATAAGGGCCTTTCAGGGGAGCAGGGAGGTGCCCGTTAAGGTAAAGGTGGAGGGGAAGCGTTTAACCTTTGAGGTTGGTGAGTACTCAAAGGGGCAGACCTTAATAATAGACCCTGTTATAGCGGCCATAGTCTCCAGCTCCGAGAACGATAGATCCTTCTCCATAGCGCTGGATTCGGGGGACTACTTCTTTATAGCCGGCGAAACCTATAACTACTCCAACTTCTCAACCTCAAGGGTTACCTTCGGCTCTCCGGATAGCTCGGACGCCTTCGTTGTGAAACTACGCAGGGAGATATGGGTAGATACCACCCTCTCCGACACCCTGTCCGACAGCGTAAGCGTCGTGGCGACGGCCATAATAGGGGGATCCAGCAGGGATTGGGCTGTCAGCGTGGCCGTGGGTGAGGAGGGGGTGTATGTGGCGGGGAACACGAGTAACTATCTGGACTTCGCCCCCAGTAGGACTGTTATGGGCAGTGGGGGAGGTGTGGATCCCTTCGTAACCCTTTTGAGCGGAGACCTATCCTCTCACGTAGCCACCGCCATAGTTTCAAGCAACAGGGATGACAACCTCAGAGATATGGTGATCAGGAGTGATGGGGTATATATAACCGGTGTCACCGACGGCGCGAACACCTTTGCACCGTCCAGAAATACCGTGGGAAGTGTGGGCAACACCGACGTTTTCGTATCGCACATATCTTCGGACCTTTCAGATCATGTGGCCACTCTGGTGGCCGATATAAGGAGTACCGCCGAAAGTGTTGGAGGCATGGATATTTCGGGTAGTCGTATATACGTGGTCGGCTCCTTTGCAAACAACGTGAGCCTCCTTTCCCTTCCACCTCCCTTCTACATGTTTGACCTTTACCTCATGGAGGCGCCTACCTCCCTTTTAACGGCCTCCTTTGATACGATTCAGAACCCTTACATGGACTTCGGACTGGACGTGGTGGTGTCACCTTCCGCAGGTCCCATAGCCCTTATAAGCGTAGATGACACGACCGACTTCCCCCACACCTCAACCTACATCTACGGTTCCGGAAATTCCGGCATTTACCTCTACGCGTGGAACTCCCGCACTTTAGCCAATTTGAGCTATGCCGGCGACCTTATGGTATCCGGTGGCAAGCTCTTCCTTTACGAGGGAGGCAACCGTATCTATGTCATAGGGAACGTTCTGGACCCGATTACGGCTCCTCTTCCCCGGTCGGTCCATGGCTTACAGGACTCTACGGACGTTTTTATAAGTGCCTTCTCTCTGGACCTCTCCACGCACGTAAGAACCTTCATTTACGCCAGCAGAGGAAACGACTACGGGACCGACCTTAAGGTCGCACCCCCGTGCGCCTCGTCATCGGAGCCCCGCATATTCTCCACCGGATACACCACCGACCCCTCCACATTCGTAGATGGGCGCTTTCGGTACGGGACCCCCGGCAAGTTTGAGGCTTTCGCCACCGCCGAGCCCTGCCCTCTGGGTAGCTCCGGAGATCTATCTGTCTCGGAAGTTTTTCCCGGCGATGCCGTGGTGGTAGGTAAGGAACTCCGTATCACGTTAAGAGCGCCCGCCTACGTCGGATACGATACGTACTCCCTTGCGGGTAGGCTCCTACGTTCGGAGTCTCTGGGCTATCTACCCTCCGGCAGATACACCTTTTCAATAGAGGGAAATGGACCGACCATACTTAAGCTACGCATAGGGGATAGGATTAGGATCCTGAAGCTATGGCGGTAGGTGTCCGCAGAGCCCCGACGACGTACAGTATCCCCAGGGGTGCCGTTTGTTGGCGTTAATACGGCCTTATGTTGAGCCCTACGAAGGAGTACATATCAAAGAGGTACGGCCTCCTATCGCATATCTTCACGAACCTCATACCGCTACCCTCACCGTACACCCCCGGTATCCACACCACCTCACCGTAACGTTCCACTACCGGATGGAGGTTCCGTAAGACCATCGGTATGCCGGCGCGGTCGTATAGAGCCTTTAAGCGCTTCCCTTTGATCCTCTCCCCTACCCTTCGGCTCCTGACCTTGACCCCCCTGAGGTCTCCACCCACCAGGGCCATGTTTAGGTCCTCCCATACCAGCTTCCCCTCCCTCTCCTCCAGATGCGGTATATCGGAGTATATCACCACGTACCTCCCGTAAGATGATACGCTCCTGCCCGCCACGGCGTACCTTCTCCCCGGCTTGAGGTTCAAAACTCCCTCAACCTTACCCACCTCCACTTTCAGGAGGTCGGACAGCACCCGGGATAGCAGGTAGTCGTTCCGTCTTCTGACGACCACTAAACCGGCGAAGTGGAGCACGTTCTCCCTCCTGTACCTCTCAATCTCTCCCTTTAAAAAGTCCCTCTCGCGGCTTAGAAGAAGGTACGTTCTCCGGAATCTCCGGGGCAGGTCCGGAAAGACCTCCCTTATTCTGGGAACTACGTTCATCCTTATGAAGTTGCGGGTGAATTTAGGGTCGTAGTTGCTCTCGTCCTCAACCCAGCCTACCCCGGCCGTTCTAAGGGCCTCCCTTATCTCATCCCTCCACAGGAGGATGAGGGGACGTACGAATACGCCGCTACGGGGAGGAAGGACGAGGCCAAAGGTACCCGTTCCCCTGCTCAGGTTAAAGAGGGCAGTCTCGTACGCGTCGGATAGGTTATGGGCGAGGCATACCTTTCCCACCCCTATCCTGTGGGCCTCTTCCTTTAGAACCCGGTGCCGAACCTCCCTCGCCCTCTCCTCAAGGGACCCCCTTCCCTCAACCCTTACCCTCCTTACGGTTAAAGGCACCCCGAGGGAGGAGCACAGATCTCTAACGAACCCCTCGTCCCTATCGGCCGTTGGGCGGAGACCGTGATTGACGTGAGCGGCTCTGACCCTGTACCCGAGGTGCAGGAGGGCGAGGAGACAGTAAACGGAGTCCGCCCCACCCGATAACCCTACAAGAATCTCGTCCCCTTCCTCTAAGAGACCGAACCTCTCTATGGCCTCCCTCACCCTCTCAAGGTTGGATAAGCTGACGGGCATTCCTCCGGGTACGATCCAGATCCTCCGAGAGCTCGGCCAGAGCCTCCCCTACAGTAGAAAAGTCCCCGCCGACGGGAGGCCTGCTGGTCAGTATTCCCATACGGATGCTCTGGACGTATCTAACTATCTCCCCCACGCTCCTCCGGAAGGATAGGACGTCCGTGATTATGAGGAGCACACCCAATATCCCCAAGATGAACCCTCCTATCACGGACCAGAGGGGGAGGCGGGGTACAGGTTGGGACAGGTAGTCCTCGGTATAGGAGAGGATAGCCTGCGCATAACGTCCGAAGTCGCCGCTCTCGGCCGTAGATTTGAGGCTGTCGGCCAGAGCTATGAGGGTGGAATCTTTGAGGTTAAGGGCGTTGTCCTTTATCTGATACAGGGTAGAGGTCAGCCCCACCTTATCGTTAACTACCTGAAAGTACTCCAGTCGTAGGGTATTTTCCCTGAGGGAGTACATCTCCATACGTCTGTCGTAGTCCATCAGATTTCTGATGTAAGTGTAGAGGTTAAAACCCTCAACCCCGAGGGAAAGCAGTATGAGTGTGCTCGCTATAATCGTCCTTATCATAGGCTGTCCCTCACGGCTACCCTTAGGTTCCGAATGTCGTCTTTGAACTTCTTTACGGTATTTGGGGAGAGCTCCCTCTCCCCCACGATCACGTCCTCAAGGACGTCAAGGAAGCTCTCAAGGACGTAAAGGCCACGACGTTTGGACACGTAGAACAGTATGTCGTTATCCGTAGGCTCAATCAGGCCTATTATCGGGTCAAGGACGGGATCGGAGTAGCTCCTCTCTAACATGGCCATCCTGACCTTCGTAGGGAAATCCCTTATCGCGCGGGACATACGTACGTACAGGTGACGTAGCTCCCCGTACAGCTTTTTAAACATCTGGGCGTAGCTCCGCTCGTAGAGCTGCTCCTTAACGCTGAAGACTTTAAACTCGTAGAGCTCCCCCTCGGCTTTGAGAAGGTCGTTCAGGTTGAACATCTCACCCTTCGCGAACACGCCCGACACTATACCTTCAAGGAATACGGCGGAGAAGGTCACTGGGGAATAACTGCGGAGTATCCCCGAAAACTCAAGGGAGGTGAGCTCTGACACCACCTTGTCGGGGAAGGGGGTTATGCTGTCCATCACCACGGAGGATCTGTGGAAGGATGCCACCACCATAACGACGTCGCTGTTCAATGGGGAGAAGCGATAGCGGAAGGGTCTTATGTGCTTCATTCCGCTCCTCTCGCGGAAGAACTCGTCGTCCGGGTACGAGAACATCGTACCCTCCTCAAAGGCCAGACTCCCTAAAGGCTCACCGTAGTCAAAGAAGTTGAAGATCTTGCTCCCGGAGCTCTGCAACAGAAGAATGCCGCTCAGCTCCTTATGTTTTATCTCCCTGATCACCTCCATCACGTTGGCCCATCTACCCCTGCCTTCGTACAACGGAGGGGTCAGGAAGTCATTCAGTATCTCTAAGAGATCGGAGGTTCTCAAGGATATCATGCTTTATCTTTTCGTGCTCCACGGCTTTGAAGAATCGGAACTCAAGGAGTTCCCCCCTCTCAAGGGCCAGCTTTACCGCACCGTCCGGAGCCTTCAGAACGGAGAGTAAAGCCTCCTTCAGGTTATCGGAGGAGTCCAGCAGGAGTATAGACTCCTCCCACTCCCTGTCCTTGAGCCTGATAAGGTAGAGCCCGGGGGCCTCCGGTGCGAACCTCTCCACCATGTACTCGTCAAAGTCGTAATAATCGTGCCAATCAGGCCATACCTTTGCCATGTCTGTGTAGTATAAAGGGGAAGGTGCAAACACGCCCATGCGTGTGCGCTACCGTTTTTGAACGATCGTTCAAATCCCCCTTAGAATACCCTCATGTTCGCGATGGTAGTATGTAGTGCCCCCTTCGTCGGGACCTTTGTTAGAGCCCTGAAGGATAGGGGGTTTTCGGGATGGACCCTCGTACCTAAAGTGTTAGGCGAAGGTGGAAGGAGCGACCCCCAGATGGACGACGACGTCTGGCCCGGGTACTCTGGCCTCTTCCTCATTCACTTCCCTCCCGAAAGGGAGGAGGAAATGCGCCGTCTCCTCAGGGAGTTTGACAGTAAAGTTGCGCCCTTCAAGGCCTTCATATTCAGGGAGGTGGAGGAGCTATGATCCTGACTCTGTCAATGGTGCTCACCGAGGATAAGGCCGTAGAGGTCGGTCTGAAGAACTATCCCCTGATCGTGGCCGACAGTCTGAATTTGGAGTCGTTCGGCATGCAGGTGAAGGAGATCGGCTCCACCCTGTGGCCCAAGCTGGACTTTCAGTTCGGGTACTCTTACAACTCCTACGTAACCCAGATGGAGATGGTATCGCCTGTCAGGTGGCACTTTATAGAGGTTCCGCCCGGATCCGGGCAGGGTATAGCCTACCCCGACAGCTTCGTAGTGGATACCTTTGAGTTCGGCAGGAAGCACAACTTCAGGCTCTCTCTGACCCTCAGCAGGGTACTGTGGTCGTGGGGTAGGATGGAGAGGGGGTACTTCCTACAGAAGAGCCTCTTTAAGGCCAGATGGAAGGATTACGATTCTAAGAAGCTCGCCTACGCGTACAACGTACGCAGGACGTACGTTATGACCCAGCTGGCAAAGGAGGCCTTAAGCGTGGCGGAGGATGCCCACAGGTTCGCCCGGGATAACCTCAGACTGGTGGAGGAGGCGTACAGAAACGGCAGGGCGACCCGAATAGACTACCTGCGGGCCAGGGTGAATTACGAGAACAGCAGGTACAGGGTGATTGAGGCGAGGAGGTCCTACGAGAGCGCCCTAAGGAACCTCAAGCTGTTCTTAGGTCTCCCTGAAACTACCGAGGTGGTCCTCGGGGATACCCTCGCCCTTCCGGAAGGGGCACCCGATACCACGCTGCAGAGGTCGGACGTGGAGTACCTGAAGGAGCAGGCCCGGATATTATCGGAAATAGGTAAGGAGGAGAGGAAGGCCTTTCTGCCAACGGTGTTCGGATCCGTATCCTACAACTACCAGAAACCTTTAGGCTTTGAGGACAAATGGGGTAGCAACTGGGTGGCTACGCTTGGGGTCTCATGGACCCTATTTGACGGTCTGAAACCGTACTACTCCTACCGCAGGTACGCCTACCAGTCCGACGCCCTGATGAGGAGGGCGGTATTCCTTGAGGAGAAGGCGCGCGTGGACCTGAAGAACGCTTTACGGGAGTACGAGGGGGCTATGGAGAGGTTAAAGGCGGCCAGGGAGGCCCTGAGGATGGCGAAGGAGTCCTTTAAACTGGCCCGTGAGGCCTACAGGAACGGAAGGTTATCCTATACGGACCTGAAGCAGGTTGAGATCTCCTACAGGAACGCCCTCCTTAACTACAAGAGGGCCGTCGCAGACGTAAGGATATACTACTGGAAGGCACACTACGTCGCACGCGCTCCGATAGAGTAAGGGGGGCGCGGAGGCCCCCCTTCCATTACTCACCTTATAACTACCTTGAACTTTACAGTTCGCGGTCCTTCAGCTACGCCGAGGTACACACCCGGCCTCAGTAAGCCCTTGAGGTCGTGCTTTCCGGACTTCAGGGACAGAACCCTCTTGCCGTCCGTGGAGAAGAAGGTTACGGAATACTCCTTAGGAACGTTTATAAGGGTGCCGGCGACGTAGAGGGAGTTCTCCTTCCGCTCTGCCACAGACGTCGGGTCGTCCCATCCGGTCCCGCAAGGGCGCACCCACAGATTTACGAGCTGGGTATCCACCCTTATGGCGTCCCTGTAGTAGTCTATGTGGAAGGTGTAGAGATCTGGTGTCGTAGTTGGGGGTACGTGGAAGTTTATGTTGAAGGAGAAGGTGTCCTCGGGGGGTGTCAGAGTTATACCGGCGTAATAGGGTGGCGTAAAGGATACCCACGGAACGTAGGCAGGCTCCCGGACGACGGGCCACAGGGAATCTACGGTCAGGGACGTGGCTCCGACTATGGAGT
>CAYYQD010000012.1:0-29529 GCA_964473735.1 uncultured bacterium
TCCTCCGGTAGCATAAACTCCTTCCTCCTCAAAGGAAAACTTGACCACCAGGATGCATGGAACACTCTCATCTGACATAAAAGAAGAAGCATAAAGTACATTATAAGGCCGAGACATTGCTTCGTCCAAATATCGTAATATGTGCCGAGGTCGGCATATTCAACCTTATCTTCCTCAACACTCCGCCACACCTTTTTATCCCATCATATTCTATACGTTCTGCTTATCAAAATGGCTTATTGATAGTGTGATTAAAATCAATATCTTTTATTTGATGCTATCTAAACGCACATACTAAAAAACACATAAATATTAACAATTTTAGTGTCTCCGTCTCTAAGAATGTACTTCATAGCGAGGGTGCAAATTGTCCGATCCGTGAAGCGTTGAAGGAACGGGTACAGGACAGAATCTCGCGCCTTCACCCAGTATAATAGCCGCCTATGACGGATAGGGAGATCCTTGACCTGTGGATTGATACCACAGGATACGAAGAAGACTGGCGGACCCTTATTGAGGAAATAATAGACGAGATCTACACCATAGCCGAGACCTTTAAGAGTAAGCACGAGGACGAGGAGGAGGATATATTCTTCCAGAGGGAGACACCTGAGACCCTCGTTCAGAACCTGAAAGACCTGCTTCAGGACCTTGAGAAGAGGATAAACGAGGCAAAGAACGGTGAGCTCCCCAGATCTGACCTCATGTACATCTTCCGTAAGGCCGCCGAATACATAGACAAGGCGAAGGACCTCGTGGAGGTATGGACCTACGACGAGCCGGAGGAGTACTATCCGGAGGAGGAAGAGGAGGAATGACCTTTCAGGACATAATACTGAAACTGCACGACTTCTGGCGCTCTAAGGGGGCCGTTATTCTGAACCCCTACAACTCCGAGGTGGGGGCGGGGACCTTTAACCCGGCCACCTTCCTCAGGGCGAGCGACCCCCACCCCTGGAGGGCCGCTTACGTTGAGATAACCCGTAGGCCTAAAGACGGACGTTATGCCGAAAACCCGAACCGTCTTCAGCAGTACCATCAGTATCAGGTTATCCTCAAACCCGCCCCCGAGGATGTGATAGACATGTACATAGACTCTTTAAAGGCCATAGGGATAGACGTTGAGGAACACGACCTTCGCTTCGTTGAGGACGACTGGGAGAGTCCCACACTGGGGGCCTGGGGTTTAGGATGGGAGGTCTGGCTGGACGGTCTTGAGGTAACCCAATTCACCTACTTCCAGCAGGTGGGAGGTATAGACGTAAAACTGGTGAGCGCGGAGATCACCTACGGCCTTGAGAGGCTGGCCATGTTCGTGCAGGGGGTTGATAGCGTCTTTGATATAAGGTGGAACGAAGAGCTAACGTGGGGCGATATTTACAGGGAGTTTGAAAGGGAGTTCTGCGTGTATAACTTTGAGGAGGCGGATATTGAGGAGCACCGCCACCTGTTTGATTTCTACGAGCGCGAGGCCGGTCGCCTTGCGGATAAGGGACTCCTGTACCCGGCCTACGATATGGTCATAAAGATGTCCCACGTCCTGAACGTCCTTGATGCCCGAAGGGCCATATCACCCGAGGAGCGTCAGAACTACATCTTACGGGTCAGGAGGATGGCCAAGAGGTGCAGCGAGCTGGTGGTGGAGCGCGGGGAGGCGGATAAAACCGCCGTATAGCGTCTACGACCGGGCGGACGCTCACCCACCTACCCTAAAATAGAACGGAGCAGATGAGGGTTTCCCTCGTACCCATGAAGGTTAAAACGGGAGAATTTGAGACTAACCTGAAGGAGATGTGGAGGAGGTTACGCGAGGCGATGGGCCAGCGCCCGGACGTGGTTGTCTTTCCGGAGTACTTCCTTACGGGATTTGAGATGTGGGACTTCTCCGGTGCCGACCTCTACGGCGAGATAAGGGTCACCATGCTGGATGCGGCACGCCGGATGGGTATCTACTTAGTGGGGGGCCTTCTGGAGAGGGAGGGAGATTGTGTCTATAACTCCGCCCTCCTCGTATCACCCGAGGGGAAGGTTCTTCTCAAGCACAGGAAGTTTCAGGAGCCCATGAAGTTCTGCCGTGGGAAAGAGATAACCGCTGCGCCGACGCCGTGGGGTAGGGTCTCCGTTATCCTCTGTGGGGACCTTTACAATCGGCACGTGCTTTCCGGAATACGGGAGGTCAGGCCGGATTACGTCTTCGTACCTATGGAGTACGCTCCGGATTACGGTGCCCTTAACGGTGGGGATATAGAGGCCATGTCCGGTAGAGCCCATCTTATGGGAACCACCCTCCTCGTTGCTAACAGCTTTCCCCCCGGTGGGTCGTGGGTCTTCGGCCGGGATGGGAGTCTTATATCTCACTCGTCGGGTCAGGACCTCCTGACCGTGGAGGTGTAAGGTACCCTAAGGGGCCGATTTTGACAGGATAAAACTCCGTTATAAGGGCGTATCCGCCCTTTCCTACCTCCTCGTCCCGGAATTTCCCCTTCCTGCTCCCCGGTACTTTTACCCTCCTCCTCTCTCCCATCAGCCTTACTTTTCACAACTTTATGGAAGTGTCCCGGAGCAGATACGATGAAGGGGTACCTAACAGCGGCAGAGCGTCCCGCTCAAGGGCGCTTTCTACCTAAGCTCTCCCACGCCTCCGCCGTCCAGGGCATCTTCTCGTGAAATATTCGCAGTATAACCCTCGCGTACTGCCTTATCTCCCACTGGGCGTCCGGAGCCTCGCGAAGGCGTAGGAAGTTCATAAGGCTCCTTGAATTTACCGTCCAGTAGAACTGGGTGTATATACCGAGAGGCAGGACGACCCTCGCGAGCTCCCGGGCTACCCCTCTGTTCAAAAGGTCCCTGTACGTCTCGTAAGCTCGCCTGTAGGCCTCTTCTATTCTCCCTATGAGCTCTCTCTCGTCGGGGAATCTAAACGGCTCGCTCGCCTGTTTGTTCCCCCTTACGGGTTTGCGAAGGTGAGATGGAACGTAGAACTCGTCCCTGACCTCCACGTACCTCTGACTTATCTCGTTGTAGGACGCCATCCTGTGTCTGAACCACTCCCTCGCGACGAATATCGGAGCCTTAACGTGAAACTTAAATACTGCGTGCTCAAAGGGGGTGCCGTGCTCGTGCTTCATAAGGTAGTTTATGAGACGTTTATCCTTCTCCGGTGTCTTCAGGCCCTGACCCACAGACACTCTGGCAGCCTGAACGACCGCCCTGTCCCCCCCTAAGAACTCCACCAGCCTGACGAACCCCCTATCCAGAACGTTGTAGGCCCCGCAAGCCTCACAGGGCTGCGCCTCCGTCTCTTGCCCACAGGAGTTGCAAACCATGGAGGCGATTATACGGAGGGACGGGAACACCTACACCCACACCCTTCCCCGTTATAATACCCACCTCAAGCGGCCGTAGCTCAACTTGGTAGAGCACCAGCCTTCCAAGCTGGGGGTTGCGGGTTCGAGTCCCGTCGGCCGCTCTATGGCCAGAGTTTGCGAGATATGTGGGAAGGGGCCCATGACGGGCCACCAGGTTAGTCACTCCCATCGCTTAACGAAGAGGAGGTTCTACCCCAACCTCCGTAAGGCGAAGGTCCGTATAAACGGAACCGTTAAGGTCGCCCGCGTCTGCACGAAGTGCTATAGGAAGTACAAGGTGCTATAAAGAACCTTCGGGCTAGAAGAAGACTCCTCAGGTTATACGTCTGGAAGAGGCGTTGGTGGTTTTTAGGTTACTCTCTGTTCTTTCTCCTATCTTTCCTGTTTGTCCTTAACTACCGTCCTATCCTCCGTTTCCTCGTATCGCGGATGGTGGGGACCCGGGTGGAGTTTGAGGTTGAGAGCGTTGGGATAAACCACGTTCAGCTTAGGGATCTCCGCGTAGGAAAAGGAATAAGGATACGGAGGTTATTCGTCCTATTCTACCCGGACGCCCTCCTGTTAAGGAGAGAGGTGGAAGTGGTGAAGGCAGCGGGGGTCTATATAGACCTTCCTAAGATAGTCGGCGACTTCTCAAAAGAGGGAGAAGGAAAAAGGCAGAAGGAAAGAAGGCCCTCCACCTATCCGCCCTTCGTAGCCCGCAGGATCGTATTCTACGGACTCAGGGTTGTACCTTCGGACTCCGTATTTGTAAGTGTGGGGTCCGGCTCTTTCTCTTACAGGATGGGAGGGCGCACCTTAAAGCTCACGAGGTCCGTACTGCACGGGCTTCGCCTGAATACCCTACCGGACCTATCGGTTGATACCTCCTTCGGAGACATCATCGTGCGACGGGATACCCTGTACGTGAGACTATCGGCCTCCGGGAGGTACGACACCCTCACCTTCGCCCTGGGGGACGGGAGGATGGCTATGTGGAGTGAAGGGGATACGTCGGTATTTGACTACGCCGTATCTCACCTGAGTATAAGAGGAAGGAGTTTCCGGCTTTCAACCGACGACCTCAGAGCGCGGTGGAAGGCCCGGGGAAACCCCGGGGAGGTAGTTTTCTCGGTCGGAAAGGTGGTATGGATGGACACCCTTACGGTGGAAGACCTATCCGGCACCGCCCACCTTGAGAGATTCCCATCGTTCAGGCTGGACAGCGTCGGAGGTGAGATATACGGGGGAAGGTTTCTCTTCAGTCTGCGGTCGGATAGCCTGAAGGTGTTTCGCGGGGAGGTGCGTCTGAATTCCGTATCCCCCATGGGGATGCTTACGGTCGGAGGGTACGCCGTCTTCTCCCTCAACCTTGGGGACACCTCCTTCGTTGGAGCCGGACATATCACCTCCCTCTCGCTCCGACAACCATCGGCACGGATACGGGATCTGGACGTAAGTGTGGAGAGCAGGGGGCTAAAGAGGTACGACTTCAACGCCCTCGGACAGTTCACGGAGGTCTCCGGGTACTACGACCTCCAGCGGGACGAAGGAGAGGTGACCTTTAACCTGGACAGGCCCTTAAGGGATATCAGGTACGGGAAGTTCAGGCTCTACACCCTATCGGCCCGGGGAAGGGCGCGAAAGGTAGGGGACAACCTATACGTGCGCCTATCCGAGGCCGGAATCTGGTATCTCCTGTACGATACCCTGCGGATAGACAGCCTGTTCGTGAAGGACCTGAGCCTTGACGTAAATGTTAAAAGACCTGAGACCCTCAAAAGCGAGGGTAAGGTTAGGGCCTTCTACTCCTCCGGCCTTAAGGCTGTACTATCGGCCAGCTACACCTACTCTCACGGGCGTTACAGCGTTGCCGGGGAAGTTAAAACAGACACCCTTGGGAACCTTGAGATAGAAGTCTCGGGACGGATACCAGACAGCGCTCACTTCTCACGGGTGAAGTACTCCAACCGCTCCGTCAGAGTAGCCCTCAAAGATGTAGTGCTGACCTACGGCGATACCATCAGGGTCATAGTACCCCGAAACCCGTTATTCGGGGGAAGCATCTCCGGAGAGGTAACCCTCGTCAGAGATTCGCTGGGTTATCGTTTCACGGACTCCTCCATGGTACTCCTTTCGGGGGTGGACCCAACCCCCGTATTCGGTACCTTCTTCCCGGACCTTGACGTCCTCGTTGAGCGGCTTGACCTCACGGTGGCACCCGAAGGCTACACCGGGGATCCGGGCGTCAAGGGGGAGGTTCGGGTCTTGGGGTTCTCGTACGGAGACGTACCCATAGACTCCTTTAAGGCACACTATAGGGTCGGTAAAGACGTAGCCGGAATCAGCGACGCCTCGGTCTGGCTCTGGGGACACCCCATACTCATAGACGTGGGCAGGTACTACCTTCCCAACAGCACGCTCTACATCTTCGCCCGAGCAGAGGACTTTCCTACGGACCCTCTACTTCCCTTCCTGCTCCCAGACTCAAGCAGGACCTCCTTTGAGCTGGCCGTATCCGGAAAGATAGACTCCCCTAACGTTTTAGGCTTCCTGTACTGGACGGCCAAGAGTATAGACGTCAACGGGAACTTCATAAGGAGACCTAAGATATACGCCGTAGCGGAGGGCAACAGGATAATTCTACCGGCCCTCAAAGACACCAACGTGGCGAGGATGGGTAGAGGGAGGCTAAGGTTCAACGGAGCCGTACGAACGGACCTGAAGGTGGAGAGCCTGAAGGTAGAGCTGGAGAACGCTGAAGTGCAGGCGGATCCCGACATAACGGCCATTCTAAGCGGTTATCTGAACGTCCAGGGAGACCTCCGCAGAGAGGTAATGGTCTCCGGGGACCTTACGGCGGATGAGGTGGAGTTCTTCAAGCCCATAACGGAGATGGCGTCTGGAGAGGCTCAAGCCTCCGACTCCAAGCCCGTACTCCTTTACGACATACACATCTACGCCCCGAGGCGTATATTCCTGAACAGTACCCTTAGCTCGCAGGCCCTGAGCGGCCTTCTACTTGAGATAGACGCCGAGCTCTCCGCGGACATAAACGCCCAGAGGTTAACCCCAACCCTATCCTCCGTCTCCGGCACCCTCTCCTTCCTTAGGGGAAACGTTTATATAGTTGATAAGGTCTTTCGGATAGACAGGGGTGAGATCCTGCTGTACGGCTCCTCGGGAACGGTTAGCATACTCTCGTCCGCCACCTTCCCCCGTATGAACGTGGCGGGCTCCCCGGATAGTATTAAGGTCTTCGTGAGCATAGAGGGGGAGATAGACAGACCGACGGTCAGGATATGGAGCCAGCCTTACATGGCCACAGGAGACATCTTAGCCCTGATAGTGGGTGAGAGCAGCATATTAGGGTTCCTGAGTCGGGGTTTAAAGTGGGGGTTGAACTTCAAGGAGCTGTCCATACGGCAGACCCCAACGAGCTACCAGCTCCTGTTCGGCACCTACATAACCCGACGGATATACCTGAAATCCACCCTATCCACCGCGGGAGATTACAACAGCATAAGGACCCTCTACTTCGTGAATCCCCGTCTATCAATATACGGCGAGAGAGTACAGGACCAATCCGGAGAGCGGTACGGGGTGGGTATCAACTTCCGTATAAGGTTCTGAATCACTTTACCTCCCGAAACTCTCCCCTCATTTTTGGGTTGCCGCTCTGCATCTTGGCGTACCTCTCAACGTCCACCTTAGGCTTCACCCTGGGGGGAACCTTCAGCGGGAAGGGTCTCATCGCCGGCCTTCTGTCCTCTATAGCCTTGGGGATGAGGGAGGGAAGTACCTTCTCCGATAGGTCCATTATCTGAACTAAGGGACTCCTTATGAGGACCATCAGGGCGGGGACCCTCGTGGATACCACGGAGAAGAGCTTCACGGGGCGGAAGGGCACGTCTCCCACACCGTCTCGGTCTATGTCGTACCCCCTATAGGTGCTCCAGTAGTTCCCGTTTATGTCGTTGAAGCTGGAGAAATTGTTGGTGGTCAGGTCAAAGGTGTTCCCTACGATGTTGTTGTGGGTTATGACGTTATCCGTGGAGTTGGCCCAGAGCCTTACGGCTATGCCGTTCTCAAGCAGGGTGTTGTCGTGGATCTTGTTCCTGACAGAACCCTCAAGGTAGAATCCGTAGGTGTTGCGGTACAGGTAGTTGCCGTAGAGTTCGCTGTCGTATATCTCCTTAAGGAGGAAGCCGAAGGTGGCCCCTCCCCAGTGGTGTTCAAACCGGTTGTAGCGCACTACCATGTGTTTGGAGTACATCACGGCTGCCCCTACGCCGTTATCCACGAAGGTGTTGTACTCAAAGGTGTCCCTCTCCGAGAACATGAAGTGCATGGCGTACCGGACGTTCTTCGTTGAGTAGTTGTAGCGGAAAACGGAGTTGGTGACGAACTCAAGGTATATTCCGTCCCTGTGCCCCTGAAGGTGGTTCCCCTCCACCAGCATACTGTCGCAATTCCACATGTGTATGGCGTTTCCCGTTGTTGTCTCCACCTTAGCGAAGCCCACCACGATGTTGTTTTTGACCACTCCTCTTTTGGACTTCTCGTAGTATATCGCCCAGAAGTTGTCCCAGAATTCGTTGTTCTCCACCCTGCAACCGTCACACCTCGTTATCTTAACGGCTGCGATGTCCCTGTTCATACTCCAACCGCTGTTTTTAAATACGAATCCCCTGATAAGTACGCTGTCGGCATCAATTACGTGGAGCATCTGATACTTGTACTGACCGTCAATTATCGGTTTGTTGATTCCTATAAGCGAAACGTTAGACTTGGTGATGACAATTTCCCCCTCCCGATACACCCCACCCCTTACGAAGACGGTATCCCCCTCCTTCACGTGCCGGAGGGCTGACTTTATTGAAGGGAAGTCGCATTTTCCATCGCAGACGCTGACGCTTGTAGCAAACAGGAATGAAGCGAGCGCAAACATGCCTCATCATCTCATCTGGTGTTCGTGTCCCCCCTCCATCGGCATGGGGTTCTGCTTGCGCACCTGCTCCATCACCTGCGCCCAGTTGAGGACACCGCCTCCGTTCTCCTTTATGAAGGCCTCGGCGTCCTCCACGCTCTCAAAGGCGGCCACGTCGGAGGCCATGGGGCTGTGTATCTTGTCGCTCTGGACGTATACGGCCTTCGTGGCGTCTATCAGCTTACCGGGATGGGCGTAATCCACGACGAGGAAGTAGGCCACGTCCTTTTCGGTCAGGTTCTTATCGCTCCAGAAGTGGTTTATCATACAGGCGACGTCGTCGTACTTATAGACCTTTCCCTTCTTGGTGACCAGCTCGGCACCGAACCTCTGGTCCGTGATGGTCATCTTACACCAGTAGCAGGCATCCTTCCCGAACTCTATGGGTACGGGCTTGGGCTCGCTCTTACAGGAGAGAAGGGCGAAGGTCAGAAGACCGAGAATGGTAAATACCCTACGCAGCATACCCCTATTCTAACGCCGTACGAACTTCCAGTCCAGCACTATGACCAGGAAGACGAGTACTCCGGCGATTATGGCGAACCATCCGCCGATGTCGGGCATGGACCACACGACGAAGTTGAGCAGGACCTTCTTACCTATGAGGGGAGGGGTGAAGGGGTCTATCTTCAGGGCGGCGTTGGGGTCAAGGTCGTGGCCGTAGTGGTAGAGCCACTTGTAAAAGTCAGCCATGGCTATCAGGCCGAAGGCGGCGTACAGGACGAACCACGCCCAGATGAGCTTGCGGTTGTACCAGAGGGCGAGGATTATGGCAGTTATGGCGAAGAACCAGAAGGCTATGGGTAGGATGGTGAATTCTGGTATGTGCTTGGGTAGAGGGTGCATGCCCACGTAGTGGTTGAGGTCGTCTATTATCTTCTTCTGCTGGAGGTCCCCCCAACCGTGCGTCAGGATCACCAGCCGTAGCCCCTCGGGATACTGGGGTGCTATCAGGTCTATGTACCACAGCCGCACGAAGTTGACGGCCGCCAGGAGCAGACCCGATACGAACAGTAGAACGCGGTTAAGCGTTTTCATGGCTTATCTCCCCTTATTGCTTTTCCCGATATTAAGGGTCAGGAATTCCCTAAAAAAGAAGGGGGGCTTTCGCCCCCCCTCTTCCTCCGTCGCGTTAGAGTTCTTTGTCAAGGCCCCACTTGAGAGGCACGTTGGAGCCCTTGGGCGAGACACGGACGTAGCCCTGCATCTCCTGGTGCAGAGCGCTACAGAAGTCAGTACAGTAGTACGGATACACGCCGGGCTCCTTGGGTACCCAGCGGATGGTGAGGGTCTGACCGGGCATTATGAGCATGTTAGGCTCGGGGGAGCCGAATACGGCGAAGCCGTGCGGTATATCCCAGTCCTGCTCAATGTTGGTCACGTGGAAGTACACCGTGTCTCCCACCTTTATGCCCTCTATGTTGTCGGGGTTGAAGTGGGAGCGGATGGCCGTCATATACACGTGCACGACGTTGCCCTTGCGCTCAACGCGGGTGTCGTTCTCGCTCTTCACGGCGTAGGGGTTCTCGTTCTCGTCCAGCTTGTAGATCTTCACGACCTTATCCTTTATGAGGTCAGCGGGCAGGGCCTGAGCATAGTGAGGCTCACCTATGGTGGGGAAGTCAAGGAGCATCTCCATCTTCTCACCGGTTATGTCTATCAGCTGGGCGGACTGGTTCAGCTCCGGACCGACAGGCAGGTACCTGTCCTTGGTTATCTTGTTGAGGGCTACGACCCACTTGGGCCACGGCTTACGGGAGTCACCACCGGGTATCATGAGGTGCCCTATGGAGTAGTACACGGGTATGCGATCCACGACCTCGCACTTCTCTATGTCCGTCTTGATGATCTCGGATGAGATGAAGCAGGAAGTGTAAGCGTAGCCCTTGCCGTCAAACTCGTTGTGCAGGGGACCTATGCAGGCCTTGGGAACCAGACAGTGATTCACGGCCTCAAACTTCAGCACGGGTATCCCGTCTATGACCTTCTCCACCTCGTTATTCTCTATGGCCTTCATCATCTTAGAGAAGGAGTGGATGGGCAGGTCGGAGGAGAGCTTACCGCCGGCTATGATGTACTCACCCGTGGGATCCACGTCCACGCCGTGAGGGGACTTGGGCGTAGGCAGGTAATAGGCCACACCCTCACACTCGGTGGGGAAGATGACCTTGACCTTGTCGCCCACCTTGGAGAAGGCCATGTGCTTCTTGTCGTCGTAGTAGTTGTGGTAGTACTTGGCGGGGAACTCGTGGTACTTACCCTCGTTTATGCACTGCTCGGCCTTCTTCCAGTTGACGGCGAGGATGTAGTCCTTGTCGTGCTGGGAGGCGTTCTTCTCAAGCAGGGTGTGGGCCTGCTCGGTGTTGTAGGAGGTGAAGAAGCACCAGCCGTGGCTGGGCCCCTTGCCGCAGTGACCGAGGTCGTAGTCGTAGCCGGGCACCAGTATCTGGAAGGCTATGTCCATCTTGTCCTCACCCTCGTAGTTGGGGTCGTTATTCACCTTTATGAAGGTTATGGTGCCCTTGAACTCCTTGGCGTAGTCCTTAATGGGTACGTCCTTGAACTTGCCGGTCTGGATGTCTATGGGTACGGAGAAGCGGGTTCCGGCCGTGACGTACTCGGTGTTCATCGTGATGAAGGTGGAGGGGTGGTTCCCGGCGCTGTTGGGGATCTCTATGATCTCCCTCGTCTCCATCGTGGCCAGGTCTATACGGGCCACACGGGGGGTGTTGTTGGCGTTTATGAAGATCCAGCGACCATCCACCTCACCGTTGGTCTGGGAGAGCTCGGGGTGGTGGGTATCGTCCCACGGGATAAAGCCGTGGGAGGTCATCAGCATCGCCTTGGTCTCCTCGGTGTAGCCGTAGCCGTTGCGCGGAAAGACGGAGAACACGGGTATAATCTTGAGGAGCCTTCCGGAGGGAAGCCCGTAGACCATCATCTGACCGTTGAACCCTCCGGAGAAGAAGGCGTAGAACTCGTCGTACTGGCCGGGAGCCACGTACACCTTTTCGGCGGCGGAAGCGCCGGTCTTGGCGGCTCCCTTCTCTTTGGGCGGACACCCCATAAAGAGGGCGCCCACACCCACCGCTCCTATAATTCCCGCGAGAATCAGGGTACGCCTGTTCATAAATACCTCCTTTTTAGTTCTTCTTTTCTCTTGCCGCTTTACGCAGATACTCCAGTATGGCCCGCGCCTCCTCCTTGCTCACGTTCTGATTGGTCATGGGAACGCCGTACTCTTCAAGCAGCTTCTTGGCTCTGGGGTCCTTGAGGATCATCTGATCGGGGTTCATGATCATGTTCATTATCCACTCGGGGCGAACGCTGTCGGCCACGTAGCGGAGGGGAGGCCCGACCTTCTTCTCGTCCAAGGTGTGGCAGGCCGTACAGCCTTTCTTATCAAACAGCTCCTCTCCCTTCTTGGCTAAGGCCTCGTCTATGCTCTCGGGGATATTAAGGGGCTCCTGTATGGGCCCCACACCGAACTCGCTGACCTGCTCGCTTTGAGCGGGGGCCTGGGTCTGTCCAACCGCAGCCGTCTGCTGGGCCTTTTGCTCCGTCGTGCTGGTTGCTCCCTCGGACTTCTTACCCCCACCGCACCCCGCTATCAGAAGGATGGGCAGGAGGTACATCGGAAGACGCTTCATAACCATAGGATGGTATTATAGGCTCGTCCATCTTTACGTGTGCGGCCTACTGTGGAAAATCGTTCTTCCAGTTTCCCGCAGGGAATCCGATAGTCATTCAGTGGTGTATTAAATCTGTTGAGATAGTGCAGCATACCTTCAAATAATATCCCACATATTGAAAATGGCGGCATACTCCCAGTATCGGACACCTGCATCACGTCCATAACCGCACGAAATCGCACCGAAGTTTCCTGAAGATTAAATGCATATTACGAAATCCCGAAAAGCGTGAGTTGGGAAGTCCACGACCTCAACGTACTTTCTCGGCTATACCTTGCGGTGGTGTAGGGCACGGAGAGGGTGCAGCTTTGAGACGATTATGGGACACACCGTCCTTAAAATCGTTGGCTATGCTGAAGAGGTATCTCGGGGTTATGGGTATCGTGGGCGTGGTGGCTCTCTTCGCCTTCGGTTGCAACAAGGGTGAGGAGGGCAGCAGCGTAAAGGCTAACAAAAGCGCCACTGTTCTGAAGGACAGGGGTCCGTATCCGGAGGAGAAAGTAACCGTTCCCCGCTATCCCGGGTCGGTCGTTGAGAACTACGAAGAGGTCTTTGCCCCCGGAGGCAAGGACGTATCCTTCGTTAGGGTGTATCTGAACACCACGGACTCTTACGAGAAGGTCCGGGACTTCTACAGGAAGGCCTTCAGGGACCGGTACGGTGAGCCTACCGAGGAAGGAGAGGAGAGGGGGATATACCACGTTATGAAGGCGAAGGGTAAGGGCTACGCCCCCTACTTCCAGATAGAGGTCACCGACTTAGGGGACTACCGTCGGGTCGTCATAACCCGCTCTGACGAGAACAAGTAGCCCCACCGTAGAATATCCGGAAGTTGGAGAGCATAGTAGTAGAGGATCTACACAAGAGGTTTGGGCGAAATCGCGTCCTTAAAGGGATAAACCTGAACATAAGGGCCGGTGAGATAACGGCCATCTTAGGTCCTAACGCCTCAGGTAAGACCACACTTATCAAGTGCATCCTGGGGCTGGTCGTCCCCAACAGGGGGAGGATAACCGTCATGGGAGAAGACGTGAGGAGGGGGGTGGGGTACCGTAGGTACATAGGTTATATGCCCCAGATAGCCCGATTCCCCGAGAACCTGACCGTTTCCGAGCTCCTGAACATGGTCAAGGACGTGCGCTCCCAACCGGCGAACGAGGAGAGGTACCTGACCCTCTTTGGCCTACACAAGTTCTTGAATACCCCGCTGGGGGTTCTCTCCGGGGGAACGCGCCAGAAGGTAAACGCCACCCTTGCCTTCATGTTTGATAACTCCATATACATCTTAGACGAGCCCACCGTGGGTTTTGACCCGGTTGCCAGCACCAACTTTAAGGATGAGGTGTTCCGTTTGAAAGGTATGGGAAAGAGCGTGGTATTCACCTCCCACATCATGAGCGAGGTGGAGGAGCTGGCGGATCGCGTCGTCTTCCTGCTCAACGGCGTGATACACTTTGACGGTACCCCTTCCCAGTTTAAAGAGAGGACGGGGGAGAGCACGCTTGAGAGGGCCATAGCCAGACTGATGAAGGAGGTGGGGGTTGAGAACGGCCTTTAAGCTGTTTAAATACGAGGCCTACAACACCGTAAGGAGCCGTTTCATAATCGGGTACTTCCTCCTCTTCCTTCTTCTGACCTCCGCCCTCTCTTACTTCAGTAGCGACGTCTCAAAGGTGATAGTTAGCCTCCTGAACATAGTTATCCTGTTCGTCCCCCTCATATCTCTGGTCTTCTCCTCCCTGTTCTTCTACGGAACGAGGGAGTTTACGGAGCTGGTTCTGGTGCAACCCGTGGGTAGAGGAACGGTCTTCTTAAGCAAGGTGGCGGGTATATCCGTCCCCTTAGCCCTGGCCGTAGGTACCGGTATAGGCCTGCCTTTGCTTCTCTTCGGTGCCCCGGTTTCCCAGGTGCTTCTACTCACCCTCTCGGCGATGTACCTGACCCTTATCTTCTCCGCCGTGGCCCTGATGTTCTCCGTGATGTACGACGACCGGGTCAGAGGTCTGGCCTTAGGTCTGGGCTTCTGGATATACGCCAGCGTAATCTACGACGCCCTCATCCTCTTCGTTGGCATGACCTTTTACGATTACCCCATTGAGGGCCTCATAATTTTGCTATCCGTCCTCAACCCCGTGGATTTAGCCCGCATCCTCATAGTGATGAACTTGGATATAGCGGCCCTGATGGGATACACGGGGGCGCTCTTTACGAAGTTCGTCTCCTCCTTTAAGGGGTACGCCATAATAATAACCAGCCTTACTCTGTGGATAACCGTCCCGGTACTGGTGGGTACCCTGATGTTCAGGAGGAAGGATTTTTGATACGTAGGATTTCCTCCGCCCGCCGGAGGTCTTCGGGGGTGTCTATGCCAAAGCCGTCGTAGTCGGAGATGAGGACCTTTATCTTCCAACCGTGGTAAAGGGCTCGCAGCTGTTCCAGCCTCTCAACCCTCTCAAGGGGGGCAACCGGCAGGGAGGAGAAGTCCCGGAGCCTCTTAAGGGTATAGGCGTACATCCCCACGTGAAGCAGGTACTCTCCGGAGCCGTGAGGTATGGGGCTACGGGAGAAGTAAAGGGCGTACCCTTTAGCATCCAACACGACCTTTACCCTGTTGGGGTTTCCCCCCTCCGGGGAGGGGTGGGCCAGAGTATATACGTCGGCGTCCCCGTCGGAGGCGAAGGAGAAGAGGGCGTCTATAACCTCCGGCTTTACGAAGGGTTCGTCCCCCTGAAGGTTCAGGACCACGCTGTCCTCCGGAAGGTCCCTGAGGGCGTAGGCCAGGCGGTCCGTGCCCGATGGCAGGTCCGAGGGGGTCATCACCACCCGGCACAGGTCCGAGACGGCGTCGGCTATGCGCTCATCGTCCGTCGCTAAGATTACGGTGTCCGCGGAGGAGGATACGGCGGCCTCCACCACCCACCTTATCACCGGTTTGGATCCGAGAGGTTGCAACAGCTTCCCGGGAAAACGGGAGGAGGAGAAACGAGCGGGTATCCCGACTACCTTCACCTGTCTATTTTACGGTCGGCACCGTTAAAATCACCTCTTGCGAATGCGCTACTTGGACTTTGAGAGACCCATAGCCGCCCTTGAGGAGGAGCTGGAGGGGTTAAGGAGGAAGTACGAAGAGGAGAAGGACGAAGCCTTACTCGGGAAGATAGAGGATCTGGAAAAACAGGTGAAGAAGCTGAAGTACGACATCTTCTCCCGGCTTACCCGATGGCAGAAGGTCCAGCTTGCCCGACACCCCGACAGGCCCAAACCTCTGGACATCATATCTCACATCTGTGAGGATTTCGTGGAGCTCCATGGGGACAGGTTGTTTGGGGACGACGCCGCCGTGGTCGCTGGATTAGGGAAGATAGACAGGTACGGCGTGGTGGTGATAGGCATTCAGAAGGGGAAGGATACGGAGGAGAACCTGAAGAGGAACTTCGGTATGGCCCATCCCGAGGGCTACCGTAAAGCCATGCGCCTGTTTGACCTTGCGGACAAGCTCCGCCTCCCCGTTCTAACGCTGGTGGATACCCCCGGTGCGTACCCCGGGATAGGGGCCGAGGAGAGGGGACAGTTCTCCGCCATAGCCCACAGCATAAAGAGGATGCTTAAGCTGAGGGTACCGAGCGTCGCCTTCATAACGGGGGAGGGGGGGAGCGGTGGGGCTCTGGCCTTGGCCGCGGCCGACAGGGTCTATATGCTGGAGTACGCCGTGTATTCCGTGATCTCCCCCGAGGGAGCCGCCTCCATACTGTTTAAGGACGCCAGCAGAAACAGGGAGGCGGCGGAGGCCCTGAAGATAACGGCCGACGACCTCTACGAGTTTGGCATAATTGACGGCATAGTTAAGGAGCCCCTTGGGGGCGCCCATAGGGACCCGAAGCTGACCGCCATGAGGGTGAGGCATACCTTCCTCAAGGCACTCAAAGAGCTCAAGGGTAAATCCCCTCGGACCCTACGGATGAGGAGGATGCAGAAGTACATCAAGATGGGAGCGTGGACGGAGGTAAAACCCACTTGAAAAAATAACTGTCCGGTTGTAAAATTCGCTCTATGAGGAAGGATAGGAGTGGGTTCTTCACGGTCGTAGTTGGAGAGGAGCCCATATACGAAGGCTACTTCCTCAAGGGCAAGCCTTTCGTGGTAAAGGCCCAAAAGTACGGGGAGGTCTGGTACAGAGGGCTGCTCAGCGAAGAGGAGTACCAGAACAACCTCATGGGGAACCCCTTTGAGTACGCGCACAGAGTTTACGGTGATAGGTACGTACGCCACATGGACGAATTCGCACGGAGGATAATGAACAGGGCCAAAGGAGACTTCGGTGAAGAGAACTTAAGGTTCATATTCAGGGAGCTCCCGGAGGAACACGTCAGGCTGGTACTCGGACTAACTGCGGACGACGAAGGAGGCACAGAGCGGGGCGAGGGGTTGATAGATGGGATCATCAAGAGGTTAGGGTGCGGGAGGGTGTGGGTAGGGGAGGAGGCTAAGGCACTGTTAGGTGAGATCCAGCCCAAAAGGGCGGATTCCCTTACGGCGTTTGTCTATCCGCACTACCTTATGCTCGTCGGTTCTGTTAAGTCGGAGAAATTCGTGGTTCTAACATCCCGTCTTGAGAGTATAGACCTGATGATGGAATGGGACTCCAACGGGGAAAGCGAAGACGAACCGGAGAGGTTCAAACTTGAAACCTTTTCCGGGGTTGGGGTACCCTTTGCGAGGATTAAGGTTAAGGGGAACGGAGTGGCGTCCCTCAGGATATACAGACGGATCGGAACGATAGTAAGGACCGAGGTGGATGTTCCCCTTAGCGTTGTCCAGATAAAGAGGGTGGTGGAAGAGTATCGGACGTGGGTGCGTTTCGTGGAGTCCGAGGTTCAGCTCCTCCGTCCCTCCCACATAACCCTTCCAGCGTGGAGAAAGATGATCATGGCCTATCTGGACGAGTATCCTAACCCCGAAGACTTCGCACGGATACTGACGGTTGAAACCGGTCTGTCCGTAGAGGTACCTACGGTGAGGGTGACCGGTAGTCAAGAGTTTGACCACTCCGGGTCCGACCGTACCTTCACCACCTTAGAATAGCCCTTTCTATGCGGGAGCGCAACGGTTTTGTGGTCGTATTCTCTAACGGTGAGAAGGTCTACGAGGGGTACGTCCTTAACGGACAGAAGTTCATAATAGTGGCCCCTATCCTCAACATGGTGTGGTATCGGGGACTCCTTAGCGATGTGGAGTGGGAGAACCTGCGCCTCGGGAACCCTCACAGGTACGCTTACGAGAAGTTCGGTGAGGAGTATCTCAAGCACCTGAAAGTATTTACGGAGAGGGTTTTAGAGGAGGTCAGGAAACGTTTCAACGAGGAGGATCTCAGGGAGGAGTTCGTGGCCATGCCCGAGGATTACGTCCGGGAGATCCTGGGCTTCCCAGTGGAGGAGGTGAAGATAGCGGAGGAGACACGGGAGAGCAGGAGTACCGAGCAGATCAAACGTACCCTGATGGCCTTAGGATACACCAACTACTACATAAACGGAGACTACGGGGAGGGGAACCGGAACCTCGCCTATTACACCGAGGTGTGCGAGGCCATAAAGGAGGGGGATACCGCTTTCCTGCTGCTCTACCCGAAGAGGCTGGTTCTGGTGGGACGCTTGGGTGATACCCACTTCGTGGCGGTTACGCCCGGCATAAACACGGCCATTAACACTCTACTCCAGTTTCCACCGGGGCACACGATAGCGCGGATGCGCGGGGCTCCCGTCTCACGCTTTAAGAACGTGGGGGTACCGATGGCCAAGGTAGTCGCCCTGAGTAAAGATAGACTTCAGGTATCCACCCTTCGGCACGTGGGCCAGTTCATAAACGTTGAGGATAGCATTGAGATAAAACCCGAAGAGATATCCAGACTACTCAGAAGCTATAAGAGGTGGCTCTCCAAGGTGGAGGGTTACCTGAAGAACAACCCCCCATCCCACATGACGCTGCCAGCGTGGAGGAAGATAGTGGCCGCCTACCTTGATGACTATCCCCACCCCGATGACTTCAGGAGGATGTTGAGCGTTCTGACCTACGGAGAGGTGGAGATCCCCGAGTGCGAGGGAACCAACGACCTCAAGGAGGTCAAGGGGACCTCTTCAAGTACATAACGCGGTGATTCTTAAAGAGGAGAATAAGGGTCTTCATACCGGGGGCCAGTTTTTCCTTTTCTTCGTCCGGCAGGCTCTCAAACACGTCTAAGAGGCCGTACTTGAGGAGGAAGTTAGTCTGATCCGTATAGAGAACCACCCGATAACCCATCTCCCGGGCTATTCTCTCAACCGCGGAGAAGTTCACGAAGTGGGTTATATCCGTCCCGGGACGTAGGGCGTCAAGGTCCTCGTACCGGCGATGCTCTCTGTAGCCCTGAAGGGTACCGGAGGGTGCCACGATAGGGAACTCCTCCTCATCGTACCCGTAGTCAAATATGAGAACCCTTTCGGTCCTGCCAAGTATATCCCGCAGGAAATCCCCCACGCCTACGCCCTCGTCGTAGGTGAAGCCCTCCCTCACAGGTCCCGAGTAATGCTCCGGGCCCCCGGACGGGATCAGGCCGAACTCCCCGTCCCTCTCCACCACCTCCCACCATCTCCCCTCCTTAAACACGTACCTTCGGGATGGGAAGGCGTCTAAAACCTCGTTCAGCAGGTAGGCGTCCGCCTCAACCGGCTCCTCCACCAACTTCCACCTTCCGCTCCTCTCGTACTCCTTCAGGAGGTTCCTCTGCACTTCCCGGAGCTTTTTGCTTCTCTCGTAAGACAGGACGGTGATGGATGTAGCCTTCAGGATGTCCAGAGCGAGGTACCCCTCGCCCCCTCCCACCTCAACCAGCCTCCTGACCCCCTCCCTCTCTAAAAACCTGCCCACGGTGTATCCGAACGTAGGTGACGCGTGCGGGGCCGTGAAGAAGTCCCCCCTCTTACCTATGCGCACGTGCTTGGTGTAGTACCCCTCCTCACCGTACAGGAGCTCTTCTATCACCTCGGCTAAGGTCCTCATGGGGGAGGATTCTAAGCCCTTCTATCTGCCAAATAGGGAGAGGAGAATGAGGGAGGCCCCCAAGAACATGACGGTGGCTCCGGCCAACCTCTCCCTCCCCCTTCCCTCGCGGAACAGGAGAACACCCACGAGACTGGAGAGTAGAGTGCTGGTCCTCTTTATGGCTATGACGTAGGGTACGAGGGTAAGGGTTATGGCCAGCATCTGGAGGACGGAACCTACGGCATCGGCAACCCCCATGGCCAGAGGGTGGGTTAAGCTGGGCCTGCACCTCCGCAGGGCGTCCAGGGCGAAGGGTAAGGTGGCGACCACTATCCCCGCGTCCATGGTGGCCACCCAGAGGAAGGGGTCGCTGGCCTCCACACCCACCCTGTCAAGGTTGGCCGTTATGCTCCATACTAAAGAGACGACCAGCATGTACCTCGGCCCGGACTCCCGTAGAATGGCCGTCAGAGGACGGAGGAGCCCCCCTCTCGCTTCCCTTAGGTTCAGGATGTAAGATCCAACGGCCACCAAGATGACCCCCGCTGCTCCCGGAGGGGGTACCTCTTGCCCGAGCATCACACGGGAGGTGATGAGAAGGAAGACGGGGGAGAAGCTCAAAACGGGTACGGTTGCGGATAGGGGGGACAGGGAGATGGCCCTGAGGTACAGGTAGAAGGCGAGGGCGTTCAGGGAGGCGTTGAGTACGGCTACAGGGATAAAGGTGTTTAAATCGGCGTGAATCCCTCTCCAGAGGAGAAGCGGGGAGAGCAGGAGGAGGGCCGTACCTTTGTACAGTAAAAGCAAAGACACGGGCGAGGTCCTACGGGTAGCCACCTTTCCCACCGCGTCCTTCACACTCTCAAGGAGGGCCACACCGAACGACAGGAGGATACCCACACCGTAAAGGGTACGGTGGATAGGGAGACAACCTCTAACTCTAACCGATGTGATCCACCGCCGGTTGTTATTGGAGTGTTTAGCCGTGAGTATTATGTTCGGGTGGTGTAAGTGCGGGTATCTATCCGCAAAAGAGTCGGTACCACTTTGGGTATAAAATCCGTATAAATGCCCCTCCTCACCGTTGCGAAGTCCTGAAATGTGCCCGAATCTCGTAGTACCGGGAGAAGGATAAAGGGATCTGTAGCCGAGAGGCCTAAGCCAGAAGATAGGATCTTACGTTGTACAAACTTCTGGATGGATCCGTGGGCGGGGCGAGGGGGGAGGTAGTGGTGGCTCCTGTTGATGTTGCCCTCTCTCAAGCTGTAGTCGTACAACCCAACTTAGTCTTAGTACTTAAGAAGCGTGCAAATATAGTGAAGGATAGGCTTTTCGGCCTACCGGTGAATATAGTCCCACCCAACACAGTACGCAGAGGCACCTTCCTGTCGGACAGGCGACCGTAAAATCCTCCGTTGAGTCCCATAGACGTTTTGAGGTTGGCCCTTGCGGAGGATGCCCCCTTCGGAGATATAACGACCGAGCACGCCGTCGCCGACGTGGAGGTCTATGGCGTAGTGATAGCCAGAGAGGAGGGGATTATGGCAGCCCGCCCCCTGTTTGAGTCGGCGATGGAGCTCCTCAAACTGAAGATAGAACAGAGTGTGAGGGATGGGGAGAAGTTCCGGGCGGGTACATCTCTGGCAACGATTCGGGGCAGGGCCAGAGACGTCCTGCTGGTGGAGAGGACGCTACTCAACGTGTTAGGCAGGATGTGCGGCATAGCGAAGCTCACGGCCGAGTACGTTAGAAGGGCCGGGGGGGTACCCGTATACGACACCCGAAAGACGATGCCCCTGCTCAGGTACTACGACAAGTACGCCGTAAGGGTTGGAGGCGGGTACAACCACCGCTTCACCCTCTCCGAGATCGCCATGGTAAAGGACAACCACAAGAGGATAGCCGGGTCCGTAAGGGAGGCCGTCAGGAGACTCCGTGAGGCTCTTCCCCACGTACCGTTGGTGGTTGAAGTGGAGAGCGTGGAGGAGCTGGAATCTCTTAGAGGGCTTGACGTGGATTGGGTGCTGCTGGATAACATGCCTATTAACGTTCTGAGGGATGCTATACCTCTGGCCAGGATGATGGGGTTTAAGGTGGAGGTGTCGGGGGGCATAAACCTGAAGAACGTAAGCGAGTACGCTGCCCTGAAACCCGATCGTATATCCGTGGGGGCGCTTACGAAGTCCGCTGTACCCGTAGATGTCAGCTTAGAGGTCTCAACGTAGGCCCTACCTTACGCTTTTTCCGGGTGGTGAAGAAGCCCCTTATCCTGTCCCATAATCTCTCCTTACGCCGACCGTATCGGCTGTAGTAACGTGAGTAGTACTGATCAGCCTTACCCACCTGATTGAATATCACCAGATCCGGTCTCAGGTCTATGTGCTTCAGATAGGACCTACGGGTGTAGTTATACCGGAGGACTAAAATGTACTTTACGGCGAAATGTTCAAGGAGCTTTATCTCCGGTGATACGGTAACCGGGGGCAGGTCCAGTACTACCCTGAACCTTTCAAGCAGGTCCCTGACGTGAGAGAGCATCCTCCTGAAAACGAGCAGGTGATCCTCGTTCGTATCCCCTACGGGTAAAACGTAGAGATAAGGGTGTATCCGGTACGGTTCGTATTTTCCGTTGGCGTACCCTTCGGCGTTAGCAAGGTTGAAGAGCTCACTCAAACCCTTAGCCCTTATATCCCCATCTATCAGGAGTACGGGCACACCGGAGAGCGCAGCCGCCGAAGATAGGTTGGCGCTGATGAAGGTCTTACCCTCCCCCGTCTGGGTACTCGTTACGGCCACTATCTCCTTGAGGTCGTCAAACATACCCAGCTTAAACAGGAGTTTCCGGAACTCGTTCAGGGCGGGAGATGTGGAATCCACACTCTTCGTCATGATCATCTCGTAGGGCAGGGAGTCAAAACGAGAAAAGGTAGGTAGCGTGATAACGTGATCCTGCGGGAAGGGCAGTACCTCTTCGTCCAGCACGACGTCGGTGGTCATATCCCGGAAAAAGGCCATAGCTACACCGAAGATCAGACCCACGAGGAACCCTAAGAAGGCAGCGAACCTGCTCCTGCTGTATATCCCCACCTTCCTCACCGTGGGGTCTCCCAGTACGGAGATGTCCGGCACGAGGCTCCCAAGTCTTACGTCGGTGTCGTTCAACTTCTGGCCTAACACTATGTAGAAGTCCTCGGCGTTCTCAAGGTTGCGCTGGATGGTTAAGAGACGGGCCTGCTCCTTTAGGACTACGGGTAGTATCCCCCTGTAGTATCCGAGCTGTTCCCTGACGTACTTGAGACTCTTCTCCGTAGAGCGGAGTATGAGGGAGTTGAGTCCGTTTAACTCCTCCTTCAGAGACCTTATCACCGGATGGGCTCCCCCCTTTGTCGTCTCTTCCTCCTGAATCTTGAGTATGATCTCTATCCGTTGCCTCTGCAAGTCGTTTATTACCGGATCCCCCACGTCAACGAAGACGGTATCTTCGGGAGAGCTTACGAGCATATCGCGGAGGTTCCGGAGGGCCATCTCCCTGCCCTTCAGGTCTCCCATAATGGATAGGACCTTCTCCTCGGTAAGCTCGGGGTAGCGCATCCTCTCCTTGAACCTCTGGATCTGGCGGGCGAAGGTGTCTATCTCCCCTCTGTAGAACTCCATAAGCTTGGCGATAGTAGCCCTCTGACGCAGGAGCTGTTGCTTCTTATCGTCAAGGTGCCTGTCTATTATCCATCGGGAGACCACCTCAACAGCCCTCCTCGCCCACCTCCTGTCGGGGGAGTCGTACTCCAGAGTGAAGAAGGTGACGTTTTTAGGTCCCATCAGCGCCTTCTCCTTATCGTCCTCTAACACCCTTATTCTACCTGAGGTCAGTCTGCGCCACAGCCCGATGGTGTCATACACTACCACTTTAAACTTTTTTGAGCATGGACACTTAACCACTCCGGGGGATTTTTCCGTATAAACTCCCGGCTTTAAAGAGGTTATACCGGCTATCCTGCCCGATAGTACCTCGTACATCAGGGCGGTATCTCTCAGGCCGGCGTAGAAGTCCGGAAACTTGACCTTCAAAGATAGGACGTCTATCGGTGAGGTCTGATTCTCCCGCGGTTCGGGTATCTGCTCAGCGAGTACGCTTACCCCCCTCTCCCGGTTGGTCTGCATCATGTATATACTGGCCCTGAAACGGGGCCCTTTACGGAGGAGAAGGTTAAGGGCCGCCGCTAAGACGGCTCCCACGACGGCCGTAAGGAGTATGAGCCTCCACTCCCGGAGGAATACGGCTTTTATTCGCCTATAAGTGTATTGTAAGTTGGTCTCCGTCATTCTAAGTCCAGCCTCTTCTTTGCCCTTTTGTAGAACCTCTTCAGGCTGCGCATAACACCCTTGAGCTCCCTCTTATCGGACGGGGGGGCTTCCTCGTAGTACTTCATGGCGACCTCAAAGTACTTTATGGCCTCCTCAAACTTGCCCAGGAAGTACTTGGTGTACCCGAGGTAGTATGCTATATAGACGACGTTATAGGGAACGTTGGGCTGATCCCTGAGGACGAGGTATAGAAGTCCTTCGTACACGTCCTCGGCTTCCTTGAACCTCCCCTCTTTCAGCAGGAGACCTCCGTATACCCATCGGAAGTACCTGCTCTCCGGATACCTATCAACGTAGCCCTTGAGTATGGGAATAGCCTCCCGGGCCCTTCCCTCCCGCATCAGGACCCAGGCCAGAGTAAGGGCGGATATGACGGAGGTGTAGTGTCCCCTTCTCCAGGCGATCTTCAGGTACTCTATACCCTTACGTTTCCGTTTTTCCCTGTCCTTGACCAGGAAGAAGGTCGGTATTATTCCGATGCGGTTGGGGGCTTTGGAAAGCGCGTAGTTGTATATGCCCAGCGGGAAGTAGGCGTCGTAAAGGGTTGAGTCCTCCTCTACGGTCGCCTTGAGGGGTTTTACACCCTCCAGAGCGTACTTAAGGGCCACGACGTAGTTGCCCGACCTTCCAGCCCTCATGGCCTTATAACCGTACGCTCCGGCTATGAAGAAGTTCATCCACGCCCTCGTCTCGGGGTCATCCGTGGTGCTCAACCTCTCCTTAGCCCTCTCCTCCGCTATCTTCATGTTCTTGAAGAACTCGTTC
Organism: uncultured bacterium; assembly: GCA_964473735.1. Taxonomy (GTDB): domain Bacteria; phylum Hydrothermota; class Hydrothermia; order LBFQ01; family LBFQ01; genus JAADCS01. The sequence continues at coordinate 24,171 of CAYYQD010000012.1, forward strand.
TCGTACCGTTTAGTGTGGTAATCTTCCATGTAGTAGTCGTATATGGCCGCCTTGAAGAAGTACCCCACAGGCTCCTGTGGATAAAGGCTTATAGCCTCCTCTATAACGGAGAGGGCGGCACCGTACCGCTCACGGTACGTGTACTCCAGAGCCGTAAGCACGAGGCTGTCCAGCTCAGGACTGAACGGTACTGCCGACAGCGTTAATGCTATCAACGGGGGTTATTTTATCGGCGACAGCCTCGTTCAGGGGAAGGTCGTAGAACAGACCTCTGAACAGGATCACCTCCCCCTCAAGGTCCGTGCTTACGACCACGCTCACCTCGTACTCTTTGCCGCCCACCTTAAGGATGGCCTTGTCCCCATCCTTAAGCCCCGAGGAGCGGGCTATCTCCTCACTGATGAAGACGGCCTTCTCCTTGACGAAGGGCTTATGTATCTTATTGCGGAAAGCGTAGTAGGACCCCTTGTAGATGTCGGGGGCATGCAGAAGAAGGGTCCCCTCTCTCAGAGTGCCCTTTACCGGCTCGTATCCTTCGGCGGCGAAAGAGTACCGGACATCGGGATAACGGTAAGCCCTCTTCAGTTTGGCTATGGTGGGGACGTAGTCGGGATAGGGCCTCTCCTCGTAGGGCATTTCGTAAGGATCAAACTTCAGGGTCTGGTACGGGAGTACGTTCCTCTTAAGCTCGTTGAAGACGTCCCTCGTGCTCCTCCACGGGGCGTTCCCACCTAAGCGTTCTATTAGCCCCTTGAACACCCACCATGCGGGGCGGCTTCCGGCGTAGGGCCATAGAGCATCCTTGCCGTACTGTACCCTACCCTCAAGGTTGGTGCGGGTGCCATCCTCCTCGTAGGGGACGGTTATGGGTAGAACGGCGGAGGCGTACTCTGTGGAGGGATCCCAGAAGGAGGACATTACTACGACGAAGGGGGTGCTCTCAAGGGCCTTAACTACCAGGTTCCTGTCGTAGTACTCGTAGAGAGGCTCAACCTCCCAGAGGAACAGGACGTCTATCTCACCGTTGGCAGCCTTCTGGAGTATCTCCCCCGTGGTGGCCCCATCGGGGAACGGAGAGAACTCAACGTCTACGAAACCCTGCCCGTTGGGGGCAGTACGCAGCAGCAGGAACTTCACCCTGTCATCCAGAGCAGAAAGATGGGCTAAGTTGGACTGGGCCTCCGCGCTCAGGTCGTCAGGGAAGATGATAAGCGGAGCTTTAGCCTTCCTGAAAGCCTCAACCACCCCAGCGTAGTTAGGGTCGGGCTCCTCGGTATGGAACTGGTAAGATACGTAGGTCTCTCCACCGACCGGTACCTTCACCCACTCGGCCCACCCGTCCCTGACGTACCTCTCCCTGTAGGGATTGAGAACGAATATTCTGGCTCCCCTGCGGGCGGCCCGAACGAGGCGGATACCTATACCGGGTACCGTCTCCCTGACGTCCCCGAAGATAAAGATGGCGTCCGCCCTGTCTATGTCGGCCACCTTACCCGTAGAGGCGGAGTACCCAACCGCCCTGCGTACAGGGTCCTCCTTAAAGGCCACGTGCGGCCGACGGAAGTCTATATCGGAGGTCATCAGGGTCTCCTTGAAGAGCTTACGACCGGCGTAGGCGGATTCGTTGGTACCCCTACCACCGGATATGGCGGCCACCCTCTTACCTTTCAGGTTCTCGGCCACCCAGTCAAGGGCTAAGTTCCAGTTCACCTTAACCCAGTTACCGTCCCCGGACTTGAGGTGAGGGTAATCCACCCTGTTCTTATGGTCGTAGACGTACTCGTGGGAGAACCTGTCCCTGTCCGTGATCCAGAACTCGTTTACGTCGGGATTCTCCCTGCCGTTTATTCGCACTATCTTATGTACGTCCTCCCTCCTTCCACCCTTCACCATCTTCCCCTTGGAGTAGGGCTTGCGACTGATGACCTCAACGGTAACGTTGGCCCCCAGGGAATCCTCCGGGCTTATAGCCGGCACCCTCTCAATGTTCCACGGACGGGTGTAGTACTTGTAATCCGCACCGTTTATAGCACCTACCGGGCATACCTCTATGAGGTTGCCGGAGAACTCGTTGTTGACGAAACGGTCCCTTTCCGGGCCGAAAACGGTGTACCACCCACGGTCAAACATGGACCAGTCCCTGCCCCCTCCGATGGTCCAGTAGAAGGTGGAGCACTTGAAACACTGTATGCACCTGTGAGGCTCAAGGTCAAAGTAGGGGCCGGCGTCGTGCTTGGGAAAGAGCCTCTTGGGGAAGGTGTATTTGCTCGTAGTGGGACCGAACAGGTAGGTTATCTCCTGCAGGTCGCACTCCCCACCCTTATCGCATATCGGACAGTCAAGGGGATGGTTCGTCAGGAGCAGGGCCACCACTGACCTCTGGGTCTCCTTAACGGGGTCCGTGTTCGTCCATACTTTAAGTCCGTTCTCCGCCCTCGTGGCACAGGCGGGTTTCAGACCTCTCCTTCCCCTCCTATCTTCCACCTCAACGAGACAGACCCTACACCCCGCCCATACGGGGAGCTTAGGATGATAACAAAACACGGGGATCCTCTCCCCGTTCCTCCATGCAACGTTAAGTATGGTTTCCCCTTCGTTGAATTCAACTTCCTTACCGTTCAGAAGGATCTTCGGCATGGAGGGTATTATACTGTGGTAGAGGAACGTAGAACCTGCCGGCCAGAAAAACCTACCACATCTCCGAGGAAGCATGACGTTGTGCTGTGCTGCTTCGGATATAAGGCTGTTTCAAACGCCTTAATAAGATCCCGAGGTAGGGATGAACCTGACCCTGTAGAGTCTATCTCCGACCCTTATACCGCTGGCCTCCACGTCAAAAGCGGGTATTTCAACGGAGCATCTTCTATCCAGAGACGCCATCGGAAAGGTTATCGGACACAGACACACGCAGGCCACCGTAGGCCCGTAGCACCTGCCGGAGATAGGCTCCCACGGGAAGTACGTCTTCATCCACCTCCGCCCGTCCCACATCCTGGTCTTTAACATCTCTCCGTCCCCCCGGAGTAGTAAGAGCCTACCACCGTACCCGTAGAAAACCTGAACCCCCTCCGTACTTCCGGGTGATGGAAAGGTAAGGGTATCCCTACCTATGAGGGTCAGAAGGGAGTCCGACAGAAGGGAGAAGTACGGCATACCGTCCAAACATCCCCTACCCGTAATGGGGGGCCAGGGGTATCTGAAGAGACCGGAGTTCCCCTCCGCATCCAGCCAGATTATCCCCACGCTACTGGCGTAAGCCACCCCCCGAGTGCACGCGAGGGACCCGATAACCTGCACGGGACCGTCCAATCTCTCCATGGACAGAACCGTGTCCCTCCTAACGGCAGCGTAAAAGTCCCCGTCCTCCCTCTCACCGACCACCAGCGCCACATCCTCGGCAACGGCGACCTTCAACCACCTGCCCCGTACCAGCTCCTCCAACGTGTCGTTCCAGACGTACAGAACTTCACCACCATCACGCTGGGAAAGTAGCAAATCTCCACTCCCGAAGGGTATCCGTCTGTAGTACCTGACCGGTGGTTCCAGCCCCTCTTTACCAGTGTCCCGAGCGGTTGGGGATTGGGTCAGGACGTAGGGGTAAGGTTTGACTACCGTGTACGTAGCCCTCCTCACGGTATTCCCCACCCTCACCTCAACCTGCACCCTTTCTCTTTCCGCCTTTACCCCGACCTTAGCGGCGAGGGTGTCGCACCCCTCGTACCTCCCGACCTCCCTACCGTTCACCCTCACAACCGCTTCAAACCTATGGCACCCGGGGAACCTACCCCTCTCAACCAGCCCGTCCGGGAACCCGTACACTACCTCCCTGCGAAACACGATGCCGCTACTGTAGGCGAAGAAGCGAACGGAGAAGGTATCCGGCACTATGGCTCCGTCCTCCGGAGCGACTATACGGACTTCCGTGTACGGAAACTCCACGCTTAAAGAGGCGCAGGACGATAGAAGCAGGAGGATAGTGGGAAAGTACCTCACCACGGTGCCCTCCACCACGCTCCCCTGTATCCGACCTCCACCCCCACGCCCGTTCGGACGTCTCCGCCGCTCACCGGGAAGAGGGTCCTATACCTGACGGCCAGAAACAGGAGACCGAAGTCGTACGGCTCAGGACCGTAGTACCTAAGGAAGTTAATCTCAAGGTTTCCGGAGAAGAGCAGGTTGTGTCCCGTGTCCAACCTGTGGGCGTAGCCCAGGGAGATACCGGGAGAGAGTAGAGGTAGGGTGCTACGCTTTAATCTACGGGGATATGGCATAAGCTGGTAGGTAAGGTACAGTAGTCCGTCCGTCGTGCGACTCAACCCTTCCGGTGGATCCTTAAACAGGTTCCCTCCCACGGAGATGTCCCCGTGTCCCCCGGGAGCCTTAAAACCCATAATAACAGTTCCGAGGACCTCGGGGGATGGGCCTCCGACGTCCCTACTTATGGCAACGGAACAGGATGAAAGCATAAAAAGGGCAGGGAAAAACCTCCTCATTTTACTTGCGTAAATTTTAGGGAGGAAAGGCACCGTACGGCGTACGCTGTTGTCCATTTTCGTGCAAGTAGCCCTTTAAAAGCACGAAAGAAGCGTAGAATATCCCAAAGGTCCAAACGGAAATCGGCAGATGATAGACGTATGGCCCCGGCTTTCCATTTCCTCCCTTAGAATGCGGATATGTTAAGATTCATAACCGGTTTTGTCGTACTTTTTGCCATATTGCCCTCCTCAACCATATTGGCACACAAAAACGTGAAGCCCGATACCATAGAGACTCACGTCAGCACCCAACCCACGCCCGAAGTTGAGAGGAGTGCGGTTAGAGAGGATACCCCTCCGCCTATCGTTAAGCTCCATCCTCCAGCCGTACATTTCGCCGTCGCTTTGCCCATCCTCCTGCTACTCCTTGAAATTGGCTATATCCTGTACAGGCGCCCTCCAGACGGTCTGGAGATGGGGGCGGTACTCCTCTCCTTCCTGTCCGTCCTGACGGCTTACGCTACCGGGTACGTAGCCCACGAGAGCATGGAGGATATGCCTATAGGGGAAAAGGCCGCCTCTCTGCTCCACACACACGAAAGGGTAGGCCTTAACATCCTGCTGCTGCTCCTGGCTGTGCTATTGCTCCGTGTAATCTACCGCTACCTTCGGATCAACGTCCTGAGGTATCTGTACGTCCTCCTCGCAGCGCTGGCCGCCGCTCTGGTCCTCTATCAGGGGAGCCTTGGGGGAGCGTTAGTGTACGATTTCGGTGTAGGAGTGCACCCGTAAGGGGTTGTTTCGTGGAGTGATGAGACGGCTTTACTACTCCGGGTCTTAGAGCTGTCTTACCCGGAATGGGTCGTGATTGGGAGAAGAGACGG
>CAYYQD010000012.1:29629-38564 GCA_964473735.1 uncultured bacterium
TTGATAATACCGTTATTTGTGCGTTGTACTGAACGCTTCCAACCGGACACCCGGCTCGCCCTACCCGTGGGGCCGGGCACTCTCAGGCCCTTATCCATACAACGCTTTTCCAGTAATTGCGGGCGTATTGGGTCGGTATTACTCATGCGGGTTCTATACCCAAAGTGGTACTTCGTACCTCCGAGCCTCGCGCACTACGATGCCACCCTCTCCAACGTCGTCGTACCGGAACGGGCTCCTGCTTTAGAACGGATCCGATTTTTCGGGTTTCGTACCCAACGGCACCCATTTTGAGGACACCTTTTCCGTTCCGATAGCACAACTTAAGTGTATCAACGATCCGGCGACCCCGTCTGACTCCTACGGCTGTAAGAATGAAGGATGTACGGAAAACATCGGTATCGCTTTTCGTGATACTCCATCGCTTCCATAGGGCGACACCGCCCGTAGAATCAAGGGCTTGAAAGTACCTCCGGTAAATCTCGTTAGACAGAACGGCGCCTTTAAGGAGGAGTACGAGAAAGCGCTGAAAGAGATACTGGCGGACGGGAAGTTCGTCCTCGGTCCGAGGCTCCGTGCCTTTGAGGAGGAGTTTGCTAAGTACGTCGGCGTGTCCTACGCCCTTGGGGTAAACAGCGGCACCGACGCTCTCGTCTTGGGTTTAAGAGCCCTTGGAGTGGGTAGAGGGGATGAAGTGATAACCACCCCCTTCACCTTTTACGCTACGGTTGAAGCCATACTCTTAGTGGGGGCCAGGCCGGTATTCGCCGACATAGATCCCCGTACCTTCAACCTCAACCCCGAGGCCGTGAAGGACGCCCTAAACGGTAGGACGAAGGCTATACTACCCGTACACCTTTACGGGCAGGCTGCGAGGGTTGAGGAGATGAGATTCCCCGGGGTAGCCCTGTTGGAGGACGCCGCCCAGGCATCCGGAGCGGAGCGGAAAGGGAAGAAGGTGGGATCCCTGGGGGACGCGGCTGCCTTTAGCTTTTACCCTACGAAGAACCTCTCGGCCCTGGGAGACGGTGGGGCAATAACCACGGACGACCCCGAAGTCGCCGGGAGGGTCCGGCGCCTCAGGATACACTGTCAGGGGGAGAAGTACGTACATGAGGGTGTAGGGTACAACAGCCGTCTGGACGAGATCCAGGCCGCCTTCCTGAGGGTTAAGCTCCGGCACCTTGACAGGTGGAACAGACGGAGGAGGGAGATAGCCCGGATTTACACCGAAGCCCTAAAGGATCTCGTTATCACCCCTCACGTGGAGGAGGGGAACACCCACGTCTTTCACCAGTACACGGTAAGGACGGAAGACAGGGACGGCCTGAAAGATTACCTACTGTCGCGGGGGATAGGTGTCTCCGTCTTCTACCCGGTTCCGTTGCATCTGCAGAGGGTCCTGCGGGAGGAGTTCGGATACAGGGAGGGGCAGTTCCCGGAGGCGGAGAGGGCCGCCAGGGAGGTGTTGAGCCTACCGATATACCCCGAGATGGAGGACTGGCAGGTGGAGTACGTCGTAGAGAGCGTAAGGAGGTACTTCGGGCGAGCGTGATGGGGGCTGCCTTATAATACCGGGAACCCTATGGCGTATAGGAGGCTCTTCTCAATTCATCTCTCCTCGGACCTCCTTGACGTTCTGACGGAGGTCAGAAAGGTAGTTGAGCGCACCGTGAGGAAATTCACCGAAGACGAGGACGTAATTTCGGACATGGTTACGATATTTGACGAGGCCGTCTCTAACGCCATGAAACACGCCTACAACGGTGGCGTGGGCCCCGTAAAGGTGACCCTATACGTTGATGAGAGGCGCAGACGCTTCCTTCTCAAGGTGTACGATAGGGGAAAGGTACCCGACGGCATGCGGGAAGATATGAGCCGCTACACCGTGGACCTGAACCGGTGGCTTAAGGAGGGGAAGGTCGGAGGGATAGGCCTCCACCTCATAGCCCGGCTCTCGGACGAGGTATATTGGAAGAAGATAAAGGATGGGAAGTACCTTCAGGTTGAAAAGGGGTTCTAAGCCATGAGGGTAAAGTTTCCTCTTTCCTTAAAGTTCTTCGCGCTATTCACCCTACTTCTCGTCCTCGTAATAGCCGTATCCACCCTGGTGATAACCCGTACCGTCTCCGTCAAGATAATGGAGCAGGTGGAGTGGAGGGGTATATCCTTAGCCAAGTTTCTGGCCTCCCAGGCGGCCGAGGCCCTACTTCAGGAGGACGACCTGACCTTAGTCAGCATTACCACGGGACTAAAGCGCTCCAACCCCGGTGTCCTCAAGGCGGTCGTGGTTGATAACAGGGGTATCCTGGTCTCCCACAGCGACAGCATCCTTCTAAAGGACAAACCCTACAGCGTCCGGGGAATACGGGTGTACAAGGAGGTAAGGGACAAACTGGCCAACAAGCCCATACTGGTGAAGCTGTTTGAGGGGGGAGCCGCTATAGGTGTGGAGCTCCCCATGATAGACCGTATAAGGGGAGAGAAGCTGGGAAAGGTTTACGTCTTCCTCTCGCGGAAGGCCATAGACGAGGCCGCCAACAGTACCCGGAGCCTGCTCTTCGTGGTGGGTCTGGTGGCCGTATTGGGAGGGGCCGTAATAAGCTGGTTCTTCTCCCGCATGATCACCCGGAACATAGAGGTCCTGTTGGAGGACCTGGAGGAGATAGGTAAGGGGAATCTGGAGCACGAGGTCAGGGTCAGGAGCAACGACGAGATAGGCCTGATAGCCGAGGCCATAGGTACCATGACAAGCCAGCTGAAGCAGGCTCAGGAGAAGATAATAGAGTCGGAAAAGCTGAAGCACGAGGTGGAGGTAGCCCGGAGGATCCAGAGTATCCTCTTACCGAAGTCCATGCCCCGTATGCCCGGGTACGAGTTCTCCGCCGCCTACCACCCGGCCTTAGTGGTCGGTGGAGACTACTACGACTACTTCCGCATGCTGGGGGGACAGTGGGGTTTCTTGGTGGCGGACGTCTCCGGTAAGGGGGTGGGCGGATCCCTCGTAATGGTGATGTTCCGCACCATCATCCACTCGGAGGCCCCAATATCCTCCTCCGCCAAGGAGCTCCTCCTCAAGGCCCACGAGAGCATCGTGGGGGAGATACCCGACGACATGTACATAACCGCCGGCATCGCCTCCCTGCAGCCCGCTAACGGTACGGTATCCCTCTCTTCCGCCGGACACAACCCGCCACTCTACTACAGCGCCCGTACGGGTAAGGCCACGTATCTGGAGCTGGAGGGAGCACCGGTAGGTCTCTCCATGCTGGACAGGGACGTGCTGGAGGAGGTACTGGAAGAGCGCACCGTGAACCTTGATAGCGGGGACGTGATAATGCTGTACTCGGACGGTATAACGGAGGCCGTGAACCTGAGGGGGGAGCAGTTCGGGGAAGAGAGACTTAAGAGGACCTTCCTATCTCTGGCATCCCGTGGGGCCACGGCGGAGGAGATGAAGGACGCTATACTGGATCGCATCAGCGAATTCACGAAGGGGGCACCCCAGTCCGACGATATAACCCTGCTTATAATCCGCAGGGTATGACGCCGTCAGGTCATCGGGGTAATAACCTCTCCGGCTTCAGAATTCCCCCCTCTAACCTGCCCACTCCCACGAACCTACCATCTACGAAAACCCTGTACGGCCCTTCCTCCCCTTCTACCCTAACCCTACCGCCGTTCAGGAACAGCCTCGCCTCCCTCCCGGATAGGGACACCTTCCCCATCCAGTACAGGGCCTCCTCCGTGGGTATGACGTCCCCCACCTCAACCTCTTCGGGGTGCTTCGCCCTCTCCACCCGGAAGTCCCCTATGGCCGTACGCCTGAGTGAAATTAAGTGTCCCACCGTTCCTAACGCTCTGGCCAGGTCCCGTCCCAGTGCCCGAACGTAGGTTCCCGTACTAACGACGCACCGGAAGGTTATCCTGTCCCCATCAACCGAGAGTATCTCAAGCTTCTCAACGAAGACCTTCCGCGGTTTCAGGGCCACCTCCTTACCTTCACGGGCTAAATCGTAAGCCCTCCTTCCCCTTACCTTCAGGGCGGAGAACTTCGGAGGTACCTGCTCAAGGCTGCCCGTGAGGGACGTGGCCGCCCCGCGTACGTCTTCCACGGTGATGGGTGGAACCGGGGCGGTTGATACCACCTCCCCCTCGGGGTCAAGGGTGTCGGTCTCGGAGCCAAGGAGGAGGGTGGCGACGTACTCCTTGAGGAGGGGGCGGAAGAACTGGAAGAAACGGGTGGCCCTACCTATCCCGACCAGCAGCAGTCCGCTGGCAAAAGGATCCAGCGTTCCCTCGTACCCTCCCCTAACGCGGAGCCTCCTCTGAACCACGTTCATGGCCTTACGGGAGGTCCATCCTTCAGGCTTATCCACCAAAACAAACCCATTCATTGAGGGAGAAAATTTAAGGGGGAGGGAAGTCCCTCCCCGTCTTTATCACCTCTTTACGAACCGGAAGGTCCGCCCGGCGAACCGCACCAGGTACATGCCCGGGGGAAGGTCCGAGAGGTCTATCCTCGCCCTACCCGGGACCTCCTTCGTAAGGAGCAACCTTCCCGTCGGGTCGTATATCTTCACCCTGCCGTGGCCAGAGGCTATCAGGACGCTCCCCTCAACCTTGAGGGTGGGACCCATCCTGCTGCCCTCGGATACGGCTGTGGGGTCGTCGTAAGAGAGGGGGCACACACCCCACGCCGTTATATGGCACGAGAAGTCCCCTACGGCGAAGGCCAGAGAGCCAGCGAGTTTAAGGACTATGACCTCGGAGGTTATGGAGTACGGTGTAGTGCCGTACGTCCCTATGGAAGTGAGACTCAGACCGTCCAACAGGCCAACGTTGTATCCACCGACAGGGGCCAGGACGTCGGGGAAACGATCCCCCGTGAGGTCAACGAGGGTAGGGGGATAGCCGGCACCTTCGTGGCCGTTAACACCGAAGCCCGTGGAGTTCCCAAGGAGGGAGCCGTCCGTACCCTTGTAGATATAGACCTCTCCGTCGTGTATAACCCATACGTCCTCAAGGCCGTCCCCATCGTAGTTGGCTAAGGCTACGGGGGAGCCGTTGGAGTATCCACCGACGTTCCACATCCTCACCCATCCGAATATGAACCCCCTGTACTCGTACACGGATACGGAGGTGGAGGTGGGAACCACGACCTCGTCCTTCCCGTCCCCGTCCACGTCCCCGAGGGCCACCGTGTAGTCGGGCCATATGTCTATGGAGGACGGGACCCCGGCGGAGAAGCTGCTGTGTAGGGTGCCCGTTGCGGCGTCCAATACGTATATCTCCCCGTTGGAGAGAGGGTATAGGACCTCCAGATACCCGTCCCCGTTTATGTCCCCTAAGGCGGGAGCGTAGGCGGTGGCCGGAAGGGAGTACGTCCATAGGGTGGTGTAGGTGGTGGCGCACCCATCAACGGATACGGCCGTGTTCCCGAAGGAGGTATAGACCTCGGGACAACCGTCCCCGTCCACGTCGGCTATGGCGGGGGAAGGCCCACGGCCGTCGGACTTGTCGTACTGATAGACTGCGGCCCCCGTCGTCAGGTCCAGAACCCTGAAGTAGCCGTTGCCGTTGGCGAATACGTGGGAGTCGGAGGCCGCCAGGGAGGCTATGCCGGGACCGGGGAAGTAGTCTCCGCGATTCTCCCACAGGGTGTCCCTCGCTATGGGGTCCACGGCCATCACCCCTCCGTTGTAGGAGGACTGCTGGGCCCCTAAGATATCCACGGCCCCGTCCCCGTTGGCGTCCATCCCGATTATGCTCTCGTCTATGGAGCCGTGCTGAATATCAAACATCTTGGTAGGCGTTGTGCTGCATTGGGCGGGCCACCTGTAGAACCCCGTCCTGCGGTAGTCGTGCCTGTACTGGGGCCAGGCCACGCCCTCCGGCCCGTACAAGTCCTGTGCCAATAGGATCCAGACCATACGGTAAATTATACGGTGGATACACCGGCTCTATAGGTCAAGGTTGCCCACCCTGTCCTTCGGTACCCTCGCCTTTCCGACCTGGGCGCACCCTAAGTACATGTAGTCCATGTCCCACTCCCTGTGGGCGTCGGTCCCGATGAACACCTTACCCTCGTACCCACCTTCAAGCAGGAACTCTCCCGGGAGGTCCACCCTCCGGGGGTTAGCGTTTATCTCAAGGGCCTTCCCTGTCTCCTCCGCCCTCCTGAAAACCCTATCAAGGTCCACCCTGTACGGAGGTCTCTTCTTGAGCACCCTCCCCGTGGGGTGCCCTATGACGTGCACGTAAGGGTTCTCCATAGCTTTGAGTATCCTCCCCGTCAGGTCCTCGTTATCCCCCCAGGTATGCACCGAGGCTATGACGAGGTCAAACTCCGAGAGCACCTCGTCCGGGTAGTCAAGGGAACCGTCGGGCAGTATATCCACTTCCGTGCCGTACAGGATCCTGACGTAGGGGTACCTGTCCCTGAGGCGTAGAATCTCAAGCTTCTTACTCTCAAGGCGGGCCTCGTTTAAACCCCCACCGGCCGAGGACGGGGAGTGGTCGGCGAGGACCACGAAGGAGTACCCTCTACGTACCGCCGCCTGAACGGCTTCCTCGGGCCTCATGCTACCGTCGGAGTACGTGGTATGAACGTGTATATCCCCGGGTACCTCCTCCGGTAGGAGTACCTCCGGAAGTTTCCCCTCTGCGGCCAGAGAAACCTCGTGGCCGTCGTACCTCTGATAGGGGTGGATAAAGGGGAGTCCGAGGTGATCGTACACCTCCTCCTCCGTCTTACCCCTTATTCCCCCTAACCTCTCAAGGGCTCTTACGTGTCCCTCCGGCCCGGTAGAATACACCAGCACGCTCCCCATATCCTCCTCCGTGTAGATGTGTATCCTCACGGGTATCCTATCCCCTCCCCACGACCAGTACCCCCTTTCGTACCTACCGGATACGGCCAAACGGAAGGCGTCATCTTCCGATATGGCGAACTCCACGACAGCTATGAGGGGTTCCCCACGTCTGTATCCGCCGACCGGTACGGCTGAAGGATAAACGTTCTTAAAGGCCTCCACCACTATCCGGGCCTCCGGTGCCAGGAAGGCATCCCTGTACTTCAGATAGAAGAGAACGTTCTCCCTTATTCGCGTAGGGTTTTTAAAGATGGTCTTAGCCCTTCCACTCTCAAGGAAACGGAGGAGGTCGTCAAACGTCCTTATTCCCATCTCAACTAACCTCCTCGCCGTGGTTCTCCCTATTCCTCTCACCTTTACGAACTCCACGGCGTCCCTGCCGAACTCCCTTAGAGCCTCCTCGTACTCCCCCACCCTACCCTCCTCAACCATCTGGACTATCTTTGAGAGTACGGCGCTTCCGACCTTTAACGCCCTCCTTAATCCCTCTCTGCCCTCGTACTCGTATATCGTAGCTACGTCCTCCGGAAAGTGGGCCATGAGACGGGAGGCCCTCCTGTAGGCGTCGCATACGAACCTGTTCCCCCCTTTGAGGATGCAGGCTCCGTGAAGAAAGTCAAATATGCGAAACAGCCTGTAGTTTATCTCGTACAACCCCTTCCTACTCTCCCCTTATGGCCCTTAGAGCTTCGTAGATGTCGTTGTAGGTCTTAAACACTTTATCAAAGGCCATAACCTTATACACCTTGAGGACCTGCCCCTTAGGGGCGCACACGACGATGTCCCCGCCCCTCTCCCGGGTGTGTTTCAGCACCGTTATCAACGCTCCCCAGATAGCGGAAGAAACGTAGTTCGCCTCGGACAGGTCCACGATGAAGGTATCCACGCCGTCGGCCAGCTTATCGTCAAAGAAGACTATAAGGGGCTCCCTCATGGCCGTGTCTATCTCTCCGATGAGCCTCACTATACCTACGTTCCCATCTCTACGGAACTTAAGGACGTCCCCTATGCTGCGCATAGCCCGTATTATACGAGAGAATGGCACCTTAATGCAGACCTATTGAGTCAGCTTTAGAATATTCGTGCTATGATCCTGACGCTTTTAAGCTGGACGTGGATAACTCCCAGCTGGTTGCACAGCTACGTGCAGAAGAAGGGGCATGCCATAATCATAGACGTGCGCACCCCCCGGGAGCACTCCCTTGGGTACATCCCGGGGACGGACCTACTCATCCCCCACAACCAGATAGCCGATCGCATATCCGAGATAAAGGCCGACCCCGAAAAGGATACGGTTATAGTATATTGCCGCTCCGGACACAGGAGCACCTTCGCGGCCCGGGTGCTTGAGGCGAAAGGTTTTAAACACGTCCTCAACCTCAAGGGGGGATTCCGGGCGTGGAGGGCTATGGGCTTACCCATCGCCAGACCGCAGGTACAAACCAGATAGGAGGTGAGATATGAAGTGCAACGTTGGAACGGTGGATCGCATCGTGAGGGCGATTTTAGGTCTCGTCCTCATCGTTCTGCCCTTCGTCATCGCCCTTGGGACCACCCTCAAGTGGATACTTATAATCGTCGGGCTCGTTCTACTCTTCACGGCGGCTACGGGATTCTGCCTGCTCTACCTGCCGATCGGTGTGAATACCTGCAGGAGGGAGTAGGACGGCTCTACTCTGGAGCCTCCTCAACCCGCCCCCGGACAAACTCCAGCACCTGGGGGTGGGTTTTTTGGTATATAGCCTTTCCTACGCCGGTAGCGGTCGGGGAACGCTGTCCTTCGGCCTTAGCGTGACGGTCGGGATAGGGAAGGAGGTGTGGGATCGCACTACGGGTAAGGGACACCCGGAAGTATCCGACCTTCTCTGGACCGCTATGGGTGGTCTGGTAGGGTACTTGATAACGGAGAGGGTGGGTTTGGGCTTACAATAGTCGCTTATGTTTCCGAACCTCAAGAAGAATCTGCAGAGGGCTATACTCGTGGAGGAGAGCGTGAAGGGTGGATACGGGTTATTATCCAACTTCGGTTCTTTAGTGGTGGATACCCGTCCTTACACTGG
>CAYYQD010000013.1:0-36478 GCA_964473735.1 uncultured bacterium
ACAACCTCGCGACAGCACATTCCATTAACCTCCGTCCCTTGACCTCCAGAAGTTTGAGCCTGAGGGGGCACGGTATCGTCCGGTTTTTAGCCCCTTCACCCACGGTATAATAGTCTCCTATGTTTGCCATTTACCCCTACTTCCCGTCCTTCCACATCTCCCACGGTGGCCTCTCGGGACGTGTGGAAGCCGACGTTCGCATGGTCTTCTGGAGTGTCTCCGTTCCCGCCTACGACCGCTACGGCTTCGCCGGGTACCAGCAGACCGACTTCGGGGAGAGCTACAACCTCACCGTAGGCAGCTCCTACCTATCCTACTCAACGGGGAAGTTCGCCCTCTCCCTCTTCTACAACGACGCCCTAACCGGTAAGGTGGAGGTGGATACCCTGACCTTCACCTACGACGTCAGGGACTACGGCTTTGGCGTAGCCTTCTCCCCCAACCGGTGGCTCGGGTTAGGTGTGGATGGGATACTCACACCGGAAGACAGGGGTGGGGGGCTGGACTTGACCCTGCGCTACGAGTACTTAGCGTACCTGACGGGTGGTGTCTTCTATATGTTAGGGAGCAAAAGGGTTAGGTACGACCTGTCCGGTTTCATCGCCCTTCCGGACCCCCGCATGTCCTCCATCGGCATATACCTCTCTAACAGGTGGGTTCCGTCCTTCCTGCTGCGGTACGAGACCAACATAACCCGGGACAGGAGGATAAAGTTAGGCGGCGGTTTCCTGTACGATAGTACCTACACGCCGGTCCTGTCGCTCGGGGAGAGGGAGAAGTTAGGACGGTACGACGTGGGCATAGACATCACGGTGTTCCCCGTAAGACACGACTTCAGGGATATGAGGGTTGAGTGGAACGACGTAAAGCTCGCTCTATGGGTAGGCTTCTAAAGGAGTACCACACCCCCGTTCTCCTGCAGGAGACCCTTGAGGTACTTGACCTGCGTCCCCACCTCGTAGTCGTAGATGCCACCTTCGGATTTGGAGGGCACGGTTTTGAGATAGCGAAGAGGGTGGACCCGGGTATAGTAATAGGGTTTGAGAAGGATCCTGAGACCTACAGCATAGTCTCCCGCTCCCTACCTCCGATAACGAACGTTCGTATCCTGAATATGGGGTACGAGAGGATGGACGAAGGTCTGCTGAAGGTCGGAATACTCAACGTGGATAGGGTGCTCTTTGACTTAGGCATGTCCTCCTTCTCCGTAGAGGGAACGGGAAGGGGTTTCACCTTTCGTAGGGAAGAGCCTCTGGACCTACGCTTTAACCCCGGTGAGGGAGAGCCGGCCTACGAGTTCCTGAACAGGGCTACGGAGAGGGAGATAGAGGAGGTGCTACGCCGATACGGTGAGGAGAGAAAGAGCCGCTCCATAGCCCGGGAGATAGTAGCCAGAAGACCTATAAGGACCACGGTTGAACTGGCTCAAATAGTAGATAGGCTCTACCCTCCTAAGTGGAGGAACAAGGCGAAGGCGAGGGTGTGGCAGGCTCTCCGTATCTACGTGAATAACGAGCTTGAAAACTTACGGCGGGGCCTCGCCCTCGCCCTCAAACATCTAAAGGTCGGTGGGATACTCGCCGTTATAAGCTTCCACTCCCTTGAGGACAGGGCGGTTAAATCCCTTAGAGGTTTCCCCTTTGTCAGACCTATAACCCGAAAGCCTATAGTACCCTCGGAGGAGGAGATATCACAGAACCCCCGGAGTCGCTCGGCGAAGCTACGGGCCTACGTCAAAGTCGCCGAGGTGGACGTACCCACCCTCCTACTTGATAGGCGATTCGCCGATCCCTTCCCCATCCCGCGAAGGGGTGGGAGGAGGAGGAAGTACCGTAGAGGGGGACGTAAGGTATGAGGTTCCGCCACGTAATACACTTCATATTCATCTCCCTGATAATACTGGCGAGCGTGATACTGAACTCCTACACCGTAGTGGTCCTGACGCGGGAGATCTCCCGCAGGAAGGCTCAGCTCCGACGTTTAAAGTGGAAACACGACGCCACCCTGTACAGGCGCTACGCCGTATGGCCCCGATACCTGAAGGACGTCCTTGAGAGCGTGCGCTAACGTCTCCTCCTCTTTTTTCTCCTCAGTTCCTCTATGAAGTTTTCCACGTCGTCCAGCATCTCCGTCTGGAGGTCGTAGGTATCAACCGGTGCCTTGCCGGAGAAACTCCTTCCGGATACGGAGAGCCTCTCAACGAAGGCCAGAAACTCCCTTGGGTCCATAACGTACAGGTTAGGATGGAGGTGCCGGGCCCTATCCGAGAGGGACCTATCGCGGGTGACGAGTCTTATGGTATCCCCACGGTGTCTCCGGACGTAGTCCAAGATCCAATCGTCCGCCGTCATACCGGCTCTACGCTCGCCGGAGAACTTTATGTAAGAAGGATGGGGGGTGTCCGTCCTCCCGTCAAACACGAACAGCACGCGGTAGTTTTTCGCCATGAGGATATGGGCGATTTCAAGGGCCATACGGTAAGCCTCGTTAAAGGTGACGGCTCGCCCGGTGGAGTAGGCTAAGTTGTACGCGTCCACCAGAAACACGGCTACATCACCAGGTCTATTACGAACTTCCCCGCCTTAAACAGGAAACGGGCTATCTTCTTCAGCTTTTCAACCTTCCTCTTATCATCCTTGCGGATCACTATATCGCACCCGCGGGCCTCGGCCGCCTCTATCACCATCTGCCCGGCCTCGTTCTTAGACACCTTCCCCTTAACGAACTTCACGGCCTTACTCCACGCGTTCTGCACCTCGGGGTACTCGGAGAAGTCAAAGAGAACGTTCCCTTCACCATCCACTATGCGCGGGTACAGGCAGGCCTTCGTGCCCTTCGGACTCTTGATTATTACCCCCTGAACGTCCTTAGGAGGGGCACCTTTCTCCGGAGGACGCTTGGGACTCTTGCGGGGCCCTAAGCCCTTCGCCAGAGAGTCCAGCGGCACCTCCACCAGCACCTCCACCCTACCGTCCGGGTAGTACTTGGGCTTTCCGACTACCCTTGCCCCCCTCACGATCCCCTCAACCCGTTGAACGATAAGGTCGCTCTGGGTCATGTAGTCCTCAACCACCGTCTCGGAGGTTATATGTACGCCTTTCAGGACCTCCAGGAGGTTCCTCCTCGCGTCCACAACGGCGGCCCTTTCGGCCAAGAGTCTCGCCTGCCCTTTCGGTTTCTTAGGATCCACGAACCCGTACCCCTTAGCCCTGACGAAACCGTGGGTCCAGTCTATCTCGCCTTTGTTGAACACCTCCCTTACCACCGTATCGTTGGTGGCCTCTCCCTTCGCTCCTAAAAGTAAGAGGATGCTCCACATCATAAGGGAATTTTAGGGGTGAATGGGGTTAGGTTTCAACCCTCCACCGATAGGCACTGTGCGCCAAGGCCAGCCACAGCCACTCCGACAGAAGATGACTCCCACCGTAGGTTATGAAGGGCAGGGGGATGCCGGCGATAGGCAGCAGCCCTAAAACCGACATGAGATTTACCGAGGTCTGGTACAGGAAGAACACCCCGGCCGTAGATACCACTATACGGACGTAGGGGTCCGGAGACAGAGAGATGTAGAAAAGGGAGAAAGGCAAGAGGAAGAGAAGAATTAGTAGAACGAAACCGGCGATGTACCCGTAAACCTCCACTATTGACGTGAAGGCGAAGTCGGTGTGGGATGCCGGCAGAAAACCGTAATTTTTCTGTGTGGCTCCCTTTATCCCCTTCCCGAACGGGCCGGCGTTTGCCAGGGCTATGCGGGACTGGTAGGACTGGTAAAGGACCTCACGGTTCTCCTTCGGATTTATCATGGCCAAAATCCTCCTCCTCTGGTATTCCTTAAGGCCTTTTTCCCAGAGAACCGGGGTGATCAGACCTATGAGCATTACCAAGCCCAGAGTTCCCACCACCCACGATAGGGAGGCCCTTAAAGCGGACAGGGCTACGGTTATAGCGGCCATGAAGCCCCAGAATAGGAACTTGGCGAAAGAGACCAGAGGGGCGATAAGTATGGAGAACAACAGTACCACCACCTTCAGGTCCCGGGCCGTTATGAAGATGACGTACAGGGTTAGGATGAGGACCACACTACTCGTTGCGAGGTCGGGCTCTATGAGGATAAGCCCCCACGGGAACACGCCCAGAACCAACCTGCGTAGAGTACCTTCGGTACCGATCAGGTATATCGGTACTACCACCTTGGCCAGCTCCGAAGGTTGAAGGTTCATGAACCCAAGGTTGAACCACCTTCTAACCCCACCCCCTCCACCCAGAAACAGTACGGCTACCAGTAGTAGGAGGGTCAGGTAGTAGGCCACTCCGGAGTTCATAATCAGCGTCCTCACGTTGAAGCGAGAAACGTATAGGAACAGGGCAACCCCTAAGAGAGAGTAGAGGGCCTGTCGGAGGGCGAGCCCCCAGTTGGGGAGCAGGCCTAACACACCCAATACGGAAAGTACGCCAGCCAAGTATATGGGAAAGTTCTCCCTCTTCAAGTTATCTGCGGGAGGAGTACTTGGCCCACTCCCCGACGGCGTCTATATCGTGCCCACTCCTGCGGGCGGAGGACAGCCTGAACTTCACCAAAAGTGGCACCTTCACGAAGGGCCCCAGGAGTACGGCTTCGCCGGGGTTGAGGGCGGGCAGGTACTGAAGCAGGTCCGCGCTCAAAGTCTCGGAGGCCCTCTGAACGTGCCTCTGATCCTCGGGTTCCACTATCCGCAGTATTATCCAGTTGTTCATCTGGGAGAGTACGTTCTCATCCAACCCTTTCGGTCTCTGACTCACCAACACTACGCCCAAACCGAACTTCCGGGCCTCCCGGGATACCTTGGACAGGGCGTACTTGGTCTTCGTGCTCGCCCCCTTAGGGGCGAATATGTGGGCCTCCTCTATCACCACCAGTACGGGAACGGGGAGATCCCCTTCGCCCTCCTGAACCCACCGTTTGCGCTCCTTAAGGAAGGAGAGCAGGATGTGAGAGACTATTACGTCCATCGCCTCGTAGTCCAGCCCCCTAAGGTCCAGAACGTTTATCTTACCTATGCCGTGTCTTCCTACGACCTGCACGATAGGGATGGCGTTGTCGTGTATCCTGTCCCCTATCTTATCCCTCAGATTTACCAGCCTTATGTAGGTACCTATTAGCTCGTCGGGCTTGGTAGTATGCACGAAATCGCATTCAACCGACACCGCTCCGGCGTCCTCCCCGGAGGAACTCTTACTTCTGCGAGCCTCTATAAGCCTCCTGAGGGTGGATATGAGGTCGTCCATAAAGGAGGGAACCGGGATACTCTCGGAGAAGGGGTCCACGTCGGCGAAGTCCATTATCGCCCCGCGGCGCCTGTTCTCCTTTACGCACCTTACCAGCTCCATCATAACGTAGTACTGGCGGCTGCTCCTGTCAAAGTCTATCCCGCACATGGCGGCTATATCGCCGGCCGGTAGGGAGGACAGGTCTATGCGTACGTCTATAGGGTTGGTGACGTTCTCACCGTCGGGTCCGACGAAGCTGGCATCCACGTACTCTCCGTGGGTGTCTATGACGAGTACGGTTCCCCTCTTCTTCGCTATCTCTTCCAAGAGGACGGATACGGCGTTGGACTTACCCCCTCCCGTTACGGCCAGTATGGCCAGATGGCGGGAGACTATTTGATTTATATCCACCCCCACTTCCACGTCAGGTTCGGTCAGCAGGGAGCCTATCCGGGCTATGCGGCTTCCCTCCCCGTGCGCGAATATGCCTTTAAGGACCTCAGGAGGGGCCGAATAGACCGGAGCCCCGGGCATGGGTGGGTACTTGAGTCTATGCAACCTACCGTTCTCCTTCACCTCCCCTAAGAGGGTGGTGCGCGCCCTGAAGATACCCCCTATCCGGTAGATCTTCCTTATGGACTCCACGTGATCCGGATTGTTGTCCTCCGGCAGAAAACGGTCAAACCGCTCTATGTGGCTCACCATCCCGAGGATACGTACCTCCCTATCCCCCTCTGGGTACTCTATGAGTACGAACTCCCCCATTCTGGGGGGATCAAAGCTGGTGAAGGTCACCTCGTTGGGGCGGAGTATCCCCACACAGTACCCGAGGGGACGTCCTCTCATTTCTTCATCATGTAAAAGGTACCCTCCCAGACCTTTGTGCCTTTGGGACGGTACTTGCCCTTCATCGTCTTGGCGTCGCGTATCTGTGCGAACCCTTCCAGCTCTTCAGACGTGAAAGATGCGTCCCTTATGACGAAGAACACGGTGTCGTTGCGTATCTCACCTAAGAACTTGCCGCTGTTCCCCCCGACGAACTCCCCCTTCAGGGAGTCTCCACTCTGGGTTAGTTGGAGGTTGCCGAAGCCGGTCTCCCACGTGCCAGAGTAGTCCTTCGTACCCTTGCTGGAGCCACAGGAGACTAAAAGCACCGCCGTAAGAAGAGCGACGAGATAGCGCATAGCATGTTATTATACGGAGGAAATCGCCCCCTTCCACCCTACAATTCACACCATGGGTAGGGCCCTCCTCGGTCGTGGCGGGAACGTCCTCATCGCAGTGCTGGACAGCAAAGACGCCGTATCCGAGGCCCAACGCGTCCACGGGACCTATCCCACACCTACGGCCCTCCTCGGGCGACTCCTGACGGGGGCGGCCCTGTACAGCCTGACGTACCGGGGATCGCGCCCCGTACTCATAACCTTTGAGGTAATATCCGATGGGCCGGTCCGACACGCCGTGGCGCAGGTGAAGGGGAGGAGGTTGAGGGGGTACGTCAGGAACCCGCACGTCCGGGCGGAACCCCGTAAAGGTAAGCTGGCCGTCTCCGACATCGTCGGCAAGGGGATCCTGAGGGTCGTACGGGACAGCTACGTGAGCGAGGTGCCGCTGGTGAGCGGGGAGGTGGGGGAGGACATAGCGCACTTCTTCTACCAGTCGGAGCAGAGGAGGACGGCCGTGGGTCTGGGCGTTCTGGTCGGGGAGTACGGAGAGGTCCTCTCCGCCGGGGGGTTTATAGTTGAGGCGCTGCCCGGCGCCACGGAGGAGGAGATAGGGCGAATTGAGGAGAGGATAGGGGAGCTGTCCGTCAGCAGGTTCCTCATGGAGAGGGACGTCCGGAGCCTCTTTGAGTACTTGGGGGGAGAGAGGGTTGTGGAGGAGACGGAGTACAGGTACGACTGCTGGTGCAACTACGAGGGGGTACGTCGCATCGTCCTGACGATGGAGGGGAGGGGAAAGGACGAGAAGGTCGTGGCGAGGTGTATGTTCTGCCGCAGGGAGTACGTTATAGACCTGCGTGAGGGATCAGGTTGAGGAGCGTCTATCCTTCAGTACGGTCAGCGCCACACCGGTCAGGAGGGACTGGAGGGACATAGCTATCCACGCCCCTTTGCCGAAGGTATCCAGCAAGAAACCTCCCCACGCCGGACCGGTCGTGTATCCGAGCCCTTGAAACGTGCTCCAGAAACCGATGTAAGCCCCCATCCTCCCTTCGGGGGCCCTGTTGGAAGCCGAGGCGATTATCACCGGAACGACCACGATCTCGGACAGGGTCATGAAGGCCACCGCCAGAACGAGGTGGGGGTAGGAGGAGGCCAGGTAGGTAACCAGAAAGGCCACGGACCACCCGACGACCCCGAAGAGGACGGAGGGGACGTACCCGATCCTGCGGGCTAAGGTCGTGGCCGGTATCTGAAGGAGGAGTATGAGGGTACCGTTAAAGGTGAAGAGGTAAGCTATCATGCGCTTATCAACGTGCAGGAACTTGTTCGCGTAGATGCTGAAGTTGTTTATGAGCTGGGAGGAGAGGATAAAGACCGACATGGAGGCCACGGCGAAGAGGACAAAACGGAGGTTTGGGAGGGCGAACCTGACCTTACCGGCGAGGCGTAAAGTGGCGCCGTTCTCCCGGAGGAGGAGGGACAGGGTGGCGGCCACGAAGACCAGAGCGGAAGACAGGAGGAAGAGAGGAGGGTACCCGTACTTGAGCAGGAAGGAGGCCACGAAGGACCCTAAGGCGAACCCACCGTTTATGGCGAGCCTTATAAGGCCGAAACCCACCACCCTCTTATCCTGCGAGCTGGCCTCCGCGACGTAGGAGTCGGCCACGGGGATAAAGGAGGAGAACCCAACGACGATCAGGAGCAGAAGCAGGAAGAAGCCCCACAGGGGTGCGTCGCCGAGGAGGAAGAGGAAGGTAAGGAACAGGGTGGCAGAGCGAAAGTACAGGAGGAACCGGATAAGCCTGACCCTGCCGACCCTATCGGAGAGGGCGCCAACGAAGGGACGGACGAGGGTACCGAATATGCCGGCGGAGGTCAGAAAGGTTCCCACGGCGAAGGGGGAGAGTCCCCTATCCGACAGGTACAGGGGGACGAAGGGCCACGCTACCGAGAAGGAGAGGGCCAGGATGAACCTTATCACGGAGAGCAGGTAGATACCCTTTGACATTAAGAAGCGGGAATTCTAAGGACGACCGGCCATCGGGGGAAAATGCCGTACCGTGCCACGGTATAATTGCCGCCACGTGAAGTGGTTGTACGTACTCTCGGTATATACACACATCCTGCTGGCCACCTTCTGGATAGGGGGAATGATATTCCTCTCCTTCGTCCTCCTGCCTGCCATACGGAAGCCGGAGTACATGCGGTACTACCACCGCCTGGTCAACGACACCGGTGTCAATTTCAGTCGCCTTGGGTGGGGAGCCCTCACCCTCTTCTTCATAACCGGTCTGTACCAGCTCCACGTCAGGGGGATAGAGTGGTACGACCTCTTCAACCCCCGCACCTACACGACACCAACCGGAAAGCTGGTGGGACTTAAGCTCTCCTTTTACACCGCCATACTTCTACTTCAGGCCCTCCACGATTTTGTCGTTGGGCCAAGGGCGACGAGGTTGGGGGACGAGGCTCCGGACTCACCCGAGTACAGGAGGTATAAAGGGTACGCCCGCATCATAGGTATGACGGTCTTCTTCTTGAGCCTGTTCATGGCACTCTTCGGGGTGATGATAGTGCGTGGGGGGTTCAAGGTATGATACTGGCCGACACCCTTATAGCCGACGACCGTCCCTTAGGCATAGGGATATACACCATAAACGTGGTGCGGGAGCTCCTGAAGCTGAGAAGGGACATAGTAGTACTAACCCACACTCCGGAGCTCTTCCCCGAAGCCCACAAGAAGCTGGCTCCAAAAGAAACCGCTCCCAAACTCGGTAAGAGGGCAGCCCTCCGCAGGTTGCTCTACCTTCAGACCTTGGTCGGCAGGGGAGTACTCTACCGAACCTACCACTCCATATCCCTGCTCTGGAGGGGGCCTCAGATAATCACCATACACGACATCCAGCCTATAGTGCTTCCGGACAAGTACCGGGAGCAGACCTTACTCTACAGGTACTTCCTGAGGCCTTTTATAGGTAAAGCCGATAGGATAATAACCGTCTCCGAGAGGTCAAGGGCGGACATAGTTGAGTTCTTCAACGTCAAGCCGGAGAAGGTGGTCGTGGCTTACCCCTCCTACGACCACGACCTCTACAGACCGATGGATCCGGAGGTAGCCCGAAGGTCCCTCGGATTTGATAGACCCTACCTCCTCTTAGTGGGAGCCCGCTACCCCTACAAGAACGCCGACGTCGTTATCAGGGCGCTGCGTAAGCTCTCCTACGACTTCGTGATCGTTGGGACCGGGGAGGGGTACGCCCGTCGCCTGTTGGATCTATCCCGCTCCTTAGGGGTTGAGGATAGGGTCCGTATATTCGGATACGTGGAGAGGCACAAACTCCCCCTCTTCTACGCCGGGTCCTTCGCTCTGGTTTTCCCTTCAAGGTACGAGGGTTTCGGCCTTCCGGTACTTGAGGCCATGGCCAGCGGGTGCCCAGTAGTGGGTACGGAGACCGTGGTTGAGGCGGGGGGAGACGCCATACTCTACGCCCTTCCGGACGACCCCGACTCCTGGGTTGAGGCCATCAGGAAGCTGGAGCAGAGCCGGGAGGAGTACGTCAGGAGGGGACTGGAGCGGGTTAAAGGGTTCTCGTGGAAGAGGACGGCGGAGAGGATAAACGAAGTCTTAAGCGAGTACGCCCCCTAATACTCCTCCTCCACCAGCTCTATCAAAAAGCCTCCCGTGGATTTGGGGTGGATGAAGGCGACACTCCCACCTTTAGCACCCCGGTACCCCTTAGCGGCCATCTCAAATCCCTCTTTCTCCAGCCTGCCCACCTCCCCCTCAACGTCCCCCACCTGAAGGGCTATATGGTGGACGGCGTTTCCCCTTTTCTGCAGGAACCTGTCTATGTCCGAACCCTCCCCCGTTGGGGTCAGGAGCTCTATGGACGTGTTGGGTAGTTTGAATATTGCCACCCTCAACTTAGCGTGGGGGAGGTCCCTCTCCTCCGGCTCAACACCCAAGATCTTGGCGAACCTTCCCTTTACCTCCTCGTAAGAGTCCGGAGATACGGCTAAGGCCACGTGGGAGAGCCTGACCATAGAGGTTATTCTAAGGAAGGCTTTTCCTCAACCCTCCGCTTCAGCTCGTAGAGCACGTCCAGGGCGTCCTTGGGGGAGAGGGCATCTACGTTCAGGCTCCGGAGAAACTCCACGACGTCCCCACCTTTCCCGGAGGTACGGAGCAGGAACTCCCTCTCAAACCTCTCCTGAAGGTCCTTCGCCCTCTCTATCACCTCCTCCGGAAGACCGGCGAGGCGTGCGACGTATATCCCATAGCTCCTGTCGGCGCTCCCCGGTATCACCCTGTATAGGAAGGTGACTTCTTCCTCCTCTTCCTTAACGGCCACCTGTAGGTTAAAGGCGTTCGGGTGCTCGGAGGCGAGGCGGGAGAGCTCGTGGTAGTGGGTGGCGAAGAGGGTCTTGGCCCTTATCCTGTTCAGGATGTACTCGGATACGGCCCACGCTATGGCCAGTCCGTCGTGGGTGCTGGTTCCCCTGCCGATCTCGTCAAGGAGTACCAGACTCCGGGAGGTGGCGTACCGGAGTATGTTGGAGACCTCGTTCATCTCCGCCATGAAGGTGGATATGCCCCGGGTCAGGTCGTCCGAGGCACCTATACGGGTGAATATCCGGTCGGTTATGGGTATCCGGGCCCTCGTCGCCGGCACGAAGCTACCCATGTGGGCCATGAGTACTATCAACCCCACCTGTCGGAGGTAGGTGGATTTACCTCCCATGTTGGGT
This sequence comes from uncultured bacterium, assembly GCA_964473735.1. GTDB lineage: Bacteria > Hydrothermota > Hydrothermia > LBFQ01 > LBFQ01 > JAADCS01. The sequence continues at coordinate 11,163 of CAYYQD010000013.1, forward strand.
CCGGTTATCAGGGCGAAGAAACGTCCTTCGCTCAGGTGGGTGTCGTTGGGGACGAAGGCGACGTCCATGAAGGCCTCAACCGTGGGATGACGTCCCCTCTCTATCTCAAGGTCGTACCCGGTGTGTATCTCCGGCTTGACGTAATCGTGGTCGTGGGCGACGTCGGACAGAGCAAGGGACAGGTCTGTCTCCGCTATGAATCGGCTCAGATCCTTTATCTCCCTCGCGTGGGATACGACCTCCGAAAGTAGTCTGCGGTATATCTCCCGCTCTAAAGCTACGGACCTCTCCTTCGCAGACAGGACCTTCATCTCCAGCTCCTGAAGCTCGGCCGTCTTGTACCTCTCGGAGTTCTTCAGGGACTGTATGGGCAGGAAGTCCTCCGGCACCTTCCTCCTCTGGCTCCGTGGCACCTCGTAGTAATAACCGAAGGCGGAGACGTACCCCACCTTCAGACTCTGTATCCCCGTCCTTTCCCTCTCCTTCTCCTCAAGACGTTTCAGGAGTAGGTCCCCTTCGGCCTGTATCCTTCTGAGTTCATCAAGGGCGGGGTCCACGCCGTCCCTTATAACTCCACCCGAGGACAGGTCCGAGGGAGGGTCGTCGGAGAGTGTGCGCTCTATATCGGCGACCAGGGACCTAAGGTCGTTTATGAGCCCTAAAGACAGGGCCTTGAGCCTCTCGGCCACGGCGACGGCGCTCTCTATGGATCTGGCGAGCCGGAGGAGGTTCCTCGGGGATAGACGGAAGGAGGAGGCCCGGGCCGTATCCCTCTCCATATCCCTGACCCTTTTCAGCATCTCTCCCACGTCCCTCGCCAGAAGGCGGTCGTTGAAGAAAGTCTCCACCCTCCTCTGTCTGTCCAGTATGTCCGATGGGTGTCGGAAGGGATGGGATATGGAGAACCTCAGAAGTCTCTTGCCCATAGGGGTACGACAACGGTTGAGGAGGGAGTAGAGGGACCTCTTTCCGAATAATCCGAGGGTGTCCATGGTTCGGAAGTCAAGGGGGACGTACTTCCCCGTCTGGTACTCCGAGGGAGGCTGAAGGTGGGCTAAGGCCGTGGGTCGCTTCTCCTTCAGGTAGGAGATAAGGGCGGCGAAGGCGCTGAGAACTAAGGGGGGAAGGTCGTAGGAGCGTCCGTAAGTCTCCTCAAGGAGCTCCTTCCCCCTGCTGGAGGAAAAGACCTCCCTTTCCCTCTCCGTTATGGGAACGGACTTTATCGGAGGGGTTTTTCCCTCCGGTACTATCAGCTCCCCGACGTTTAACCGCCGAAGCTCCTCCTTTACACCTTCCTCGTCGCCGTAGATGTAGAAGACGTCCCCGGTTGAAACGTCCGCAAGGGCTACCCCGGCCTCACCCAAAGCGGAGACGTAGGACACTAAGAAGTTGTTCGTATCCTCCGGAAGAATGCCCTCCGAAAGCACGGTTCCCGGGGTTATGACCTCGGTCACCACCCTCTTGAGGAGGGTACGGCCCTCCTTCTCATCCGTCTGGTCGCATATCGCCACCTTGTACCCGGCCTTCAGCAGGCGGTTTATGTACGATTCGGCTGCCCGGACGGGTATCCCCGCCATGGGGACCCTTATACCCTTTCCCATGGGGCGGCTCGTCAGGACTATACCCAGGACCTTCGCCACGGTTTCGGCGTCCTCGTAAAAGGTCTCGTAGAAGTCCCCTAAGTGGAAGAGGAGTATCTCCTCCGGATGCTCGGCCTTTATCCGCTTGTACTGCTCCAGCAGCGGCGTGTCCTTCTTCTTCTTCCCCTTAGCCATCCTCCGAAGTTTCCGATTCTAAGGACGATAACTCCGCACGTGGGCCGTTGAGTCGTAGTTTAGCAGTAAAATAGCCTCTTATGAGGTACGTTATACCTGTACTGATTTTGGGGCTGGTATCGTGTGCCAGCTTGAACCCCGAGCGTTATGAAAACCACCCCTACGTCCTTGACTATACGGTGTCCCCCAAGTTCAACCCTGACAGCATAGGTACGGTGGCCGTATTCTCCCGCCTTGAAGGTGCTCCGGAGCCTTCTCTGGACAAGGTGGCGTACGATGCCGCCGCCCTGCAACTCCTGAAGACGGGTAAGATAGACGTGGTAGACAGGGCAAGGGTAGAGGACATCCTAAAGGAGCAGGAGTTCTCCCATTCGGGTTTCGTGGACCAGAAAACGGCCGTAAGGTTGGGTAAGCTGTTGGGGGCCCGTGCCGTCCTCTTTCTGGACTTCATAAACTTTGAGGAGGACATGGACAGCTACACCGTCAGGGTGAACGCCAAGCTCATAGACGTTGAGACCGGCAGGATACTGTACGTGGCCAGCGCCTTAGGGGGTGGATGGGATATTGAGACCGCGGTATCCGACGCCGTTAAGAGGGCCCTTAAACCCCTCCTAAATAGGGCCATTCCGGGAGAGGGACAGCGGATGGATAGGGAGTAAGTGCGCTTTCCACCTTAAAATCCTCGTATGATGTTGCTGCCCCTTATTACCGTAAGCGGCGGGGAGATAGTGGCGAAGGTTAAGGAAGCAGAGGGAAACCTCAAGGATTACACGGCCAGGATGGAGTCCAAGACTTACAAAGACGGGAAGATGGAGTACAAGTTGTACGTACAGAAGTACATGCGCCCCGGTTTCATCTACATGAAGGTTGTGAGGGGAGCGAACAGGGGTGGGGTGGCCGTATATCACCCGGAGAAGAAGAAGGTGCGCGTCAAGAAGGGACCCCTACGCCTCTGGCTTTCCCCCAACGACAGACGCCTGCGCTCCCCCCTGGGCCACCGCATATACGAGAGCCATATACCGTGGTTCGTAAATAGGCTTGACGGTAGGGCCAAACTCCTGTCCGAGGGTACCCTCTTCGGCCGGAAGGTGTATATTCTGGAGCAACCCCTATCCCCATCCAAGAATTACGGGGCGGTGAAGGCGAAGTACTGGATAGACGCTCAGAGGTTCCTGCCCCTCATGATCATAGACTACGACGAGAACGGTAGGATCGTTAGGGCGGTGAAGTTCATGAACCTCAAGGTCAACGTGGGGTTAACGGAAGAGGACTTCAAGATATAAACCCATGTACGAAAAGTACCTGAAGGTTCGGGGCATCTTTTACGGTGTCCTTCTCTTCTCCGTGGTCGGAATGCTCGTTATGTCCTTCACCGTAAGGAAGGTGTACGTTAGGGAGGTTATGCTCGTTCCCAGCATAGAGGAGGCCTCCGAGCTGCAGTCCCAGACGGCCATGTTCTTCCAGCTGAGCCGCGGCCTCATGGCCACACCGGTACAGATCTTCCTTGACCTCGCATCCCCGTACTCCTTCAAGCGGGAGTTCATAGAGGAGTACGGTTTAGACAGCATTTTAGATACCAAGAACCCCGACAGGCAGGTTAAGCTCCTTGAGTCCAAGATAGAGATGGAGGTCCTGCCGAGCGCGAGCATCCTGATAAGGGTATACGACCCCGATCCCGATAGGGCCTCAAGGCTCGCGGAGTGGTACGTTGAATTCCTGAACCGTAAAGCCAACTACGCCCTGAACGTTAAAGGCAGGGAGCTGCGCAGGTTCCTTGAGAGGAGGCTGGCCGAAGTTAAAGGGCGCATATCCGAAATACAGGACAGCATAGAGAGGCTTGAGAGGGAGTCTAACATACTGGCAACGGCCCCGGAGGATATACTCGGACCATCCCTGAGCAGCATACTGGAAACTCTGGCTTCTAAGGAGGCGGAGTACGCCGTGCTAAGAGCCTCCTACTCCGAGGACGTACCGGACGTAAGGAAGGTGAAGCGTGAGGTACAGGTCCTGCGCAACAAAATAAGGAGGGAGTTCAAGAGGATCCCTCCGGCGATACGGAAGGCGGTGTCCTACAGGATGGAGCTGGAGGTGCAGGGGAAGGTGTATGCTACCCTCTACGAGGAGTACGAAAAGGCCCGCCTTATGGAGATGAAGAACAACCCTATGCTCCAGCCGGTCTCACCCCCGTACGGCCCGAAGAAGAGGGTCTGGCCCAAGAGGGTCATCCCGGCGATAACCGTGGTGGTCGGTCTATCCTTCGCCCTCGCCCTTATGCTTTCCAGTTTCGTGGTCTTGGACAGGCTGCGCGATACGACCTTAGGTAGGATAATAACCTCCATGAGGGGAGACATTCTGCCGTGAAAGGGAAGGTGCTTTTGGTGTCGGACGTGTATTATCCCTACCCCGGGGGTATATCGGAGCACATACATCAGCTGGCCAGACACCTGAGGAGGCTCGGGTGGGAGACCTACATCCTTACCACCAACTTCAAGGGTGGGGTCACCTTTGAGGACCCCCCTTACGTCTTCCGGGTGGGTTTCCCCGTCAAGATACTCTTCAACGGCTCAATAGCCCCGGTTGCCGTTTCCTTTCGCATAAACTCCTACGTGAAGCGCCTCATGAACAGGATGAGGTTTGACGTGGTACATATACACGGGCAGGTCGCCCCCGTCCTCCCTATGGTCTCCCTGAAGTTCTCCACGGGGTACAACTTCATAACCTTTCACGCCGCCCATAAAAAGAAGTTTCTGTACAAGCTCTTCAAACCCTACGTGAGGGACTACTTCAACAGGCTCCACGGACGTATAGCCGTCTCCAGGGCGGCCATAAAACCGATACTGGAGATATTCCCGGACGTTGAGTACCGCATCATACCAAACGGAGTTGATCTTGAGCGCTTCCGCCCCGACCTGAAACCCCTCCCCCACCTCCGGGGGTACAGGAACATCCTATTCGTGGGTAGGCCGGAGCCCCGGAAGGGTCTCAAGTTCGCCATACTCTCCATGCCCCACATCCTCAGGGAGATACCCGACGCCCGCCTGGTGGTCGTGGGGGACGGCCCCCTCCTCGGCTGGTACAAGTCCATGGTCCCCGATAGGATAAAGGATCGCGTTCTCTTTGAGGGGAAGGTTTCGTCCTCCGTACTGCCGAGGTACTACAGCAGCGCCGACGTGTTCGTATCTCCGGCGACCGGCTCCGAGAGCTTTGGCCTCGTCCTCCTTGAGGCGATGGCCACCGGCACCCCCGTGGTGGCCGCCCGGAACGAGGGGTACTCCCTCGTGATAAAGGACGGTTTTAACGGGCTGCTGTGCAACGTAGAGGACGAGATTGACCTCGCCAACAAGGTGATCCGGGTAATGAAGGATAGAGACCTACGGGAACGCCTTATAAGGGGTGGGCTGGAGACGGCGCGCCGACACGGTTGGGACAGGATAGCCGCCGAAGTTGAGGAGTACTACCTGGACGTAATGAGGAGGAGCCGTCTTGAAGGCGGTGGAGTTCGTACGCTGTAGCATAGGGTACTCCCGGCCCGTCCTTGAGGATCTGAACCTATCTGTAGAGCCGGGGGAGATACTGAACATATACGGCGAGAACGGTAGTGGCAAGACCACCATCCTCAAGGCCCTGATCGGGGCTGTCAGCGTGCGCGGTGAGATAAGGGTGTTCTCGCAGAACATCCTTGACCTGAAACCCATAGAGAGGGTCAGGTACGTTTCCGTACTCTTCGCCGAGGTGTTGCGCGGTGAGATAACCGTACGGCGCTACCTCTCCCTCTCCTTCACGTCCGTGTGGGAGGACCTTGCCCATCTCTACGGCATAGAGGACCTGTTAGACAGGCCTATGCGCTCCCTCTCCTCCGGTCAGAACCGTAAGGTGCAGCTGGTGAGAGCGTTATCCTCATCGGCCCCGGTCATAGCTCTGGACGAACCTTACTCCCACCTGGACGAAGAGACAAAAGGTAGGCTGACGGAGAGCATACTATCCCTGCACCGAAAGGGCAGGACGATCATAATAACCTCGCACCGACCGATAGGGATAGGAAGGCCCTTCAGGGTACCCCTCGCTTAGAACCTGCTCCACATGAAGTCCAAGAGCTCGCCGAAGTACTCCTTGAACCCTCCCCTCTCCAGCTCCCACTCCGTCCTCTCAAGGTAGTGACGGGCCATCTTCAGGGTGGCGCCCTTCGGGTCCGGATGTCCCATCCTCTCGTAAATGTGGGGAAGGGTAGGTTTTCCCACGTCCTCATCGTAGTCGTCCCGGTCGTCCAATATCTGGAAGGCCATACCGAAGCTCTTACCGGCCTCCCTAAGGTAAGGGTCGTCCGTACCCCGGATGAGAGAACCCGAGACGAAGGCCAGCTCGTAGAGGGATGCGGTCTTATTGTATATGACGTCAAGGTACAGGTGCTCGTCAAACTCCCCCGGTGGAGTTACGTCCTCAACGTACTGACCGTAGGACATCTTATAAACCGTATCCGACATGGCCGAAAGGTATGAGGGCACGTTCATACCGGCCACGTCCGAGAGCGCCTTCGTAAAGACCAGATCCCCAACTAAAACCGCCCTACGAATGGAGAATATATCGTTGAGGGTACGCCCCCCTCTGCGGGTATTGGCCTCATCAACTATGTCGTCGTGTATGAGCGATGCGGCGTGTATCATCTCAAGGGCGTAGCCCGAAAGGACGGCGGTCTCAACGTCTATCCCGAATATCTGGCAGCTTATGTGGGAGGCTATAGCCCGGAGCCTCTTGCCTTTTATGAGATATACGGGGATGTTCAACCACTTCGCAGTATCCTCCAACCTCGTCTCCAACATCCTGAGATATGCGCTATGTCTCTCCCATATCGCGTTAAGGTGTTCCCTCAATTTCGTATTTCTCCTTTTTACCGTCCTCGTACCGGAGTACGTAATACCCCGCTATTACGTTCACCTCCACTACCTTCGCCTTCCCCCTGTCGGTGTCTATTATAGCGTTGAGCTTTGGCACCTTTGGGGCCATCTTATCGTAATATGGCATCTCGTAGGCCAGGCAGCATAGCAACCTTCCGCAGGCCCCGGTTAGCTTGTCCGGGGCGGCAAACAGGTACTGCCTTCGGGCCATATCCTGCGTCACGGAGGGGACGTCCTTCATCCACACGTGGCAACAGAGCTCCAGCCCGCACCTTCCCAGCCATCCCACCCTCGCCGCGTATCGCTGACGGGCCAGAAACACGAACTCAACGCGCACGTGTAGAAACTGGGCTATTCCCGCGGCCAGACTGCGTACGTCGTTTATAGGCCTGTCGGAGACGTACTCCACGGTGAGTATCCCTTTATCTACGTCCAGGTAGGTCTCACCTATCTTGACGTTCAGACCCCTCTCCCACAGTATCCCCTTCACCATGTTGCTCATCATACGGAGGATCTCCTTTCGGGAGGCCTCCCGTACGAAGGTGGCCCTCTTGAGGTCCTCGCGACCCTTCGCGCCCCTGACCCTGAGTACCTTTACCAGACGATCGTGCTCCTCGCCCTCAATACGCAGAAAAACGTAGTTGCACTTCCCTCTACAACGCAGGGGATTTAAAAGCAAAAAGTGCTCAAACCCTCCGCCTACTATTGAGGTTTCAACTACTTGCGGGCGATTATCCTGCCCCTTGTCAGGTCGTAGGCGCTTAGCTCTACGACCACCCTGTCTCCCGGGACGATCCTTATCCATCTTACCCTCATCTTTCCGCTTAGATGCGCCTTTACCTCTATGCCGTTGTCCAGCCTAACCCGGAACATGGTGTTGGGAAGCACCTCAACCACCGTGCCTTCCATCCGTATGGTGCCCTTCTTAGCCATCTATGTCCTCCGTAAGAATTTCCGGCCCGTCCTCTCCCACGTATATCGTATGCTCGTAATGGGCGGACCAGCTACCGTCGGCCGTCACTATTGTCCATCCGTCGGGAAGGGTTATAACCTTCTCGGTCCCCACGTTTATCATGGGCTCTATGGCTAAGGTCATGCGAGGTTTTATCCTTCCGTCCCTATCAAGGTCCCTTGGATTGTTGGGTATTATGGGGTCCTCGTGCAGCTCTATACCGACTCCGTGCCCGGTTACGGTCTCGGCCGGATGGAAACCGTACCTGCGCGCCGTCCTGTATATCGCGTAGGTTATATCGGATATGCGCTTTCCCGGACGGGCCTCCTCTATGGCCCGGTACAGGGCCTCCTTGGTAGCGCGCATCAGGGTCCGCATGCGGGGAGGAACTTCGCCCAGAGCGAAGGTCCACGCGGTGTCGGCGTGGTACCCGTCCTTATACACCCCCACGTCCACCTTGACCAACATGGGGGCCCTGAACACCTTACTCCGAAGGGGGAGTCCGTGTACAATTTCGTTGTTTATGGATATGCAGGTACTCCACCTGTATATCTTGTCCTCCACCTCGTAGTTCAGGAACGACGGTTCCGCTCCATGGGAGTATATGAAGTCCCTCACAGCCTCATCCACGTCCTCGGCCGAGACTCCCTCTCTCACCATACTCCCGGCCAATCTCAAAGCGGCCGAGGCTATTCGGGCGGCCTCACGCAAACCGGAGAGGTCTATATCGTTCTTCAGGATGATCATTTGCAGCCGCTATTATACTGCTGAACTGTGCGTTTCCCCGTAAAAAGGGGCGTCCCCAAAGCGACCACCCGTCGGGTGAGAGGGATACGCTTGAGCGTTGGGTACGGCGTGGTTCAACATCCGGGGTTGAACGGAGAGGGGAGAGGTCGGGGGGCTTTTTTAGAATACTCGCGATGCCGATAATCACAGGATTTCTGCTTAATCCGGGCAACTTCGCAAGGCTTCCTCTGGAAAAGAGAGGGAGGGTACCCGTCAAGTTAAACGTTACCCTCACAGACAGCGCCCGATGGTACGCCCTTGAGCATCAGGAGGACCCCCGATACTGGGCCAGCGTACGCACGGATAGGGTGGTGATACTCCTTAAGCGGGGCCATACCCTTAACAGCCGGTCCGTCTCGTCCCTCCTTGGCAGGTACGGTGCCACGAAGGTGGTGCGCCGGAGCATGTATCCGGATGTCCTCAACTTCTACGAGGTTGAACTTCCTGACGGAAGCAGGGAGAAGGTGCTAAATCTCGTACGGGAGGCCCGCAACGTGCCGGAGATAGCGGTAGTGGAGCCTGTAGTGATGTTTCACAGGATGAGCTGCCCCCCCAACGACACCTACTGGGGCTACCAATGGGGACCCTACGTTATACTGGCGGACTCCGCGTGGTGCCACGAAGCTGGAAGCCACTCCGTGGTGGTGGCCGTTCTGGATACGGGGACGGATACGGATCACGAGGACCTTAGGGACAACTACTGGTCCGGCTACGACTACGTTGATAACGACCCCGACCCCTCTCCCGACGATCCATCAACGGAGAAACACGGGAGCCACGTCTCGGGTACCATCGCGGGCGTCCTGAACAACTCCACCGGAATATCCGGAATGGCCAACGTCTCCCTTTTCGCCGGACGGGTTTTAGACGAGAGCGGTTCGGGTAGCCTGAGTACCATAGCCAACGGTATCTTAGGGGCATCATCCCTTCCACAAGTTAGGGTTATAAACATGAGCTTAGGGGCCTCGGCCCCCAGTGCCGTAGTAGAGGCGGCGTGTGACACCGCATGGAACAGGGGGAAGCTCCTGATAGCGGCCTCCGGAAACGACGGGTCTCCGGGCATCAGCTACCCGGCCGCCTATCCCTCCGTGGTGGCCGTGGGTTCAATAGGCACGGACGGAACGAACTTCTATCTGGCCCCCTACTCCAACTACGGCCCCGAGCAGGAGCTGACAGCCCCCGGAGGAGACGCCAGCACGGGGTACTGCATCCTCTCAACCCTACCGGGGGACAGCTACGGGGACTTCGGAACGGGATGTACGTGGGTCGGTACCTCCATGGCGACCCCCCACGTCTCCGGGGTCGCGGCCCTGGTCTTCAGCCACAGACCCAGCCTCAGGAACGATCAGGTCAGGGAGATCCTCATTTCCACGGCCATTGACTTAGGAAGCAGCGGAAGGGACCAGTACTACGGGTACGGGGCCGTGTGCGCAGTGTGCGCCGTCTTGGAGGCGGAGACCGATGTCAGGGAGGTGCCCTCCGGTCCCTCTGCCGTGCCTTACGAGATTCGGGACGGGGAGCTTAAGGCCCTCTCCCCTATCCGGGTATATACGGTGTCCGGAAGGCTGGTGGCGGACCTGTCCAGAGGGAGCAGCCTTTCCCTTCGGCGCGGGGTGTATCTGATCGGACACTCCGGAGGGAAGTACAGGGTTTTAGTGTTCTGATATACTGCGGCGGTGGTATCGCCCTTAAACTACCGGCCGGATATGGCGACTAAAACGTTGGTGCTGGCCGGTGTGGGGGGGCAAGGGATAATGCTGGCCTCCCGCATCTTCACCGAGGCTCTCTTCAGGATGGGGTACGACGTCAAACAGGCGGAGGTCCACGGCCTCTCCCAGCGGGGCGGTAGTGTGATGACCTACGTACGGTGGGGGGAGAAGGTCTGGGCACCGATAACGGGCGACTTCGGAGCGAACTACCTGATAGCCCTGGAGGAGCTGGAGGCCCTTCGCTACCTCCACCTGATAAGGCCCACGGGGACCGTCCTCATAAACCGATACCGTTTCGTACCCATGTCCGTCTCCTCCGGCCTCAGGGGGCCCGATGGGAAGCCCTACACCTACCCGGAGAACGTACCGGATCTGGTGCGGAGGAACGTTCCGGATACCCACGTCGTGGATGCCCTTTCCATCGCCATGGAGCTGGGAAACGCCAGAGTTATGAACGTGGTCGTCGTGGGAGCGGCGTCAAGGCTCCTGGGTCTGGACCGGGGCGTGGTTGAGGATACCGTGGCCCGGAGAGTCCCCCAGAAGTACAGGGAGTTGAACGTGGAGGCCTTCCGCAGGGGATGGGGGGCCGTATCTCCTTAGTTGCACCGGTACAGGTTTCTACCCTAAAATCGGCACGTGGATAGAGCGGAGAGGTTGTTTAAGCTCCATTTGGTGGTCGTTGTAGGTTTGCATGCCATCGTAAGCGTTCCCGTCGTTCTGCTTCTGTGGGTGAGGGGGTGGACCTGGGCTGTGCCGCTCTATTTATTGGGGGTTACGGTGTCGCTTCTCCTCCTTAAGCCGTGGGACAGGGAGAGGTTCCTGTGGTACCTTGAGGAGACGAACCCCACCCTACGGGAGGGTCTCATATCCCTGTACGAGTTGGTGAGGGACGGGGTGAAGCATCCGGCGGTTGAGAGGTTGAGGGCGGAGATGGCCGCGATCCCCATAGGCTACAGGCCCAACTTGAGGGCACTGCTTCCCTTCCTACTGCTCTCTACCGTTTTTCTGCTCTTAGCCCTCGTTCCCGTACCCAAGAGGCCCCACGTTCTGTTTTATCCCGAGTACTACGAGATTTTGAGCAACGACACCCTTAACCTCTACGGCGTAGAAGTCGGTGATACCTTAAAGGTCTTCCTAAAACCGGGCAGGGGAGGGGCGAGCTTCCTCCTCATCGTAAAGGGAGAGGTGCGCAGGGAAGTCAGGGTGGAGGGAAGCGCGCGGATATGGGGGTTACCCCCCGGGACTTACATCCTCACGGTTAAGGGTAGGTCCGGAAAAGCCACGTTAAAGGTACTCTCCCGTCCGGTGCTGTACGGCGTTTCAGGATACATAGTGCCACCGCCCTATACAGGGCTATCTAAAAGGGCCATAGAGAGGGAGAACGTCGCCTACGAGAACAGCACCTTTGACAGCCTTCGGATAAGGCACAGTGGGGACAGCGCCCGGTTCGTCAACCTGCCGGATACCCTTAAGGAGGACGTGGAGGTCTTCGTTGAGGTGTTCAAAAAGGGCGTAGGGTTCAGGTACCCGGCCTTTAAGGTGAGCGTAATAAAGGATCACCCTCCCAGCGTGACGCTTCAGCCCACGGGAATTTTGAAGGCGGAGGAGGACGTCCCCGGTGTGGTCGCCGCCTACGACGACATCGCCCTCAAAGAGGTGGGCCTATACACCTACAGGGGAGGGAAGTGGGAGAGGAACAGGTTAGGACCGCCGACACGCACCCCAAACGCCTCCTACGACCTGACCTTTACCGCCGGGGATACCCTGAAGGCCGTAGCCTACGCCTACGACGTGGCCGGACAGATATCACTATCGGACACCCTCATCCTGCTGCCCAAGGCTCCGGAGGAGGTACTGAAGGAGAGGCTACTATCCGAGAAGGGGGAGGAGGTGAAGGACCTTGAGAGGAGGATAAGGGAGCTTCAGGAGGACGTTGAGGTGTCCCGTAGCCTGTCGGAGGGGACGAAGGAGGAGATCTCCAACGTGATGAGGGAGACGGAGAGGACCTACAGGGACATAAAGGAGACCCTTGAGAGAATAGCATCGCAGATAAGGGACCCCGAGCTGGCCCGGTTGGTCATGGAGGTGCGCAGGCTCCTGAAGGAGAGTATGGACAGGGAGCTCGCCGAGGCCCTTAAGAGGCTGGAGAAGGCCATGAGGGAGATGGACCCGGAGAAGGTGGCCCGGGCCCTCAAAAACTTAAGGATGAGCCAGAGGGAGTTAAAGGAGGAGCTGGAGAGGTTCAAGAGGCTCCTTGAGAGGTACAGACAGGAGAAGACCCTTCAATCCGTGGCCGATAGACTTCAGGACCTGGCCACGAAACAGGCGGAGATAGAGGGGAAGAGGTCTCCGTACGAGCAGGGGAAGCTCAGGAGCGAGCTGGAAAACCTGCAGAGGAAGTTAGACAGTCTGAAAAGGATTCCGGACCTGGACAGGAAAAGGTTGGAGACGCTTGAGAGGGAGATGAGAAAGGCGGCCGCCCACATGGAGGCTGCTATAAGCAGGATGAAGAGAGGGGGGAACTTCTCCGGGGAGCAGAGGGAGGCGCGTAAGTCCCTGGAGAGGGCCGCCAGCGTGGCACAGGAGACCTACGATGACCTGGTACGAAGAAGGACACAGGAGGTGGTTGAGAGGCTAAACGCTATAGCCAACGCTGCCACCTTCGCCGACCTGAGACTGGACAGGGAACCGGACAGCAACACCGTCAGGGCGACCGGGGAGATGGCCCTTGACATGGAGGCCACGTTGAAGGATCTCGCCAAAAAGAACGTATTCGTATCCCCCAAGCTACACAGGTTAGCGAGGAGAATATACAACGAGATGGAAGCGGCCCGACAGGAGCTTCGGGACGGTGATAGGGAGGGGGCGAATCAGCATATAAAACAGGCCCAGTCTATGCTCCGCATCCTATCAACGATGGCTTCCTCCTCCGCTCAAGCGTGCCAGAACGCCGGGGGATCCACGGGCATGGAGGCCTACATGAAACAGCTGGCGAGGATGGCGGGGGAGCAGGGGAGTATATCCCGTCAGCTCTTCCCCGGGATGACCTCGGAGCAGCTGGCCGAGATGTTAGCACGGCAGATGGCCCTGCGTAAGGCCTTAGAGGGGATGTTGGAGGGAATGAGAAACCGGGGAGTTCCCGGGGATGTCCTGAACGCTCTTGAGGAGGCGGTTCGGGAGATGAGGGAACTGGAGGAGGAGATGAGGTCCCCCGACGCCCTCAAGAAGGCCGGGGAGCTGAAGAGGAGGGCCCACAGGATAACCGTGAGGCTCTTAGAGGCCCGCAAGGCCCTGAGGAGGCAGAGGACCGAGCCGAAGTACGAGGCCCAGAGGCCCAAACCTTTCAAGGTGGAGAGGGCCTACGTAAGGCCCGTGATTGATCGGGAGAGGATAGCCGAGATCTACAGGAAGTACGTGAGAGGAGGTAAGCTATCGCCGGAGGAGAGGAGGATATACGAGAGGTACATACGGGGGATCTTAGAGTAGGTTCCTTATAGCGGAGTCCAGGGCGAGGAAGACCCCGGGGAGACCGAGCCTCTCTATCTTCAAGGATAGGACGAGATAGAGGATATAAACGGCTATGAAAAGTATCCCCCTCCTCCTTCCCAGAAGGTTCCCACGGCTAACCATCGTAAAGAACAGCAGGAGCACGGTCGTAAGGAGGAGGAACAGGACGTCAAACGCCGCCCTATCTGGAAGCGTTATGGGACGGATGAGAGCGCTCAATCCGAGGATCATGGCCACGTTGAAGATGTTGGAGCCGGAAACGTTCCCTATCGCTATGTACGGGTTGCCGCGGGCGGCGGCCATAGTTGAGGTTATCAGCTCGGGGAGGGAGGTGCCAACGGCGAGGACGAAGAGGCCGATGAAGACCTCGCTTATCCCGAGGTAGTGCGCCAGTCCCACGGCTCCGTTGAGGGCCCAGTTGGATCCGAAGGCGAGGGCTATGCTGCCACCCAACACCCGCATTACGGCCGTTGCTGTACTCCCTTCCCCCTTTCCATCCTCTAAATCCTCTCCGCGAGCCTTAGAGAGGGTGAGATACAGGTACCCTGCGAAAAAGAGGAGGAGCATCAGTCCCTCTGCACGGGAGAGTACAGGTTTCCCCGCGGGGAGGAACATGAAGAGTATAAGTAGGAGTACCAGTACGAGGTTCAGGGGTATCTCACGGCGCAGGATCAGAGCGTGTCTCCTTATCGGGGATATCAGGGCGGAGATTCCGAGTATCAGAAGTACGTTTGCTATGTTGGATCCCACTATGTTTCCTACGGTGATGCCCGCTTCCCCTCTAAGGCTCGCTATCACGTTGATGACGAGCTCGGGGAGGGAGGTGCCGAAGGCTACCACCGTGAGACCCACCACGATCTCCGGTACCCTGAACCTTCTAACGAAGTAAAGCGCGCCGTCCAGAAGGTAGTCTGCCCCTCTGATAACCAGAGCCAACCCTACAGCTACCGCCACTACGTCCAGAAACACCCTCACCATACCAAAGTTTAAATTCTATCCCCGAAAGGTTCGCCAAGTGCCTCTTACAGGACCCGGCTTATTGACGATTCCAGAGGTAGCCCCACGATACGGGCGGCCTCAACCACCTTCCTCTCATCCACGGACACGTCCGCCCCTACGCCTTTGAGGGCGAACACAACGTCCTCCGTAGCGACGTTCCCGCTGGCCCCGGGCGCGTAAGGACATCCACCCAAACCCCCGGCCGAGGAGTCAAAGCGATATATTCCGAACTCCCTATAGGCACACAGCACGTTGGCCACACCCATGCCGTACGTGGCGTGAAAGTGGAGCACCAGTCTGTCCCCGGGGACGTCTTTTAACAGGAGATCTAACACCTCCGCCACGTCCTCGGGCGAGGCCCTCCCTATGGTGTCTCCCAAAGATACCTCATCCACACCCACGTCCAACAGGCGGAGGACCACGTCCCTGACCCTCTCCGGGGGTACCTTCCCCTCGTAGGGACACCAGAAGGCTACGGAGACGTATCCCCTCACGGGTAGTCCGCTTCCCTTGGCCCTCCTTACCACAGGTATCAACCTCCGGAAGGAGCCCTCTATGTCCGTGTTGATGTTCTTGAGGTTAAAGGTGTCCGTTGCCGCCGTGAGTACGGCCACCTTATCCACCCCCACGGAGAGGGCCCTCTCCAGACCTCTCTCGTTCGGGACTATGGCCGAGTATATCACCCCCTCCCGTCTATCTATTCTTCGGAAGACCTCCTCCGCGTCCGCCATCTGCGGTACCCATCTGGGATGCACGAAGGCGCTCACCTCTATCTCATCCACTCCGGTCTCGGATAGGGCGTTTACGAAGGCGACCTTCCTCTCGGTGGGAACCGTTTCCTTCACGTTCTGAAGACCGTCCCGGGGGGACACCTCCGTTATCCAGACCCGCATAGAGGGGATTCTAATCCAGACGGAAGGCCTCCTTAGCCCTGACTATCCCATCAATCAGACGGTCCACGTCCTCCTCCGTGTTGAAGATGGACAGGCTCGCCCTCACACTCTGGTTGTTGGGTACCTTAAGGAACTTGTGCAGGGGATGGGCACAGTGCCCACCGGACCTGACCATTATACCCAACTCCCCTAAGTACCACGCTAAGTCGTGAGGGTGAAGCCCTCTCAGGTTAAAGGCCACTAAGGAGGTCCTGTCCTCCGGCGGGGGACCGTATACCTCAACTCCGGTAAGGTCCCTCAAGGCTTCGTAGAGGTAGGCCGTCAGTCTCCTCTCGTGGGCCTCTAACCGGTCGTACCCCACGTCCGATATGAAATCTACGGCGGCCCCGAGGCCTATGACTCCTCCGACGTCGGGGGTTCCGGCCTCGTACCTCTGGGGTGTGTCCTCCAGATCGTAGTCGTTGAACCCGACGTCCTTTATCATGCTGCCGCCCATCAGGAGGGGATTACCCTCCCTGAGGAGTTCCTCCCTTCCCCAAAGTATCCCGGTCCCCATCGGTCCGAATATCTTGTGCCCGGAGAAGCCTATCAGGTGGGCCCCCGTCTCCCTCACCCTCACCTTACGGTGCCCTAAGTACTGCGCCCCGTCCAAAACTACGTAAGCCCCCACCCTCCTGGACATCTTCGCCACCTCGGTGAAGGGCGGTACGGTACCCACCACGTTGGACGCCATGGTAAGGGCTACCACCTTAGTGTTGGGGGTTAGCTTCTTCCTGAAGTCATCAAAGTCAAGGTAACCTTCGGGCGTAATTCCGAAGAGTACGAACTCCGCCCCCTTCCTGCGGGCGAGTCTCATCCAGGGCAGGAAGTTAGCGTGATGCTCCATCACGCTGACCAGTATCCTGTCTCCCTCCTTCACGTAAGGCTCAAGGATGGCGGAGGCGAGGTTCAGGGCCTCCGTGGCGTTCTTGGTGAAGATCACCTCCTCCGGTCGGGCCCCTATAAGGCCGGCCACCTTCTCCCTTACCCTCTCGTACTCCTCCGTCGCCCTGTTGGCCCACGGGTACCCCCCCCTATGAACGTTGGCGGGATACTCCTCGTAGTACTCAAGCATGGCCCTTATAACCCTGACGGGCTTCAGGGAGGTGGCTCCGGAGTCAAGATAGACGATCCCCTCCTTCAAAGCGGGGAACTCCCTCCTCCAGTCCTTCATAACGTAGATTCTACGTCCGTACCGTTCTCACTCCTCCCTCTTGCTTAGGTCCCTGTCAAGCAGGTACAGACCCGTTCCACTATCGCCCACCAGCTCAAGGGAGGACAGGAGGTCCCCTACGGTACTCTCCTCCTCTATCTGCTCCTTATAGAACCAGTTCAGAAACTCCCACGTGCCGAACTCACCTTCTTCCATAGCCGCCTTACCTATCTCCCGTATGAGAGAGGTCACTTTCCTCTCGTGCTCAAGAGCCTGCTTTACGGCATCCTTCGGGGAAGGCCACGCCTTAGGGGGCTCCTTCACCTCCTTGAGGGTAACCTCAACCCCCTTTTCAAGTAGGTGGTGGTAGAACTTCATGGCATGCTCCAGCTCCTCTTTGGCCTGCACCTCAAACCACTTCCCGAAGCCCCTCAGACCCCGGGAGTGGAAGTAAGCCGCCATGGAAAGGTACAGGTAGGCGGAGTAAAGCTCGTGGTTTATCTGCTCGTTAAGGAGCGCGTCCGTTCTCTTCATGCCGGGTATTGTACGGTGGAGTGGAAGGTCCCCTCACCCCTTATCCCTTTCGTACTCCCTCTGAGCCACCAGGACGGCGTGCCTATCTATCAACGTCAGGGACATCCCCGTAGATTCGCTTACGGCCTTGAGGTAGGAGTACATGTACCCCGACGCTATTAGGGTAGCTACCGCATCGGTAACGTGCTTAAACGCGAGGTATATCCGGGCCGCTTCGTCGGACGGGAACTCCTCCTTAACCTTCTCAAGGAACGCCCTCTGCACCATGGACATAGCCGACAACATGAACTCGTTGGGTATCCCGCGCAGGACGTGGGCCAGACCCACCCTGCGGTACTGCCAGTCCCAGAAGGCGTCGTCGTACTCTCCGCTTACCACCTTCCTGTACCACGCCCTGAGGGTCTCCTCCCTCTCCACCCTCTCCCCCTCCCGGAATACTGCGGCCGTGGGGCCGTAGGAGAAGAGGGTGTCGTAGAAAACTTTGGTGAAGAGATCGTCCCACTCCTTGAGCCTGTCGGCGTACCTCTTTAAGACCTCCGCGTGAGGCCCTATAGGTCCGGATATAGCCTCAAAGTCCCTCAGAATATCCCTGTACGTCTTCATCCCTCCCTCCTTGATAGGACTCTGTCAAGCTCCGAAGCGATGTCCGGTAGTACCTGGCGCACCTTCAGGAGAACCAGACCGGCCGTTACGTCTCTGGCCGTTATGACACCCAAGGTAGCCTTCGTTCCGACACGATACACGAACATCCTTCCCCTCTCCGAGGTTATCATGATCTCCTCGGGGGAACCGATATCCACCATCTCCGTGGACCTCGTCGCCAGACTGGAAAGGCTCGCTATCACCGCCGCCTGCCTATCAACCTCTATATTACCTCTGGCCGCGAACTCCACAGGGAAGCCGTCCGGGGTAGCCAGAACCACGGCCATTATCTCCCCGGAGCGATCCACGAGATCCTGTAGTATAGCCTTCAATCTATCCATCGTCTTCCTCCTTTTCGTTTCAAGAGCTCTAAGAAGTACATCAGAAGGTCACGGGCGCTCTCCCTGTCCGTAGCAACTACACCTCTCACGACCCATTCCGGTAGCATGAAGTAAGCCGCTATATCCTCCGGGGACCACACGCGTTTCAGGTCCTGACGGGTAGCGCCTATTATGAAAGGGATCTTGTAGTTGCTCATGTAGAACTGGAGCATACGTCTGGCCTTCGGAAGGGAGTCTGGGTTGCTGCTATCCACCAGAAATACGAAACCTGTGGCCTCTACCATGAGGTCCTCCCACATAAAGGAGAATCGTTCCTGACCCGGGGTACCGAAGAGGCGGATCAACACGTCCTCTATCCGTACGGTGCCGAAGTCAAGGGCTACGGTAGTGGTACCCTTTCCTATATCCACCGTACTCACTTCGTCCGTTTCAATTACGGGCGTCTGGGATACGCTCTTGACGAAGGTCGTCTTTCCGGATCCCACGGGGCCGGTTATCACCACCTTTATTTCGGCCATTTCCATACTCTCCTTAACAGGTCTATCACCCTACCCAACAGCGATATGTCCTCCTTTACTCTGGAGCGGGGTACCGGACGTATGGTGCCCGTCGCCTCCAGTACGGTCATAAACTTGCGTACCATATCCAAATCCAACCCTGTTTTCTCGTGTATTTTACGGGCGCTACTGCATTTAACTAACAGAGGACCTGCAACTTTTAGAAATCTCCGTATATCCTCGGACATGTTCTCAACATCGCCAGATAGAACGTACACGGTGTCGGGATGAACCGGAGACGATATTCGCAGGTCTCGGAGCTCGTCCCCCATAGAGACCACGGACAGAATAAGGGTGTCAATGGGTACGGAAAAGTCCTCTATCTCCACCTCCCCGGGCACGTACTCAAAGCTACCCTCGGATACCTTAAGGAAGCGGTACCTGACGCGAAAGATGTCCTTTACCCGCTCGTTCTCATATACGAATCCCCTCACGTTCCCGTCCTTAACGTAGATGCGCACCTTACCCTCGGGAGAGGTTATGATCAGGGTTCCGTTCTTCCTGCCGATGAACTGCATAACCTCAAGTAGGTTAAAACTCCTCAGCGAGCCGTGGATCATCACTCACCCCTCCTTTCCACACCAGTATTATATGGCTGATAGTAATATTTTTTGATTTGAGAAAAATTACCGCCCATATATTTCAAAAAAACTGAAACTATACTGAAGAATAGCACAAATTTTTTGAAACGGGAGAAGTCTCCGATATGCCCTGCGACGCGATAGGGTAGAATACCCTTACCCTTTAACAACTGCCGCTGAAATGTCGTGGAAGGGCTTTGTAATCGCATCCCCCTATGGGATCACCCCTACCACAATAATGGTCCCGGGAGGACTCGAACCTCCGACCTCGCGGTTATCAGCCGCGCGCTCTAACCACCTGAGCTACGGGACCCCGTAGTGGCCGGGGAGGGAGTCGAACCCCCGACACAGGGATTTTCAGTCCCCTGCTCTACCGCCTGAGCTACCCGGCCGAGGAGGGTATTATAAAGGCGCACCTTAACCGTATGGGCTCCCCGACCTCCGAGGCGTTCCACGGTACAGGGGCCATCCGGGGAGGAGGGTTCCGGGTAAGGCTACGTAATACACTCTACCGTCTCCACTCACTATAAGGAGTCCCCCACCGAAGGGAAGAGGCTCCATCCATCCGTCCCCTTTTAGATGGAGGGAGTCTAAGACTTTGCCGTCGTAGGAGAGGAGGGACAGGGTGCCGTCTCCACACACGGCCACGATGAAAGCGTTGAAGGATACGGGAGACGTGGCCACCCACGTTGAGCAGACGGGGGTCTCCCACAGGATGCTATCCCCTACGACCCTGAGGGCGCTCCCTCCGTACGTGGAGAGGACGGCCCCGCTGTCGGATAGGGACACCTCCCCCGTTATACCGGAGAAAACATGAACGTACCTGTATCCGGAGGGTGTCAGGAGGAGAAGCCTGCCGTCGGGAAAACCCACGGCTACAACGGAGTCCCTAACGGAGGGGGAGGAGGGAGCCGTGCCTACGTTCTCCAGCATCCATGCGATGACGCCGGCGGTGTCGTACGCTATAATATCCCCGGAGATGGTGGCCACGACCACGTCCCCACGAGGGGTTATGGAAGGCGGTACTAAGACGTTGTCCCCGACGTACCTCACCCATCGCCGGGAGGTCCCTGCGTATCTGACCACCTTACCGTCCTCACCCACAGCGAAGATGCCTTCGCCCACGGCTATTCCCCTTATGGGGGTGCCGAGGGAATCCTTGAAGAGCAGACTCCCCGTAAGGTCAAGGAAGTAGAGGTTGCCGTAGAAGGTGCCGACTATGAGGGTATCGCCCGAGAGCACCGGGCCGGCCGTTGGGGGCTCCCCCAAATCGTATAGGGGCCTCAACCTGCCCGCCACATCCACGGATAGGACTTTACCGGAGGCGGTAATCACCACCGCAACACCCCCATCCGACAGCGCGGGAGGTAAGGCGACCCTCTCCCCCACCTCGCCGCTCCACACCACCTCCGCTCCTCTATCCTCACCGGGGGAAGGGGACGCAGGCGGTAGCCCCCTCGTACGACAGGAAATAAGGAGCAACAGGATAAGGGGGGCCCGCCTCAACACGTGCCCATTCTAAAGGGGAATCACCCGAAGAGGCCCCGAAGGACGAACCAGACGTTAGCCGGGCGCTCCGCCAACCGCCGCATGAAGTACGGGTACCAGTGAGAGCCGTAGGGGACGTACAGGCGGAGCCTGTGGGTACGTTTCACCCGTCTCTGGAGTCCAAGCCGGACACCGTACAGCATCTGGAACTCGTACTTATCTCTGGGTACCCCCATCTCCTCCGCCTTTTTCATCACGAAGTTTATTATGCCCTCGTCGTGGGTGGCGAACTCCGGGTATATCCTGTCCGTCATCTTTAGCATCTTCAGGGCGAGCCTCCTGTAGTTCTCATCCACGTCCCGCTTGCTCTGGAAGGCCACGTCCGGGGGCTCTTTGTAAGCCCCCTTTACCAGACGGACGTTCATCCTGTACTTCGCCAGCTCCTCCAGTATCTCCTCCGCCCTGTAAAGGTAAGCCTGTATGACCGTGCCCACGGGATAGCCTTCGTCGTTCAGGCCCTTGACTATGTGCAGGGTATCCTCAAGGAGACGACTCTCCTCCACGTCCACGTTTATGTACAGGCCGAGGGATCCGCTCTTCTCCGCTATCCTCTTAAGGTTGGAGTACGTGAAGTCCCTGTCTATCTCAAGACCTAACTGGGTGAGCTTAAGGGAGATCTCGGAGTACTCCCTGTGGGGAGCCAAGGCCTCCGCCAAACGTAGGTACTCCTCCGTACTCTTCAGTGCCGGCTCCTTTGCCCTGTAATGCTCTCCCAAGAAGGCCACGGTTGTGTATATACCTTCGGACTCAAGGCGTTTAACGACCTCTACCAGCTCGCCGAGGGTCTCTCCGGCGACGAAGCGTCTGGAGATCTTCTTACCGAACCTGTTGGTGGTCAGGAACCTCTCAAGGGTCTTATTGTGCGATAGGGCTATAAAGAAGTCTCTCAAAAGGGGCATTACGCTATTCTAACGGGGTAATCGGCCGTCCTAACCCCTACTTCTCAAACACGTCTTCAACCCGGCCATCTATCACCAGGACGCTCCTGTCCCCGTAGTGCAGTATCTTTCCGAAGGATGAGCCAGCGACGGATAGGACGGTATCAACGGACTCGGGTTCTCCCCAGACCTCCTTTACGTCCCTCTCGCTCATCCCCCACCGCACCTCCCCCTCGGATAGAGTCTTCTCTCTGTACAGGTCCACCAGGTCCTCGTACTCCCTCTTGTAGGCGCGGGCGGTTATCGGGGGTTTGAGGTGCCGGGTTATTTCGGCTAAGGAGTCAAGGTCCTTTACGCCCGCAAGCTTCCGGCGGGCCGCCCGCAGTATCTCACGGTAGGCGAAGACGGCCTTTTCCCACCTCTCATCAAATAGACCGTGGTCGTACAGGTACTGGATGTAGGATTTATCGGCGTCGGCGACCCGCAGTAGGTCCTTCAGGGTTAGGTCGTAGTACTTAAGCGACGTGAGTATATCCGAAAACAGGTTGGCCACCTTTGGTCCCAGAGGTGTCAGGTTCATCTTTTTGCGGAAGGACGGGGAGTTCAGGCTGTCGGCCATCTCAACCAGTACCTCCACCGGCTCCTCTCTGGCTCTCCTCTCCCACTTCTCCGTCAGCGAGACGCCGCAGCTCGTCAAAAGCAGAAGGGGAAGGAGTGCCTTTCTCATCCTCTTTTGAGGGCTACGGCCGTCATAAGCAGGTTCATTACCGTGTATATGCCGTAGGTGGCGAAGATGAGCCCCTTTATCACGTGGGCATCTCCGACCCAAAGGAGCGCGGCGACGACGCTACCGCCCATCCACCTCCTGCCCACCTCGGCCGGCCAGAACCCTACGGCCCCCCATATCGTAACGAAGAGGGTGAGGGCGTCCAGAACGAAGACAGCTACCCCTATCCAGCCGCCGTTGGCGAAGTTGTGGGCAAGGGTCAGGGTTATTATCAGGAATACGGACCACAGGACGAATATCAGGAGCCACCGCACCGCCGGAATGGCGTCAATTCTCCTTAGAACGTAGGGGAGGGCGTACTGGAGCGTACCGTACGCGATTATCATGCGGGAGAGTATCCACAACCACTCGTTGTAGGAGAAGTACAGCCACGCACCCTGAACCAGCAAACCCAACCCCGTGGCCGCGTACATCCTCCCCCTTACGCTCTCAAGCCCGAGGTCGGACGTCCCCTTATAGAGGCTGGCCAGACCCCCTATAAACGACGTTATGACTACTATCCATTCAAAAGCGTTCATAGTCTAAGTTTTACTTTTTTTATGCGGCCTTCCGTATGAGGTTTCACCTTTTTAACGTTTTTTAGGTAATCTTCTACGATATACGAGATCCTCCTGCCCGTGTCCCTGACGTCCCGTGCGGTCTTAAATACCACGTACTCCCCTCCTCCGTTCATCAGATAATCGTTCGTCGCTATTACGTAGGTGGAATCGGGGTTGAAGGGCTTACCTCCCACCTCCAGAATACGGACCCTGGCCACGGGTATGACGTACTCCTTGGTGCCTATGCTGTCGTAGGTTATCGTGTCCCGCAGGACCACCCTGACTGTCTCCTTAGATAGGGAGGAGTTGTCGTACTCCAGCTTTATGCCAGAGACGACGAATATGGCGTGGTGACCGTTGTACCCTACACCTAAGATCTTCAGGAGGTCCCTCCCCTTAACCTTACCGTACATCAGGGTATTGGGGAAGGGGAAGGCCCTGTATATGTCCTTACGGGTTATTGGGCCTGTCTTAAAGTTGTCCCTTATGCCGGCCGCGTTGTATATGGCCACTACGGGATGCTCCCTCTCCTTCAGGACGTTCTCCGCGTACCACCGCATGGCGTCCGTCACGAGGTTCCCCATTGAGCTCTCCGTGAAACCTCCACGGGTAAAGTCTCCTAAGGCCTCCGCCACCTTTACACCGTATATGCTATCCACCTTCGCCTCCCACACCGTCAACAGGGAGTCTATGTAGGGGTCCGAGGGAACCCTCTCGTCCGTCAGAGTGATTATCTTCCCGGTTACGTTTAAGATGACCCTGTTCCTCTTATCGTACAGGATCTCAACCACCCCTAAGTTGGCGAGGTGGGAGTAGGCCTGAACTATGGCCGTTGAGTTGAGGCGGGAGAAGTAGGGGGGAACCACCCCCGTATGGCTGTGCCCACCGACTACGAGGTCTATGCCCCTTACGGAGTCGGCGTCCCTCTTATCGTGTCTGAATCCGACGTGGGTCAGGGCGATGACGATGTCAGGCTTCTCCTTCTCCCGTACTCTGGGGACGAAGTCCTTTACGAAGGAGTACTCCCACTTTACGTCAAGGTCGGGCATGTTCTGGGGCGGGACCATACCCTTGAGCCAGTGGGTTATGAGGCCGAACACCAAGATCCTGACCCCCATGGTGTCTATGACGACGTAAGGTCTGGCGAAGGAGGGAGGGTTTCCGGCGGTATCTATCAGGTTGGCGCTCACCAGAGGGAAGTTAGCCCATTTGGCTAAGGAGTCTAAGATGTCCCTCCCGAAGTCAAAGTCGTGGTTCCCAACCGCCCCCACGTTCACCCCGATGTAGTTCATCACCTGCATGTATAACTTTCCCTTAGTCAGCTCACCTAAGGGGTCCCCCTGAAAGTAGTCCGCCGCGTCCATAACCAGAACCAGCGCCCCCTCTCTCTTAGCCCTCTCCCTGTACTGCTTTACCAGATAGGCTAAGGCGCGGGCGTTGGCCAGGGTGGGTGGGAAGTCCCTGTCCAGCCAGAAGGCTTCGTTGTAGCCCAAGTGCCCGTGGGCGTCGTTCCAGTGGAGGACGTATATCTTCAAGGTGTCCCCTGACGCTAAAAGAAGAGGCAAAAGCATCGGTAAGTGATTATACCGTTGAAAGGCGGGTTAGCGAACCTCACTCCTCCCCGTGCTTATCCTTCTTCTCCTTCTTCCACACCCATACGACCTTGCCGTCCGCTTTTATAACGTGGGCCAGTATGGAACGGTACTTCGGTTTCACCTCCCCCTTCACGGTTATCTCCATGCGGTTTATCCTCCGCAGAACCTTCTGGGGGACGTTCGCGAAGTAGAAGAACCCCTTACCATCCACGAATATGCCTAAGGTCTCGTACCCGTGGGCCCCGGGCTTGTGGGAACACGTCATCTCGTGTATGCCACACACGGCACCGCTGACCACACCCTTTATGGTCTGCGTCTGGTCGTTGGCCATGCTATGAGTCCCAAGCGCAAGCAAAAGTGCCATCATAAGGTAGGTATTATACGGGAGATTACGTCCCAAAGCAACGCATTGTGCTTTAAAATTTTTGCATATTATTTATAAAACTATGGACTATTTTCAAATTATTCTGCAATTTTTTAGTACGGACTACAGGATTATGTGAAATATGGTTGCCCCATACATCATCACCAAACCACTGTATAATTGGACTGTTATGCTCAACGTATTACTCTTACAGCTTTCGGATACCGTATGGGTAAGGAGGTACC
>CAYYQD010000014.1:0-32530 GCA_964473735.1 uncultured bacterium
CTCAAGGTGGAGGAGTTCCTGTCGTTCATGTACATCGTGAGGAGGTCTATAAGGGCGGCCATGAGGTTATGCTTGGATTTACCTAAGAGGTATTCGTTTAGATACCTGTCGGACTTCGTAGCGTAGATCTTCACTATCTCCGCCACCTCCCTGTTCATTCATCCCCCCCTTCTAAAAAATGGGGCCGGCAGGACTCGAACCTGCAACCCACGGATTATGAGTCCGCTGCTCTGCCTATTGAGCTACGGCCCCTTGAGGCGTATATTATATAGTGGAAGTGGAAGGGGTGTAATCTATCCGCGGCGCTTACGGGATGCGAATAGACCCAATACCTTGCTCGCAACCGTAAGTATGGAGAAGCCCTGAACCATCCTCTCTATAGGGGTAAGGGTGCTGTCTATTCTCTCCGTGAGACGGTTTATCTTCTTAAAGGTCTCCTCGGCGTCGTCCGCGATCCTCTCCATGGAGAGTAGCATCCTGTCAAGTGTGAAAGATATGCGTATTACCAGATACCACACCGCCCCCGCTATCGCTATGAGAGAAACGGAGGCGGATATCATTAGAATCGCCGTCAGAACCTCCATGTTTGGCAATTCTACGGCCGCTCCTCAATCTCAAGCAGCCTCTCGTACAGTTTCCTCTGCTCCTTACTAACCCTGGTGGGTACCTTTATGCGGGCCTTTATAAGAAGGTCCCCACCTCTTCCGCCTTTGGGGTCGGGTATCCCCCTGCCTTTAAGCCGGGCGAAGACCTCACCGTGCTGTACCCCCTGCGGTACCCTGACCTTTACCCTATCACCCTGTGGAGCCGTTATCTCAACCTCCCCACCCAGAACCGCCCTCGCGGGGCTTATATCCACCGTGAGGACGATGTCCCTACCGCTCCTCTCGTACTTAGGATCGGGCCTTTCGTTGACGTGTATGACCAGCCTACCGGTTCCGGTCCTCCCTACGTGTCCGGCGTTCCTGTATATGACCTTCTGACCGGGTATCACTCCGGCCGGTATGCTTACCTCCCTCTCAACCTCCTTAACTTCGTATCCGTAGCCCCCACAAACCGGGCATGTCTCCCCACTTACCCCTGTACCACCGCAGTTCGGACAGGGCCTCTCAACCACCATAACGCCGAAGAAACTCCTCTGATGTTGCCTCACTCTGCCGGTTCCACCGCACACCTGACAGGTCCTGGGGTTGAGTATTCCCTCGCCACCACACCTGTGGCACAGGACCTTCCGTCGGTATCGTATGCGACGGCTTGTTCCCTTCACCATCTCCGGCACGGATAGGCTAACCTCAACGTGCACGTCCAGATCCTCCTCGCTGGCCCTCTCCCTACCCCTCCTACCACCGAACATCTCACCGAATATGTCCTCAAAACCGAACCCGCCGAACTTCCCACCGAATATACGCTCCAGTATCTCGTCCAGACTCATCCCGTAGAAGTCGTACGCCGCTCCACCCCCCGGCACACCCCCCTCCGGATCCATACCCATGTCGTACAGCCTCCTCTTTTCGGGGTCGGATAGGACGGAGTAGGCTTCGCTTATCTCTTTGAACCTCCTCTCGGCCTCCTCCTTCTTCTCCGGCGGCACCCTGTCCGGATGCCACTTCATCGCCAGTCTGGCGAAGGCGGCGTCTATCTGCTCTTTGGTAGCGTCCCGGGGAACGCCCAGGATCTCGTAGTAGTCCTTCTTCGTACCTCTCACGGGGTGCTAATTTTAAAGTCGTATTTTAACCCTACTTCGGCGACGGAATTTTTCACCCCTTGACCTCTTCTAACGCTTGACTACCTTCCTCACCCTCCCCTTATCCACGATGAAGTATATTCCCCTCTTGTAGGCCCCGCTTACGCGCCTGCCGTCGGGGGTGTATATGGAGACCGGGCCGGATCGTGAGCCGCGTTCCTCGTAGGTGCTGAGGCCTCCCTCCCCTCCAAGAGGACAGGATCCCGAGGAGGCATCTATGACGGCAACGTTGTACGGATTCCGCCCGACCTCTACTATCTCAACGCACCCGTCCCCATCCACGTCCGCGACGGCGCTGTTCTCTGCCCATATAGTCGTATCGGCCCAGAGAAGGTTACCCGACGAGGATAGGACGTAAACCGGTGTCTCCTCACCGTTTATGACCACCTCGTATCCGGGTGATGGGTCTATATCCACCACGACCGGCCCTACACCACTTCCCTGAAACCTTCCAGCGAGAACCGCTTCCCATTTCAAAGCTCCGTCGGGTCCGTTGAAGGCTCTGACAAAGTTATTGTAAGGTACCCGGGAGGAACCTGTTATAACTTCCACGGTGCCATCGCCGTCTATGTCGTAAATGGCCGGGTAGGTCCTGGCTCTACCACCTACGTTCGCCCTCCAGAGGAAGGACCCGTCCTCCCCGTTAAAGGCATAGACGTACCAGTCCTCGTTGGTAGCCACCACTTCCATCTTACCGTCTCCATCTATATCATACACCGCCACGTAATGGAAGTAATCCGTTATGGGGGCGGTAGTGGTGTCTGCAATCCATAGGAGGGTACCCGTAGCGCCGTCGTAGGCCCAGAGCTTCTCGTTTCCACCTACAACCACGTCCATATCCCTGTCCCCATCCACATCGGCAAGGGCAGGAGGCGTATATACACGTATGTTTTTTGACCAGAGGAGACTAAGGTCCTCACCGTTGAAAACGTCCAGAACACTGTTGTTAGACGTGACGACGATCTCGGGTTTCCCATCCCCATCAACGTCTCCCACACCTTCGGAGTAGGGCACATCTCCACCTATCCAGAGGCGAGTATAACTTCCGGTAACCCCGTTTATTATATAAAGGTATCCGTCGTAATTGCCCGCCAGTACCTCAAGGGTGTCGTCCCCGTCAACGTCGGCTATCGTGGGTGTCCCCCAAAAGTAGTGGTACTCTGGCCCGTAGTTCGGCACACTCCAGATAGTATCTCCGGTTATGGCGTTGAGAGCGTAGAGGCGGTTGTTGGGAGAGGCGTTCGCGTACTCGGATACGACTATCTCCATCTGGCCGTCGTTGTTGATATCACCCACCACGGGCTCAACGCTCACATCAATGCCGTCGGGGAGTACTCTGGACCAGAGCACGTGGCGTCCGGACGACATGTTGCCCTTCCCCATCTGAACGGCGCTCCTGATAAGGCTCCCCGCCACACTTTGCCACGAGTAATAGGAATATCTGTAGGGAGGGGTACAGTACGTCATGAAACCGCAGAGCGCTCCAAGCAGGAACATCTCCATAGCCTTTGTATTTAAGGCGGAGCCGTGAGGAAGTGTTTTATAATGCAGTGATATACCGTTACGCAAAAATGAGGAGTTGGGTGTCGTCTAACCGTCTGTGGGAGACGATAGAGTCTGATGGGTATATTACCGTTAAACCTTCTCTGTACACCTGTACGGCACGAATTCGGGTATCCGCGGGGGTACCACTCTGGGCATAAAATCTGCAAAAGTAGGGCCGATATAAGATCAAATGTTCCTTGGCCTTCGGGGGAGTTGTTGTCGTTTAAGCGAATAAGACACGGACCTTACGGTTCCGAGTCTAACGTGTGGATCAGCCAATCCGACGTGTCGTCCATGACAACGACGTCTGAATAGAAATGCGTGGGCCATCAAACGGCACCGTACCCTTGGGAAGGGTAAAGACTCACCGGCAGAACGAGGGGTACCACTCTGGGTATAAAACTGGCAGGAGCGATACCGGGTCCGGACATCTCCAATACGGGAGGCTAAACGATGGGCGTGTCAAGTTGTCGTACGGTCTCCGGAGGTAAGGCCTGCCACCTTACCCCGTAGGTAGTTGATGCCACCCGATTCAAAGCCCCATCCGGTGATACAGTCGCATTGGCATCTCAACCGAAGGAAGGGTACGAACAACGTTCCGACTCTCCCTTAGAATACGCACTCCAAACCCGGGGGGTTTGGGTACGTTGCGGCCTGTGGTACGGCCGTATAATTGCAGGTCGCTTTTTTATAAAGGGGAAAAAAAGGAGGTAAAGAGCGATGGCTAAGCCCAAGTTTGAGCGTACGAAGCCCCACAAGAACGTGGGTACCATCGGTCACATTGACCATGGTAAGACGACGCTGACGGCCGCCATAACGGCCGTGCTGGCGCAGAAGGGACAGGCGGAGTTCAAGTCCTACGACGAGGTAGCCAAGGCCGACGCCAAGATCGCCCGTAAGGACGAGACCAAGATCCTGACGATCAACGTGGCCCACGTTGAGTACGAGTCCGACAAGTATCACTACGCCCACATAGACTGCCCCGGCCACGCCGACTACATCAAGAACATGATCACCGGTGCCGCCCAGATGGACGGCGCTATCCTGGTGGTCTCCGCCGTGGACTCCGTGATGCCCCAGACCCGCGAGCACGTGCTTCTGGCCCGTCAGGTCGGTGTCCCGGCCATAGTCGTCTTCATAAACAAGGTGGACTTGGTGGATGACCCCGACCTTCTGGAGCTGGTGGAGATGGAGGTCAGGGACCTACTCAACGAGTACGGGTTCCCCGGTGATGAGGTACCCGTGATAAAGGGATCCGCCCTCAAGGCCCTGCAGAATCCTTCCGACTTTGACGACGAAATAGGCGCTGGCGCCATACTGAAGCTCGTGGAGGCCCTTGACGAGTACATCCCCGAGCCCAAGAGGGAGATAGACAAGCCCTTCCTCATGGCCATAGAGGACGTATTCTCCATCACCGGGCGCGGTACGGTCGTGACCGGTAGGGTGGAGCGCGGTGTCCTGCGTCCCGGGGACGAGGTTGAGATCGTAGGTTTCAGGGACAGGCCCCTCAAGACCGTCGTCACGTCCATAGAGATGTTCCGTCGTATCCTTGACGAGGCCATTCCCGGCGACAACATCGGTGCTCTCCTGCGTGGTATAGGAAAGGACGAGGTGGAGAGGGGTATGGTGTTGGCCAAACCCGGCTCCATACAGGCCCACAAGAAGTTCAGGGCGGAGGTGTATATCCTTAAGAAGGAAGAGGGTGGCCGCTCTACGCCCTTCTTTGACGGTTACAGACCCCAGTTCTACTTCCGTACCACCGACGTGACCGGTACCATCAGGTTCGCCGACCCCGATCGTAAGATGGCCATGCCCGGCGACAACGTCACCATGGACGTGGAGCTCATCTACCCCGTGGCTATAGAGAAGGGACTCAGGTTCGCCATCCGTGAGGGTGGCCGTACGGTGGGCGCCGGGGTGATCACCGAGATCCTTGAGTGATGGACAAGATCCGCCTGAAGCTCAAGAGCTTTGACCCGGCCGTCCTTGACAGGACGGCCCGGGAGATCGTTTTTACGGCTAAAGCCACCGGTGCTAAGGTGGCTGGACCCATCCCCCTTCCGACCAAGAAGTCCCTGTTCGCCGTGATACGAGGGCCGCACATAGACAAGAGAGGGCAGGAGCATTTCTGGCTGAAGAAACACGCCCGTCTCATAGAGATAAGGGACGCCACCCCGGAGACGATAGAGAAGATCTCGCAGATAGACCTGCCTCCGGGTGTGGATATAAAGGTAAAGATAATCACGGAGTAGAGCCATGCTCAAGCTGATAGCCAAAAAGGTGGGGATGACTCAGGTGTATGTGAAGCCGGAACACGAGCCCTTCGGTATCCCCGTACCCGTCACCGTCCTTCAGGTGCCCGAGAACGTTGTGGTGGGACACAGGACGGCGGAGAAGGACGGGTACAACGCCGTTATCGTGGGCTACGAGTTCAAACCACCTCACAAGGTAAAAAAACCCGTACTTGGGTTCGTGAAGGGGGCGCTGGGCGAAAGGGAAAGGTACCCTACCAAGTTCTACGAGTTCAAAACAAATGAGCTGGACAAGTACCCGGTGGGCTCCTCCCTGGGAGTCTCCCTATTTGATGGGATAGAGGTGGTGGATGTACAGGGGAAGACCAAAGGGAGGGGCTTCACGGGGGGAATGAAGAGGTGGGACTTCTCGGGAGGCCCAGCCGCCCACGGATCCAAGTTTCACAGGAGACCGGGGTCTATAGGTCAGCACACCTACCCCGGTAGGGTGTGGAAAGGTAAGAAGATGGCCGGTCATTACGGGAACGAGACCGTTACCGTTCTCAACCTCAAACTCGTGCGCGTGTACCCCGACGACAACCTCCTCCTGGTCAAGGGCGGTGTTCCGGGACACAGGGGCGCCTACGTCTTCGTGAGGCCGGCCGTTTACAAGTACGGAGGTGATAAGCGATGAAGGCCCCTATATACAGCATAACCGGTGAGAAGAAGGGCGAGCGGGACCTCCCCGAGGACTTTTTCGGGATAAAACCCAACGGCCATCTCCTATGGGAGGCGGTGAGGGTTTACCTGTACAACCAGAGGCAGGGGACCCACCACGCCAAAACGCGCGGTGAGGTGAAAGGCTCCCGCAGGAAGATATGGCCACAGAAACACATGGGTAGAGCCAGACACGGTGACAGGTACGCCCCCATATTCGTGGGAGGAGGGAAAGCCCACGGTCCGAGGCCCAGAGAGTACTACATAAAGATGCCCAAGAAGGCAAGGAGACTCGCCCTTCGCATGGCCTTGGCCGACAGGGCTCAGAACGAACGGCTCCTTCTCCTTGAGAGCATGGATCTGGATCAACCCAAGACCAAGACGGTGTATAACTTCCTCAAGAGCGTCGGCCTCGCTGGAAAGAACGTCCTATTCGTGCCCAGGGACTACAACCGTACCTTCTACCTCTCCGCCCGCAACATTCCCGACGTTGAGGTCCTCCACGCGGATCAGCTCAACACCTACTACGTCCTGTGGTCGGATTACGTCGTCGCCGAGGATGGGGCGATAGAGAAGCTAAAGGAGAGGTTGTTATGAAGCTCTCTTACGAGGAGGTCCTTATAAAACCGGTCCTTACGGAGAAGGCGCTGGACTTGAAGGACAAGTACAACAAATACACTTTCATAGTGCATCCTGACGCCAACAAGCACCAGATAAAAGAGGCGGTTGAGAAGATTTTCGGTGTAAAAGTCGTGAAGGTTAACACCATGAACTACAAGCCCAAACCCCGCAGAGACCTCCGTCGCCGCCGCATCGTGGGACGTACCAGAAGGTACAAGAAGGCCGTCGTAACTCTGGCCGAGGGCCACAGCATAGACCTGGGGGTGTAATATGCCTGTTAAGAAGTACAAACCTTACACTCCCGGCCGCCGTTGGATGAGCGTTATAGACTACTCCGCTTACGTGACCAAAGAGGAGCCGGAGAAGTCCTTAACGAAACCCAAAAAGCAGAAGGCCGGGAGGAACAATCAGGGTAAGATAACCGTTCGCCACAGGGGTGGTGGCAACAAGAGGAAGTATCGCGTAATAGACTTCGTGCGCCATGACAAGGTGGGCGTTCCGGGGGTGGTGAAGTCCATAGAGTACGACCCCAACCGCACGGCCTTCATAGCCCTCGTGGCTTACAGGGACGGCGAGAAGAGGTACATAATCGCCCCCGAAGGTTTGAAGGTGGGGGACGAGGTCGTGGCCGGTCCGGATGCCCCCATAAAGGTCGGGAACGCACTACCCCTTGAGAGGATACCGGAGGGAACGCCCATCCATAACCTTGAGATAATACCGGGTAAGGGCGGTCAGCTGGTCAGGGCCGCCGGCACCTACGCCACCATCCTATCCAAGGACGAGAACTGGATATACGTTCAGCTTCCTTCAAAGGAGATAAGGAAGTTTCACCACGGCTGCTACGCCACCGTCGGACAGGTATCCAACGTGGACCACGAAAACGTAAGCCTCGGTAAGGCCGGGAGGAACCGTTGGCTCGGACGCCGTCCCGCCGTCAGGGGCGTCGCCATGAACCCCGTAGACCATCCCCACGGAGGTGGTGAGGGTCGCACCAAGGGTAAGATACCGAAGACGCCCTGGGGTAGGATCGCACGCGGCGTAAAGACGCGCAGAAAGAGGAAGCCCTCCGACACCTTCATCGTGAAGCGTCGGAGGATAGGATACGGATCAAAGGAGTGAAGATATGGCCAGAAGTCTGAAGAAGGGGCCGTACGTACATCCCAAGCTGCTTAAGAAGGTGCGTAAGGCTCTGGAGAAAGGGGACAAGACCCCAATAAAGACGTGGTCCAGGGCGTCCATGATCCTGCCGGAATTCATCGGTCTGACCTTCTTGGTTCACAACGGTAAGACCTTCATACCCGTATACGTCACCCAGGAGATGGTGGGCCACCGTCTCGGAGAGTTCGCCCCCACACGCAAGTTCGGAGGGCACAAGGACAAAGAGGGTAAGAAGGCGGGTAGGCGATGATGAGACCTTTCGGACAGCTGAGAAAGAGGGAGTGGAAAGCCTTAGGCGGGTACTCCACCCTGCGTAGGGCCCGCATCTCCCCCAAAAAGATGAAGCTCATAGCCGACCTCATAAAGGGAATGAACGTACAGGAGGCGGACTACGTCCTGCAATTCACCCCCAAGAAGGGAGCCCGCATAATGCGGAAAGTCCTTCGGGCCGCCGTGGCCTCCTACAGGGATAAGTTCGCTCCCGATAAGAGCGTTGATGACCTCTACCCCCACCTGCGCATCGCCATAGTGAAAGTGGATAGAGGGCCGATGTGGAAGATACCCAAGCCTGCGGTGAAACCCGCCCGCTTTGGAGGGAACGGAATATTCAGGCGCAGGACCTCCCACATAACCGTAGTGGTCCTGCCCGACGCAAAGAAGGAGGGTAAGTGATGGGTCAGAAAGCCAACCCTATCGGACTTAGGACGGGGTACTTCAGACCATGGCAGTCAATCTGGTACGCCGAGACCAAACAGGAGTACGTTCAGAACCTCCTTGAGGACTACCAGATAAGGAAGTTCATAACCGAGTACTACAGGAAGCTGCCCAACGACCCCCAGATCTCCCGTATAACCATAAACCGCGTAGGTTTAAACGTTCACGTTACGATACACACCGCCCGTCCGGGTGTCATAATCGGTAAGGGTGGAAAGAACATAGAGGGCCTGCGGGAGGCTCTGAACAAGATCTTCGGGGGTCCGGAGAAGAGGGTATTCGTTGAGCATCAGGAGATAACCCACCCCGAACTTGATGCCCAGCTCGTGGCTTACAACATAGCCCGGCGCCTTGAACAGAGGGTCTATCACCGTCGTCTGATGAAGAGGGCGGTGTATGCCGCCATGAGGATGGGTGCCAAGGGGATAAGGGTGCAGGTGAAGGGACGTATTGGCGGGGCGGAGATCGCCCGAAAGGAGTGGTACATCAAGGGGAGGGTTCCCCTTCAGACCCTCCGTGCCAACATAGACTACGGGTACGACACCGCCTTTACCAAGTGGGGAACGATAGGCGTAAAGGTGTGGATATACAAGGGGGACATCCTCCGCGGTAAGAAGGAGGTAAAGCCATGATGCAGCCCCGCCGCGTAAGGTGGAGAAAACAGCACAGGGCCAAGCTCAAGGGAGTGGCCACGGCCGGAAACCAGATAGAGTACGGTGAGTACGCCCTTAAGAGCATGGACAGGGGAAGGATATTCGCCCGGCAGATAGAGGCCGCCCGAGTGGCCATAGTCCGAGCCGTAGGTAAGAAAGCCCGCCTGTGGATCCGAATCTTCCCCCACAGACCCTACACGAAGAAGCCCGCGGAGGTCCGTATGGGCGGTGGAAAGGGGGACGTCCACGCCTGGTACGCCGTCGTGAAGCCCGGTACCATCCTGTTTGAGATAGCCGGCGCTAAGGAAGAGGACGCCATCAAAGCCTTGCGTACCGCCGCCTCCAAACTCCCGGTCCGCACCAAGATAGTATCAACGAAGGAGGTGGGAAGATGAAACCCACAAAAGCCAGAGACCTGAGGGCTATGAGCGTAGACGAGCTACAGGCGAGACTGCGCGTCCTCCGAGCCCAGCTGCGGGATGCCCGCTTCAAAAAGGTCGTTGGACAGCTGGAGGATAAGAACCTGATAAGGTACTACCGCAGGGAGATAGCGAGGGTACTTACGGTACTCCGTGAGAAGGGGGTAAAGCTATGAGCAATCAGGGACATAAGGGGAGGAGGAAGGTCCTCCGCGGCATCGTCGTTAGCGACAGGATGAACAAGACCCGTGTCGTGGCCATATACAGGATGAAGATGCACCCTAAATACAGGAAGTACGTCAAGGTACGTAAGAAGATATACGTCCACGACGAGAACAACGAGAGCAGGGTAGGGGACTTAGTTGAGGTGATGGAGACGAGGCCGCTCTCCAGACTCAAGAGGTGGAGGTTAGTCAAGATACTCCGCAAGGCGCCCGTCCTTGAGGAGATAGCAAAGGAGGTGTTGCAAAATGAGGAATCTTCCTGAGCTATCTTACGTCACCGTGGCCGACAACACCGGGGCAAAGGAGGCCCTGATAATCAAAGTACTTAAAGGAAGCGGACGGAGGGGAGGAAGAGTCGCCGCCAACGTCGGCGACGTAGTGGTGGTCTCCATAAAGAAGGCCGTACCCAACGCCTCTGCCAAGAAAGGAGAGGTCCATAAGGCCGTAATAGTGCGCACCAAGAAGGAGATCCGCCGTAGGGACGGCTCCTACATCCGCTTCGGAGACAACGCCGTAGTACTCATAAATCAGGCCGGTGACCCGAAGGGAACCCGCGTCTTTGGTCCCGTAGCCCGTGAGCTAAGGGACAAGGGCTTTTTGAAGATCGTATCCCTCGCCCCGGAGGTGTTATGATGGCCCAGAAGATCAGGCGTGGAGACACGGTTTTAGTTTTATCCGGAAAGTGGAAGGGACATCAGGGTAGGGTTCTAAGGGTGTTTCCCCGTAAGGGGAAGGCGGTGGTTGAAGGGATAAATACGGTAAAAAGGCACAGGGGGAAGAGGCACGGTCGCGAAGAGGGGCAGATTGAGGAGGTACCCGCCCCGATCTACGTATCCAAGCTTATGCTGGTATGTCCCAAGTGCGGTCAGCCCACCCGCGTAGGCTTCCGATTCCTTGAGGACGGTCGCAAGGTCAGGTACTGTAAGAAGTGCGGGGAGGTCGTAGATTGAGGCCTCCCCGGGTTCCCCTTTCGCCCTTATAATAGCATCTTCACGCGCCCCCATCGTCTAGCCAGGTCCAGGACGCGTGGTTCTCAGCCACGAAACCCGGGTTCAAATCCCGGTGGGGGCGCTTTTTTTATTTTTCGTTCTGTATAGCCTCGTGAATACTAACGGGATGTGTGGCATTTGAAAAGAGGTATTGGGACAGCCTGTATCCGTTCAATGTTATACCTTTTGTTCGTTTAATGTGCCGTTATTTACGCGTTGTACCGGACACGTTGTTATTCTACCCGTGAGGCCGGGCACTATCAGACCCTTATCTACCCAAACGCTCCTTCTGTAGTCATGGGCGTACTGGGTCGGTATCACTTATGTGAGTTTTGTACCCAAAGTGGTACCTCCATCTTAACGGTAATACTTTCATACTGCAGTTAGAATCTGTCAGGTTATTTTGAAGGCTACGCACGGATAAAAACGAGGTCCCTTTGGTGGGGGTATGGGATACGATTTCCTGACTACCTCAAAAAAGGCCCCGCCTCCCGTTAGGCGGGGCCCAAAGGCGTACCCTGATCTTAGACTCTACATCCCGTAAGATAGCGTGAATCTAACCGTCCTCCCCGGCTCGTAGGTGGGAACGCCCGCGGAGAAGGGATTCCGCATATAGGAAAGGTGACGGTAGTACAGGTTATCCGTGAGGTTTTCCACTTCAAGCTTGGCGGCGAACCTACCGTACGAGTACTCAAGGGAGAGGTCACTCCTCCACCAGGAGGTCGTAGGTCTCTCGTTCAGGATGGTATCAACGCGGGTCTGGGCGTCGTTCCATATCAAGGAGACGCCGGCCCTAAAACCGTGAAGTTTGGGGGTGAAAAGGTCAAGGCCCACCATCAGAGGTGGGGTCTCGGCGAAGGGAACCTTATCGGTCAGGTTCTGGGCGTAGGTGTAGGTAGAAGTTAATCCCACTATTCCCTTCCAGCTTAGCCTGAACCTGTACCCGGCGAGGAGCTCATCCACGTTTTTGTAGGTCTGTACCATTACCGTGGTAGGCGTTCCACCCATATTCACCGTGCTGCGGACCCTGGTAAGGTAGCTCTGGTCCTTTACGAAGTAGGAGTACAGGTCAAGGTTGAGGCTCAAATCGTACTCCTTCAGAGGCGGTGTAATTTCCAGACGACCTCCCACCTTCTTACCGCACTTCAGGGAGTAGTTCCCCACCCACCAGGGCTTACCCATGGGTTTCCGTAGGCTTATATACACGTACTCCGGGTCCGGAGGCTCGGCCGCTATCTCAAACACGAAGGCAGCCGGCACGGTACTGTAACGGGCGGAGAGGTTAAAGATAGGATAGGGTTTGCCTTCCTTAGCGTTCGGGTCCACGGCCCTGAGCTTCTTCAGGACCATGGGGTCGTAGTTGTCGTCGGGTGAGATGAAGTAGTAAGCCACCCCACCCTTTACGAACAGAGAGAGCGCAGGGAAACTCTCAAAGGTGAATCTGCGGTTGAGGTCCGCCTGTGCCACCTGAACGTTGGGAAGCATGTGGTTCTTCAAAGTATCGGGCATCATCTTGGGTTTTATCCTGTTGTAGGCCCACCACTTCCTGTAGAAGACCTCGTATCCGAATAGGGGGAAGTTGGGGTTGGTCAGGCCCAGATTGAGGACGTAGGCGTCCGTACTCATGTACATCATCCCCAGGGATTTCCTCAGCTGATTGCTCATGTAGTGGTTCAAGGTGTTGAAGTACAGCCTGTGCCCTAAGTAGGCCACGTGCCCTCCCACCTGTTTGCTGTATATCTCGTCCATGAGGAGGTAGGGGAAGAGGACCTTCTGGTAGTAGTTGGCCAGCAGACCGTAATCCAGCAGGCCCTCCATGGCGCGACCGTTGAAGGTGGCCTCTACCACACGGTAAGACAGGTTGTTGGCTCCCGCGAAGCTGTCCGGTATGTAAGGGTATATTTCCGTGAGGCTCTTCCCGGCTATGCTGCTGTACCTCTCATCTCTGTAGCTGCTCCCGACCGCGTAAGGGGTACTCTGGGTGAAACGTAAATAGAGGCCCTGATTAAAGCCCTCTATGGACGCTCCCACATCTCCACCGGTTGAGGACAGGGCGTTGCCCATAAGGAAGGCGCGCAAGGTGGGATCCTTCGGTGGGACGCGCCTATGCACTATCACACCTCCCCCTAATCCGGTGAAGTTGGAGGAGGACGCTGTTTTCACCTGCATCACGGAGACCTCAAGCGGGTTTATCCGTACGGTCGGAGCGTCCATCCTGTTGGGGCAGGCGTTGTAGAACCTCTCCCCGTCTATGCTCACGGGAACATCGTGGCCCTTGAACCCGGAGACGTAGATGTCGGCGCTGAATTCTGGCCCCTTCCGTATTATGTCTATACCGCTCTTTTCCAGAATCTTGAAGGGGGCGGTTTTGGTGTAGGTCATCTCCTCCGTCCAGCGCTTCTCGTCCCCTATGACCACCACGGGCTTCCCCTTGTATATGTACGTCGTATCAATCTGGATGTCGGCTCCTATCACGAAAACCGTCAGCATAAGAAGGTAGTATATCGTGGTAAATCACCGAACTTGCACTATAAGTTTAAGTACTATTGGGTTTAGAAGTAAAATCGTGGGGTCGGATCCCTAATCCACCATCTCTAAGAGCATATCCCTGGCGTACTTATTCACGTTTATCACCTTCACCTTCACCCTGTCCCCCAGGGTTATCTTCCGAACCTCTCCCTTCCTGAAAAGCATCACGGCGTACTCCTCTGGCAGGGGCACCACCCTTCCCCTGACGGTGTGCAGAGGTACGTACCCCTCGGCGAGGTGCTCGGTTATCTGAACGAAGAGGCTCTCCGACGATACCCCGGTCACTATCCCATCGTATATCTCCCCCACCTTATCCTGCATAAACTCGTATATCTTCAGCCTCCACATCTCCCACTCGGCGTCCTCGGCCAGACGCTCCCTCTCCGATAGGTATTTACCGAGCTCTACAAGGTCCTCGTGGCTGTACAGAGATTTACCCCCGGTTATAAGCTGGTAGAGTTGCCTGTGGGCGATGAGGTCGGGGTATCGCCGTATAGGACTCGTAAAGTGTAGGTAGTTCTTGAGGGCGAGGCCGAAGTGTCCGATGTTGATGGGTGAGTACTCCGCTCTGGCCATGCTGCGCAGTAGCAGGTAGTTCATCAAGGTCTCCTCCGGCCTCCCACGGAACTGCCTGACCACCTCCGACAGGAACTTAGGGGTTATACGTCTGTGTTTGAAGGACCTACCTAACAACCTTTCAGCCAGAGTTATGAAGCGTTTAACTTTCTTGGGGTCGGGTCTGTCATGTACCCTGTAAAGGACCGGCCACTCCCTCTTCTGCATGTAGGTGGCCACGACCGTGTTCGCCACTATCATGAGCTCCTCAATTATCTTATGGCTCCACAACCTCTCTTTTGGAGATACCATGACGACCTTTCCGTCCTCCATGAGGAACTCCGCCTCGGGTAGGTCAAAGTCAATACTCCCCCTCTCCTCCCGTTTAGCCCTGAGGACCTCCGCTAAGGCGCTGGCCTCCTTAAGGGTGCGTTTAACCCCCGCGAAAGCCCTCCGGTGTATTACGGTCTGTGGGTCGGTTGGACTCTCGTCGTTGAGTACCCTCTCGGCGTCCTCGTACGTAAAGCGGGCCCATGACTTTATAACGCTCCTGTAGAACCTGGCGGTGTGGCTCATTACCCTGCCGTCTCGGGTTATCTTAACCTCAACCGTAAAGGCGTACTTGGGTTTCCCCGGTAGTAGGGAGGCTAAGTCGTCGGACAGGCGGGGAGGCAACATGGGTACGACCCTGTCTATCAGATACACGCTCGTTCCCCGCTTGAGGGCCTCCCTATCAAGCGCGGACCCCTTCCTGACGTAGTAGGAGACGTCGGCTATATGCACCTTCAGGATCCACCCCTTGGAGTACCTCTCCACGTATATGGCGTCGTCGTAATCCTTGGCAGTGCGGGGGTCTACGGTTATCGTGAATTCCTCCCTCAGGTCTTTACGGGAAACGTCCCTTCCCGGCTCTAAGGCCTCCGCCTCCCTTAGAACCCTGCGTGGGAACTTCGTGGGGAGGGAGTACTTCAGCTCTATCAGACGGTAGTCGTCCGGGTTTATCTCGTATATCTCCCACAGGCCCTCCTTCCTCCGCAGTATCACCCTCGTTCCCCTCTTCAGTCGCTTTCCCTTCTTGATACGTACCCGTACGGCCCCCAACTTGGGGTCATCGGTCAGTACGGTCCCTCTGCCCACGTACGTGCCGCCGACGTAGACGGTTCCGTGTTTTACCACACGTAGTACTTTACCCTCCGGTAGTTCCCCCTTCCTGTCGGGAAATATGAGCACTTCTACCTCGTCTCCGCTAAGAGCGTCCCCCGTCGCCCACGCCGGTACGAACACCTCTCCCTCCTCGGTCTTCACGAAACCGAACCCGGCCCTCTTTATCTGTATGGTCCCCCGCACTATCTTCCCCGCTCTGAGTACGTGGGCGTACCTCTTTCCCAACCTCACCACCTCGCCCTCCTCCATCAGGTGAAAGAGAACCTTCTTCGTTCTCTTTTTGCTCAACTTAAGGGCTCTGGCTATCTGGCTTACGGTCAGCTTGGGTTTCTTGGCCTTTTTTAGCAGATCTACGACCCTCGCCCTTACATCTGCCCCTCTATCTCTCTTTGGCACGCACGTAGTTTATGGGCGAAAAGGGACCCCAAGCCCGACTAAAACCCGGGGCCCCGATGCTCTAAAAGGAGTAGCCGACCAACCCGCCTACCAGCCCACCGGCACAGGCTCCCCCGCACGTACCGAAGGGCAAGCACCCCGTCAGTAGGTCAAAGCAACAGCCGGCTCCCCCACCGGCTGCGGCCCCCACTATCCCGAAGAGCAGGGCTTTCCCCAACCTGTTATCCTCTCCGGCGGCCGTGCGCACGTACTCTGCGGTCTGTACGTAGCTCTCCTTTACCTCGGATACGGAGTAAGGTGCCCTCGGAAGGCCTATCCCCGTATAGTACCCCAGGCTAAGTGCTCCTGCGAATACCAACTTCAACATAGTACGGGTAGGTTAAGGATGAGCGCGGGTCCAGTAGGGGTACGTTCAACAGCCTATGTTAAACATAAAGTGGGGCAACATCGCACGGCCGTCTCTCCGGGGGAATCAGCGCTGAGGTTTGGGGGTCTTTGGAGAGGAGGGAGGAAGAACGGGTAGCTCCCTCGCCTCTTTCGGTATATCGCCCGTAAGGGTGTTGAGGAACGCCACGATCTTCTTTACCTCGTCATCGGAGAGCTTCGTACCCAGCTGAAGCTCCGCCATTATCCTGACGGCCTCTTCAAGTTTCCACACCTTCCCATCGTGGAAGTACGGATACGTCACCGCTACGTTGCGCAGGGACGCCACCTTGAATACGTGCTTGTCGCTCTCCTTTTTGGTCACCTCGTACCTACCCAGATCCTTGGAAGGATACGGCTTGGTTATTCCGAACTTGCTGTACATCTGGCCCCCTACGGCGACCCCGTTATGACATGCGGAACAACCCTTCTCCATAAAGAGCTTCAACCCTTCCTTCTCCTCCTTGTTCAGGGCGGTTACGTCTCCCTTGAGGAACCTGTCAAACCGTGAGGGGGAGAGGAGGGTGCGCTCAAAGGCCGCTATGGCTTTGGCTATGTTATCGTACGTAACGGGGTCCTTGCTGTCGGGGAAGGCCTTTTTGAAGAGGTCTACGTACTCCGGGATACTCTTTATAACTTCAACGGCGTGGGTGGAGTCGGGCATGGCCATCTCAACGGGATTCACTATGGGGCCCTTAGCCTGCTCTTCAAGGTCCTTCGCCCTCCCATCCCAGAATTGGGCTATGTGTAGCATAGCGTTGAGGACGGTGGGGGCGTTCCTCGGACCCAGCTGCCACCTGTGCCCTATGGAGGTCTCCTGATTATCCACCCCAAAGGTGGCCAGATTATGGCACGAGTTACAGCTTATGAATCCGCTCTTTGAGAGGCGGGGATCGTAATAGAGCATCTTGCCCAGCTTCACCTTTTCGGGCGTCGTCGGGTTGCTCTCGGGTGAGGGTGGGGTATCGGGCAGAGGTTTGAAGGTCGCCTGCGCCCTCTTCAGGAGCCTTTCGTCCTCCTTGCTCGGTTTTGCTGAGGGAGATAGAAGATTTACGCCCAGCGCGACCACACCCACGCTGACCAGAAGGAGCGAAATTGCCCTTTTCATAACAGGTAATTCTATGCTTTTCCCTTTTTTGAATTGTACTAAAGATGTTAGTCCGTACGTACTAACAACGGAAAAGTATAGCCCTCAAACCCAGACGTAAAGCCGTTCAGCACCACCTACGGCAACACTCCCGCAAAAACGGACACCCTTTACGTGCGGTCTCTCTT
The DNA here is from genome assembly GCA_964473735.1 of uncultured bacterium. Lineage (GTDB taxonomy): Bacteria > Hydrothermota > Hydrothermia > LBFQ01 > LBFQ01 > JAADCS01. Next base: position 17,358 of record CAYYQD010000014.1, read on the forward strand.
CCTGACCCTTACACCCTCCAGCACGGATACGATCCCGGAGAGCAGGGACTCCTCGTCCAGACCCACCTCCTTAAGGAGCAGGTCCTTCTTCCCGTGCGTTATGAACCTGTCCGGAAGGCCGAACCTAACCACACGTTTTCCGTCCAGCCCTCCCCTCTCGCTCAGGTACTCAAGGATCGCGCTGCCGAACCCTCCGGCCAGCACGTTATCCTCAAAGGTGAAGACGTAGCGGGCACCGAGTACGACCCCCTCCATAACCTCGGCGTCCAGCGGCTTGATAAAGCGGGCGTTATAGACCGTGGGGTAGACCCCCATATCGTGCAGGCGTTCAACTACCCGGAGTACAGGATACACGAAGTATCCCACGGGGAGCAGGACGATGTCTGGATCCCCCTCCACCAGCATCTCCCACTTCCCTATAGGCAGGATGCTCACCTTATTCAGGGCCGGATGGACGGGTACCTCTCCCCTTGGGAACCGCACGAATATCGGTCCGTCCTCGTACTTCCATGCCGTATATACCATGTCTCTCAGCTCGTCCCCGTCCTTCGGTGCCATTATCACGGTATTAGGGATCGCCCTGAGGTAAGATAGGTCAAACACGCCGTGGTGGGTGGGACCGTCGTCCCCAACGAGGCCGGCCCTGTCAAGGAAGAACCTCACGGGAAGCCTCTGAAGGGCAACGTCGTGGATAACGCTGTCGTAGGCCCTCTGTAGGAAGGTTGAGTATATGGCGACGAAGGGTTTAACTCCGGCCCGGGCGAGACCCGCGGCGAAGGTGACGGCGTGCTGCTCTGCTATCCCCACGTCGTAGTACTGGCTGGGTAAGGTATCGCGAAGGAGGTCCAGACCGGTTCCCTTGGGCATGGCCGCCGTTATACCCACCACCTTAATATCCCTCTGGGCTATCTCCACCACCGTTTTCCCGAAGATCTTGGAGTACTTAGGTCTGGCGTCCGGACGCCTTCTGGGACTTCCATCCACCTTATCGTAGGAGCCGAGGCCGTGGAAGGTCTCCGGATCCTTCAGGGCCGGCACGTACCCGTGTCCCTTCTCCGTTATCACGTGGATGAGGACGGGACCCTTCAGGTCCTTCGCGTGGCGTAGTATATCGTCCAACCTCCTTATATCGTGGCCGTCTATCGGCCCGATATACCTGAATCCGAAGAACTCAAAGAGGGCCGCCGGATCCTGTACCACCGTCTTTATGACGTCCTCAAGCTTACTTCCCCAGTACTTGCCTTTTCGGGGGAGTATGCGGTATATCTTATCCCTCAGGGTGTTGTAGAGCGGGTTCACCTGAACGTGGGCGAGCATCTGGGCTATGCGCCCTACGTTCTTGTCTATGGACCACCCGTTATCGTTCAGTATGGTTATGAGGTCAACGCCCAGGGACCCGGCGTTGTTCATCGCCTCAAGCGTCATGCCCACCGTCAGAGTGGCGTCCCCTATCACGGCCACTACGTTGTAATCCTCTCCGGTGTAGTCCCTCGCCTTGGCAATACCTAAAGCGGCGGATAGGGCCGTCCCCGCGTGTCCGGCGCCCCACGCGTCGTACTCGCTCTCAAAGATGTTAGAGAATCCGGCTATGCCACCGTACTGCCTCAGGGTATGAAAGCGCTCCCTCCTGTCCGTAAGTATCTTATAGACGTAGGTCTGATGGGAAACGTCCCAGACTATCTTATCTCTGGGAGGGCTGAAGTTCCTCAAGAGGGCTATGGTAAGCTCAACTACCCCGAGGTTCGGTCCGACGTGCCCGCCGTTCTTAGACGTCACCTCCACTACGAGCTCCCGGATCTCGCGGGCCAGCTCTTCAAGTTGGTTATATTTCATACGACGCAGGTCTTCGTACGACCTCAGGTTTTGAAGCATGAGACTCTATTTTAAAGCCGCCTGCGTCTTACTCGCTACCCACCCTTAAGTTTGCGGTACGGGGGTAGAATAGTGTCCATGTTCGTAGTGATCGCAGGCGGGATTCCATTGTTCGTCTCTCCGGAGGACTTCGGAAAGGTTAGACCGAAGGTCGTCGTTGATATGAGGGACCCGGAAGAGTACCGGAAGGCCCATATACCCGGGGCCGTAAACCTGCCCGTAGATGCCTTTCTGATAGCGGTGGATAGCACACCCTTCCACATGCCGGAGTTTGATACCCTGATTGAAAGGATATCCGCCCTGGGTATCAGGCAGGGGGAGAGCGTCCTCATATACTCCTCGGCCAAGTTGCCATATTACTATCTGAACGTTGCGGCCCTTTATATGGTGTTGAAGCACTTAGGTTTTAAGAAGGTGTTCGTGCTCAACGGGGGGTTTGAGGCCTGGGAGGATGCGGGGCAACCTGTAAGCGACCGCAAGGGATTACGTGGGAGGATAAGGTTGAGGGCGAGAGCGGACAGCTCCTTCATCGTACCCCTTGACAGTCTGATCGCGCGGGGGGACTCCGGTTTGAAGGTTCGGGACGGAATCCATCTTATAGACGTGCGGGTCCCCGGATATTACTTCGGTATTATGGCGCCGCCCTTCTGTAAGAGGATGGGACACGTGCCGGGGGCGAGGTCCCTACCCTTTACCTTCTTCATGAGGAGGAAGAAGGGGAGGTCGGGATCCTACTACGTTATGGCCGATACAACCACGATAGACAGCATCCTGAACCTCAACCTTGACCCCGTGAAGTTGAACGTCTTTTATGGGAACACCCCGAGAGAGGCGGCCTTCGCCCTCCTGCTCCTTGACTACGTGGGGTACCCACGGAAGAAGTACAGGCTATACCTGAACGGTTTTGCGGAGTGGAGCAGGGTGGATAGTCTTCCGATCGTTAAGTACAGGTGGGAGTGAAATGAAACGGATGACCGTTAAGAGGTTGATAGCCCTTAAGGGGGAGCGCAAGATAACGGCCATAACGGCGTACGACTACACCTCCGCCCTTTTAGCCGACGCCGTCGGCTTTGATGTGGTCTTAGTAGGAGACTCCGCCGCCATGGTGATACACGGGTACGACAGCACCCTACCCGTGGGGATGGAGGAGATGCTGATACATACCAGAGTGGTAGCCCGTACCGTGAAGACGGCCCTCGTGGTGGCCGACATGCCCTTCATGAGCTACCAGCCCTCAACGGACGAAGCCATAAGGAACGCCGGGAAGTTCATGAAGTTAGGTGCTTCCGCCGTGAAGGTGGAAGGTGGAAGGGAGGTGGCTGACCTGGTGGCCCGCCTCGTCTCTTACGGTATCCCCGTGATGGCCCATATCGGTATGAATCCACAGAAGTTCAACGTCTACGGTGGGTTCAAACTTCAGGGGAGGAACAGGGAGGAGCTCCTGAAAGACGCTCTGGCCCTTCAGGACGCCGGGGCCTTTGCCGTGGTCCTGGAGAAGGTGCCGACGGAGAGTGCCAGGTACGTAACGGAGAGGGTCAGAATACCCACGATAGGTATAGGGGCGGGTCCCTACACCGACGGTCAGATTCTGGTTTTCCACGACGTCCTCGGCCTTATCCCGGGCATGGAGTTCCGTTTTGTAAGGAGGTACCTTGACGGCTTCTCCGTCCTCAAGGAGGCCCTTGAGAGGTTCAAGGAGGACGTACTTAGCGGCGACTTCCCTTCCCCCGAGGAGAGCTACGAGTGAGACACCTATACAGGGCTCTGGCCACGGGCCTGTTCGTAGGTTATATCCCCTTCGCTCCGGCCACCTTCGGCAGCCTCTGGGCCTTCCCTATGGCCCTCCTTACGGGGACCTCCACGCCCGACTACTGGGTCACCCTCGTGGCCCTTCTGGTAATAGCCGTAGCGTCGGCCGAAAGGGTATCCCAAGAGATGGGGGAGAAGGACCCCAGAGAGGTGGTGATAGACGAGATAGTGGCCATGTACATGGCCCTTGCCACCTTCCCGCTTAACTTTAAGGTCTTTTTGGCGGGGTTCTTACTTTTCCGTATGTACGACGTTATAAAACCTTTTCCAGCGAGGAGGTCCGAGAGCCTGCCCGGGGGATGGGGGATAGTGGCCGACGACTTGGTCGCGGGGGCATACACGTGGTTGAGTCTTAAGGTCCTACTCTTACTGTTCCCCACGCTTTTAACCTGAGTCCGGTGGTACCATTTTGGGTACAGAACTGCGAAAAGTGGATTGGGCAACATCCCCCTCCGCTACACTTTCCCCTCTAACACCCGCGAATATACCTCAAGGTGCTCCTTTACGAACCTATCCCTATCCGAGAACTTACGGGCGTGGGATATGAGCCTATCCGGAGGGAAAGGGGAGGATAGGCCCATCTCTATACCCCTCCTGACCTCCTCCGGTGTCAGACCCACCCTGTAAGCCAGATTCTCCGGAGCCGCATCCTCGGGCACCTCGTGGGATACCACCACGGTCTTACCGCAGGCCATGGCCTCTATGACTACTATACCGAAGGTCTCACTGCGCGAGGGTAAAACGAAAACGTCTATGGCGTTGTAAAAGTAAGGCATATCCCCGCTGGATAGATCTCCCAGAAACACCGCCCGGCAGCCTAACTCCCGGCACCTGCGCTTCACGTTCCCGAGGTTGGGACCTGTTCCGGCAAATACGATCGTCCATGGGGCACCTTTTGAAGCTTCCACCAACAGGTCCTCCCCTTTGCGCCCCGTGAGAAGTCCGGCGAAACCTATAAGGACTTCACCCTCGGGTAGGCCCAACCTTTTGCGGGCTTTCAATTTATCTATAGGGCGGAAAAGTCCAATATCCACTAAGGGGGGAATTATCCTACTGGGTTTTTGGGAACCTATGAGCTCCTCCACCTGCTTTCGGACCTTTGAACTGGGGTATATCACGTAGGAGGCCTCGGCCATTGACCTCCTGTAAGCCTCAAGGGCAATCTTACGCCTTCCTTTGTTCGGAGCGAAGGTGTAGAAATGTACCGAGTGGAACGTCACCACCAGGGGCACCGCAGGAAAGTCGTAGGTAGCGCTATCGTGGGGAGAGTGGGAGTGGAAGAGGTTGGGTTTAAAATCTTCGTAGATCATCTCACCCCTCGTTGCCCAGAGCCAGCGACGACTTATCCTCATAGCTGGCCTTCTGATCCACTCCCGGTAGAGTCTGTACTTGTCGGGGGCGCCGTAGAGGGTTATCCCTTCCCACTCCCTCTTCCAGAACCTGGCGTTGGCCCCCCATACGGCCACCGTGTGCCCGGCATCTCGCAGCCCTACGGCTATGTCTCGCACGTACGTGGCTACACCACCACTGCCCTCACCTCCCATCTCCTTAGTGAAGTATCCGAAGAGGAGAACGCGCATCAGCCGAAGCGTCCGGTAATGTAGTCCTCCGTCAGCTTGTTCTTAGGACGGGTGAAGATCTCGGCTGTGGGGGCGAACTCTATCAGGTTCCCGCTGTGGAAGAAGGCCGTGTAGTCGGATATGCGGGCCGCCTGATGCATACTGTGGGTGACCAGAACTACGGTTATGCTCCTGGAGAGCTCTTTCATCAGGGCCTCTATGCGGGCGGTCCCAACCGGGTCTATGGCGCTGGTGGGCTCGTCAAAGAGGAGTACCTCCGGTTCAACTGCCAGAGCCCGCGCTATGCAAAGCCTCTGCTGCTGTCCTCCCGAGAGGGAGTAGGCGTGGTCGTGGAGCCTGTCCTTCACCTCGTCCCAGAGGGCCGCCTTCCGGAGGGCATCCTCCACCTTCTCGTCTAAAACGGACCTCTTCTTTATCCCCCTTATTCTCAGGCCGAAGGCCACGTTCTCGTATATGGACTTGGGGAAGGGGTTGGGCTTCTGGAACACCATACCCACCTTACTACGGAGGGTGATGACGTCGTAGTCCCTGCTCAGGATGTTCTCACCGTCAAGGAGTACCTCCCCTTCCGCCCTCGCTCCTTCTATGGTCTCGTATATGCGGTTCAGGACCCGTACGAAGGTGGTCTTACCACATCCGGAAGGCCCGATTATGGCCGTCACTTTCTTCTCGTAAATATCCATCGTGATGCCGTGAAGGACCCTCTTGCTACCGTAATAAAACTTCAGGTCCCTTACGGCTATCTTGACTCTGGACATCTTAGGCCGACGATTGTAAGGTCGCTACATACACGACGACCAGAGTATCTGACCCAAAACCCCGCCCAATACGGTACCTAAAAGGCACCCGACGTATTGTAGCCCGAAGGGGAGACCGACGCAGCACCCCACCGTTCCTCCCACCGTTCCCCCCACAAGCATGGCCGTAGTGCGCTCAACCCTTGGAGTGAAGGAAGTGCTCCTTAGAAGGCTAAGTACCCTTTCGTCGGACGGAGATAGGAGGAAAACCGCCACGTCTACGCTATCTAAGGTTAAGTAGGACCTGACCACGCCGAAGGGCCCCCGGGCCACGAGTTTATGCACCCCCGGAGGTACGCGATTTATGACTCTAACACCCCTTGGGTAACGCACCCCGTCCAGCACCACGTCGCTGGCCCCTATCAGGACTATTCCCTTTCCATCAACGGCCCCGACGAGGCTGTCTATCTGGGGCCAGTAGTACTTTAAGGTGGATGTGTCCGTGTAGGTCACTATCTTCTGCCACCCCTTTCGCCTGCTCTTCACGACCACGACCCTCTTCCCATGGAGATTGAAGGCGTACCCGTCCCTGACCTCCTCGTGGGGGGGTAGCTTTACCTCCCTCTTCTCCTCCTCCGGGGGAGAGGCGTATATCACCACCACGGTCTCGGTGTCAGCATCTACGGAGAAGGTCCGGCTACCATATTTCCCCACGACGTTTATGAGGACGGGGAAGGTGTCCGGTTTGAAGGAGAGGGGGGCCACCCCTAAGAGGGAGTCCCCCAACAGGACGGTATCCCCCTCTCCTACGACCACTATTCCCCACGGCATGTTAGCCGTGAGGCTATCCACCACCGCTCTGTACCTCTCCACGTTCTCCGGCGCGTCAAAACCTAAACTCACCACCTCGGAGGCTACAATCAGGGCTACCATACCGCCCTCCTTATGGGGACAACCACCGTCCTACGTCGTTCAGGCTGAAGATAAGGTTAAGGTTGGCGTGGATCATGGCGTTCAACAGGTCAAAGGGCTGGCTCTTTAAGGTGGGGTCGTAGGGCAGGACTATACCGGCATCCACGGACAGGTACCTGTTCATTGAGTACCTCATGCCGGCGAAGGCGAGGACAACGGGAGAGAAGGAGTTTTCGGTATAACGGTTTTCCAGAGACCACTTCTTATAGGTGGGTAGAGTGTCGCTCGTGTTTTTCAGACGGGTACGGTAAATCACCCTCGGAAGCATATGCACTTCCGTTATGAGGTCCGTGTTGTCCTTCCAGCGGTAGGCAATGCCGCCGTATCCACCGTAAAAGGTACTTCTCTCCTCAGACACGGAAGACCTGAAGGCCGGACTCTTGTAGTAGGACTTGAGGAGGTCACAGTCGTAGTCGGGGTACTCGGCGCAGTTGTTGGAGGTGTCGGGAAGGGTGCTTAAGATCTTTATCGTGGTACCGTACTGGGTTATGGAACCACCGAAGGCTAAGGTGAATTTGCCCAAGTAGAAGGTAAGGGGAACGAAGAGGGTGGCGGAGCGGCTCCTGAAGTCCCGCCTAATGGGGTAGTAGTAATAGATACCCGGGTCTTTCCCCTTTATCACCAGAGTGTCCTCCTCCGTCTGCCCTATGACGGGAGCGAGGCGGAGCTCAACCCCCGTTTTAACAAAACGGGTATCCAGCACCTTAATCCTCATCGCCGTGGCGAACTCGTTAGCCCCGCCGGTGGAGAGGTTGGAGAGGAGCCTCCCCACGGATACCTTCACCTCAACTAAGTCCGCTATACCCACGTCAAACACTCCCTGCCCTATCCCGTACTCCGACCAGTTCATGAAGAAGGCCCCACCGTACAACCAGAAGGTGCCGCCCGGGAGGACGTCTGCCGTCGGTCCTATGAAGAGCTTGTAAGGTCTGTAGTACTCCGGTTTCGCCGGAGCCCTGTAATCCACTACCTGTGCCTCTAACAGTGCCGGAAGTGATACAAGCATCGTCCATAAGTACTTACGCATGGTAAAAGTATTTTAAGGGAGGAACGGAAAAGATTCGCTTTGAAGTGCAAGGGGCCACGGCGCAGGCTTTCAGGGGTATAATATCAACCTCGGGGCGGCGTAGCTCAGCCGGTCAGAGCGAGGGTTTCATAAACCCTAGGTCCGGGGTTCAAGTCCCCGCGCCGCCACTTAGTGTATTTACAGACGCTTCCACTGTTCTTTTACAGTGTCAGTATAGGTGGGTACGTCAGTCTGGAGAACGCGAAGGACCTTGAATCAACCTTCAACCGCAGTACGCTGGTCGGCTCCCCCTCCTTCATGGGGGAGTACGACTTCGCCTTCCACTACTACTACTCTGTGAGGAGTACGAGCAGCGAGTACTCTTCCTCCATAATGGATCTTCGTACCCCCACCTTCGTGTTCCCCACATCCTTCGCCGTGGGGGGTAAGCTAAAGAACGGTACCTTCCTTCAGGTTGGAGGGGAGTTCTGGGGAAACTACAGGGATTACGTGGGGGATTACGAGGGGGAGTTGCTCACCCTGTCCATGATAACCCAGAATTCGCTTTTAGGGGAATTTGGTGTTGATGCCTTTTACACCCACTTTCAGAGGAGCGCGTACATTGGCTCTTACTCTGTAGATACCGGAGGTGTAAGCACTACGGTTGATTTTTACGAGAAGTGGATATACTACGACGGCTTTGGTCTGGACTTCACGCACTACGGTGAGGACTACAACCTGAAGAGCGGCTTCGCCTACCTCTCGTCCGACAACGTCGTCCCCCTGTTCGTGGAGTTCCGAAAGCTCCTGGGTAGTACGACCCTCTCCTTCCGTCAGACGGCCTTCTGGGGCTCAACCCTCCTGCCTCCGAAGCTGAGCGTGGAGGTGTATAGGGAGTTCGTTATGGGGCGCCGAAGCCTCTATCTGAAGGCTTTCACCGGGATTCTCCTGAGGCCCAGCGACGTCTTCAACCTTAGGAGGCCCCCTATAACGGGGGTTTCGTTGAAGTACGTGTCCTTTTACCCCACGGGAGAGCTCACGGTTATGGGTAGAGGGTACGCTACGGAGTCGGATAGGAACGAGGTCGGTGGGGAGATATACGTATCTTACCGTTTTGCTAAGAGATGGAGACCTAAACCCTTCGTCGGTTTCGTGCTCACGGGCGACAGGAGTGGCCCCTACGTTGGTTTAGGTTTCGGTGTGTTGGGGCGCAGGTTTCAGGTGGCTTACTACCACGCGCACCGATCTGTATCCTTAGGTCTGGAGGTTTCGCATGGAGTTTTTGCTCTTTAGTCTGGGTGCTCATGCTACCTTTCCGGGGTTGGTATCCGACGCCCTCCCCAGGGTACTATCCTACCCTACGGTGGGTGTCGGTGTAGGGATGGAGGCCTCGTCCTACGCCTCCGTGGAGGTGGGGGCATTGACGGTCAGGACGGGACAGTACTCCGTAAGCCTCCTGACCTCAACCCTCTACTTCGGTACCTTCATCAGAAGCTACGATCTGGCCGTGGGCTATACGGTGTCCGGTGTGGGTATAAACACCCTATCCATAGAGGACCAGGGGTACATGGGCATAACCTTTAAGGGAGGGTACGTAAAGAGGTTCGGGCGCCTATCCACAGAGGGGGGTCTGGTCCTCCCCGTGTACCTGATGACCGCATCGGGTAAGGTCGGAGTCCTACCCGTTCCACTGCTCTACCTGAATCTCTCCTATGGACGGTAGGGTCAGGGAAGGGATACTGACGGCTCCGGACTCTCCGGGGGTTTATATCTTCAAGGAAAAGGGGAAGCCACTTTATATAGGAAAGGCGAAATCCCTCTCTAAGAGGCTGAGGGCCTACCTCCGTCCTGAAAACGAACGCATAAGGGAGATGGTTGAGAGGGCGGATTCCCTTGAGATGGTTCCCACCACTACCGAAGAGGGTGCCCTGATGCTGGAGGCCAGCCTCATAAGGAGGTTTAAGCCGAAGTACAACGTGAGGTTGAAGGATGGCAACCCCTTCTTATACCTCCACCTATCCGGAGGGGAGTACCCCGCCTTATCAATAGTGCGTACTCCTCCATCCGACGGTGAAACCTACGGCCCTTTTTTAAGAAGGCGCACCCTCAGGGAGTTCCTCAGGTTCGCACGGAGACTGTTCCCTGTCAGGAACTGCTCCTTAAAACTTCCGGCCAGAAAGAAGGTTCCACCCTGCGTTGAGTACCACATAGGTAGGTGTCTCGCCCCCTGTGCCTACGACGTGGATGATGAGTACCGGGAAGCTGTTGAGGGCCTGAGGAGGCTCCTCCGGGGGGACGATGACGGGGTCAGGACTTTCCTGTACGATAGGATGATGGAGGAGGCCTCGCGGTACAACTACGAGGCGGCTGCCCTCTGGAGGGATCGCCTTCGGGTGTTTCAGGAGGTCGTCGGGAGAAGAAGGGGGAGGCGGCACCTGTGGGTCGTGCGCTCCCACGGTAGGGAGGGGGTGGTCGTCCTGTACGTCCTCGTGGGGGACGAAGTGGGGGACGTGTTTCCCTTCCACGTGTCCGTTTCCCTTGAGGGTGATAAGGGGACACTGCGGGAGTTCCTCTCCATGTACTACGCCAACAACGTTGAAAGGCCTGAGGAGATAATCGCTTTTCCCGGCGCAGGGGTTGATAGCGTGGCCGGTATTCCCGTCAGGACCCCCAGTGAAAGTGAGATGGAGGTGGTGAGAGTGGCCTTAGACTACGCCGAAGAGCGGTTAGAGGCGTTCGTATCTGCAAGGGAACGCGTTAACCCGGCCCTATCGTCCCTGCAACGAGTTTTGCGGCTCCCCCATCCACCCCGGCGGATAGAGGGGTACGACATCTCCCACACCTCTGGAGAGGGACAGGTGGCGTCCATGGTCGTCTTCAAGGATGGGAAACCATCCCGGGCCGACTACCGAAGGTACAGGATAAGGAGCACCTCCGGTATAGACGATTACGCCGCCATGTACGAGGTCGTGAGCCGGAGGTTTCAAAGGTTAGCCCGGGAAGGAGGGGAAAGACCCGACCTTCTCCTCATAGACGGCGGTATAGGACAGCTAAGGGCTGCGCTCAAGGCCATGGGGGACGTGGGGATAGAGGTGCCCGCCGTGGCCCTCGCCAAGAGGTACGAACTTCTACATCTTCCGTCAGGGGAGGTGGTGCAACTCCCGTTGAACGATCCGGCCCTTCGCCTCCTGATGAGGGTGAGGGACGAGGCCCACAGGTTCGCCCTCAAGTACCACAGGACCCTGCGTAGCAAGAAGTACGGACGGAGCGCTCTGGACGATATACCGGGTATAGGGAAGAAGAGGAAGAGCATACTCCTATCCCACTTCGGTTCCGTTGAGAGGATAAAGATGGCCTCAGTTCAGGAGATAGCCTCCCTACCGACCTTCAACCTGAAGTTAGCGAAGAGGGTTAAGGAGTACCTGACGGGTGTGGCTTGGTAGAGGCCTGTATAGTACTCTCATCCCACTTCCTGTGTAGGAGCGGCACCGAAAGGGAGGCCGACAGCCTCGTTCTCTATGAGCTTCGCCACCTCGCCGACAGGGGCTATCCGTTTGCCCACGCCAAGGTCTGGGTTCAGGACGGGGAGTACGTGGCCATCGTATCGCGGGGAAGGTTCTACGTAATTAGGGATCCAGTAGTGGTGGGGGACGCATCGGCCCCTTTGCTCAGATGGTTCTTCAAGGGACTTTACGGCAGGGCCTTTAACCTGTCCGAGGTTGAACGTAGGAGTAAGGTGGCCGGATACTACGGTGTAGAGGTTCTTCCCCTCCGTAGGGGAGATAAGGTGATCTTCAGGTTCCGTGGAGGTGGAGGGAGCGTAGGGGGAGAGGTCAGGGGAAGGAAGGGAGAAGGTATATCAGGAGCCTTAACGTTAGAAGGTGAGAACGTGCTCTCGCTGGGGGTACTCTTGAGGCTTGAGGCCTCCTTTGACTCCACGGACATGTACCTATCCTCCGACCTTGACGTCCCCCCTCTCCTCGTTGCAGCTGTAAGGGGAAGGGCCTCCTTCTTACGGGTAGGTGATACGACCTCTGGCTCCGTCCTGATGGTGCCCTACGTCTGGGCCTACCCTTTCCGAACGGGTGTGGGTCTGGGGTACTCCTCCCTCCCCTTCTTAATCGGGGAGGTGGGACGGATCGGGTCCCCGGCGGGGGATGTGATGCTCTTTCTGACCCGGGGAGAAGTAGGGTACCTCGCACAGGTAAGGTACGGCTGGCTCTCGTTGTTCGCCTTTAGAGGGATAGGAGCGTGGAGGGAGAGGGTAGGTGGGGGGGACCGCTTCAGGAAACTGCCCGCCGTGGGATACTCCTCCGAAGACTTCGCGGTCTTGAAGTGCGACGTACCTCTCCTGCGTGCCGGAGATTTGAGGGCGGGGCCGTTCGCGGACCTCCTTTTGGAGAGGGAAAAGGGTCCCCTGTGGGCTTACGGTCTGTTCGCCACCTTCTCCGACAATCTATCCATCTTCCTGACGGCGGACGGGTACGTGGGTATGGGGGTTAGACTCAAACTCGGGGAGGAAGGGGGTCGCCGATACCCGGGGACGCGTTAGATTCGCGGTTCCGTCCCCATTATCCCGCACAGCAGCTCATATCATCTACGCTCCTATCAAAGGATAGGGCGGCCAATCTCACGCCCTCGTTGTACGTCAGGTACGGGAAAAAAAGGTCGGTTAAGTCTTTCACCTTTAGCCCTTTGTAGATGAATAGGGATGCTATCATTACGACCTCTCCGGCGTTCCGCATTACGGCCCTAAGGCTGAGGACCTTTCCCTCTCCGTCCCTCAACACCTTGATAAATCCCCTTCCACCGGGTACTACTCCCTCAACCGGTACGTCTTTAGCCGGGAGTACGGTCCTCTCGTAGTGTATTCCCAACCGTTTAAGCTGTTCCTCCGTGGGTCCCACACCGGAGATCTGGGGGTCGGTGAATATCACGAAGGGAAAAGCCCGGTAGTCAATATTCATCCCCACCCCGGTAAGGGCGTTCAGGGCCGCCACCTTACCCTCCCGTGCTGCCGCATATACGTACATGGGCCTACCCTTCACGTCCCCTACAGCGTAGACTCCGGCCACACCCGTCTCCATCCTCCCGTTGGTCAGCACGAATCCCCTTTCCTGTATACGGACACCCAGCGTCTCCAGTCCGAGCCCTTCGGTGTTCCCGACCCGCCCGGTGGCGAACAGTACGTGGCTCCCTTTAACCGTCCCACCCTTATCCAGACGTACCTCTATGTCCCCCTCCCTACCCCTCACGGCCACGGGGGACGCACCCTTCACCATCTCAACCCCCTCGTCCGAAAGGAAGGCCTCTATCTCCCCGGACACGTCCCTATCCTCGTGGGAGAGGAGCCTATCCCCCCGGTGTATCAGGACGACCTCGCTCCCGAACCTACGGAAGGCCTGCGCCATCTCAACTCCCACGTACCCTCCCCCCACGACGATGAGCCTCTCTGGTAGCTTCGTGAGGGAGAACAGGTTGAGGTTGGTCAAATAGGGAACGGAGTCCAGACCTTTTACGTTAGGTACGTACGGGGAGGATCCCGTGGCTACTATTACGGCGTTTCCCTCTATGACCTCCCCGTTGACCTCAACCCGTCCTCTGGAGAGGACCTTAGCCCTGCCTTCTATCACCTCCACACCGTGCTCCCGCAGTACCCTTTCGTACTTCTCCTCCCTGTACCTGAGGACCACGTCCATCAGGCCTTTCATCAGGGCAGGGAAGTCCTCCAGCCTTGTGGAGGCCCGTATTCCCGGATAGGTCGGGGGGTACAGGGTCTCCGACGCTTTCAGGAGGTACTTTGACGGTACGCATCCGACGTTCACGCACGTCCCCCCTATGGGACCGTCGTTTATAACGACGACTCTGGCCCCTAACCGGGCACCTTCAACGGCCGCCGAGGTCCCCGCGGAACCTCCACCGATAACGATGAGGTCGTACTTCATCCGTTCATTTTACCCCTCGGAAAGCGGATAGGGGTGAGCCGATAAGGTGGTGCTCTCACCTTTAAAATCCAAGTGATGGCCGTTTTTGAGCTTCCGGAATGTTGCCGTCCCCACTCCCCCTGCTGCATAAAGTACGGTAAGAGCAGGGGGAGACAGACCTACTACTGTAAGAAACTTCGCCGGCGTTTTCTCTGGGCAGGGCGGTGGAACAAGTACTCGGACGAATGGAGGAACAGGGTAATGGACCTCTACAGGGAGGGGATGTCCATAAGGGGTATATCCCGCATTACGGGTATCCCATTTTCAACCGTCAGGCGATGGATAAACACGAGTCGCGACCCCTTAACTTCACCGTTATAATACCGGTACGTGGCCTCTCTAAAAGTTCGTATAAAGACCCTTACGCCCCTTTACACGGGCGGGGTGGATGGGAAGATGGATCGCATCCACGAAACGGGGATTCTGGGGAGTTTAAGATGGTGGTACGAGGCCATCGTGCGGGGGCTGGGCGGGAGCGCGTGTGATCCGGTGTCGGATGGACGCTGCCCGGATAACGGGGGCAACTATTGTGATGTGTGTGCGGTTTTTGGGGCTACGGGGCTGCGGCGGACGTTTCGGATGGAAGGGCACAATTGGTGGAATGAAGAGCCGCAGGCGAAGCTAATTGGAAAACTGCGTCAGAATCGCCAACATAGAGGTCGGCACTTAGGCCGTGGGTTTATAGGGCAGGCAGAGTTGAAATTTATCCCTCTGCGCCTGCCCGAAGGTTGGAGGGAAGAGGATTTATGGCAGTCTTTACTGCTTACCTGGGCGCTCATAGCCGAGTGGGGAGGCTTAGGGCCCAAAACTCAGCAGGGCTACGGTGTGGTTCGGGCTGATTTTGAAGGCGCGACCCTGAATGTGGAGCGGGCTTTGCAGGCTTTCAACAGGTTGCGAAACCGTACCAGCAGGCGACAGGTTAGTCATAACAACCATTGGCCTTCGCTGGATGGATTTTTCTTTGCCAAAGTAAGGCTTGATTTGGGTAACGAGGCGCCCCGGTCGTGGTTGCGTAGCAGGACTACACGATTAGAAGACGATGAGAAGATTAGATGGTATCTTAAACGATCAAATGATAGGAACCATGTTTTACCTCTGGCTCCTGTGGTGAGGTATCATTTACGACAATTGATTCGCAACAACATTCAACACAATGGACATCCAAACGCTCCCACCCGCTGGCAGTTAATGGGTGTGGTTAATGGCTTATGGC
>CAYYQD010000015.1:0-31889 GCA_964473735.1 uncultured bacterium
GGCAGCCTTCGTACCGACATGGAGAGGCTAAGGGCGGAGATACGGGGTATAGTAGCCACGGTAATAAGGTGGATGTTCATCTTCTGGGTGGGTCAGTTCGTAGCGTTGGCTGGGATACTCCTGGCCGTCGCAAGGTTCATGAGGTAGCGAGAATAGGGCCTATGTAAGGTAGCGTTAATTGTGGGTGATTTCGGGGGTAGAATAATCTCTATGCGTATAGTCGCCCTTAAGGCCCTTGAGATCTTAGACTCCCGCGGAAACCCCACGGTAATGGTAAAGTGCACCTTAGAGGACGGAAGTGTCGGAGTGGCCCGAGTACCCTCCGGAGCCTCCACGGGAAAGAACGAGGCCGTTGAGCTCAGGGATGGGGATAAGAGGTACGGTGGTAAGGGTGTCCTGAACGCCGTTAGAAACGTTGAGGACGAGATAGCCAAAGCCCTCATCGGTAAAGACGCCTACGACCAGACGGGAATAGACAGACTCCTGATAAACCTTGACGGTACCCCCCATAAGTCCCGCTTAGGGGCCAACGCCATCTTAGGGGTGTCCTTGGCAGTGGCCCACGCCGCGGCTAACTCCTTAAAGCTTCCCCTCTATCGGTACATAGGGGGTACGAACGCGCATCTCCTGCCCGTCCCCATGATGAACTTCATAAACGGCGGCAAACACGCCGACAACAACCTTGACATTCAGGAGTTTATGATAACACCGAAGGGGATAAAGCGCTTTAAGGACCGTATAAGGGCGGGGAGTGAGGTTTATCACACCCTAAAGAAGATACTGAAAGGTAGGGGCCTGAGCACGGGCCTGGGAGACGAGGGAGGTTTTGCCCCTAACCTGAGGAGCCACAAGGAGGCCCTTGACCTCTTGGTTGAGGCCATAGAGAAGGCCGGATACAAGATAGGACACGAGATATTCCTGAGCCTGGACGTAGCGGCATCGGAGCTGTACGACATAAACAGCGAGAGGTACAGGTTTGAGGGAAAGGAGATCGGTAGAGAGGAATTACTGAAGGTGTATGAGGATTACATCAATACCTATCCCATAGTGTCCATAGAGGACCCCTTCTCCGAGGACGATCCCGAGGGATGGAAGCTTATAACCCGTGAGTTCGGCCATCGCCTTATGATAGTTGGGGACGACGTATATACCACCAACCCGAAGCTGATAGCGAAGGGTATAGAGGAGGGGTACTCCAACGCCGTTCTCATAAAGCTAAACCAGATAGGCACCTTGACCGAGACCCTTGAAGCCGTTGAGATGAGCCACAAGGCCGGATGGGGTACGGTAATATCCCACAGGTCCGGTGAGACGGAGGATACCACCATAGCCGACCTTTCCGTTGCCGTCAACAGCGGATGGATAAAGACAGGGGCCGTGGCAAGGGGAGAGAGGACGGCCAAGTACAACCGGCTCCTTGAGATTGAAGACGAGTTAGGATTATGATACTGTTGCTTATGAGTATGGGGAGAAGCAACCCCGTAGCGTGGGATAAGGTCGCCGAGGGCTATATGTCCGGCGTAAGCGAGAGCAAGGCCGTCTGGTGGGACAGCACGTACGCCAACCTCGTACCGAACGGAGACGAACGCACGCTCATCGTCTTCTTGGGTAGGAGGCCAACGGGAGGGTACTCCGTTGCCGTTGAGGAGATAAAAAGCGACGGGAAGAGGCTGAAGGTGATCGCACGAGAGGTGTGCCCCAAACCCGGAACCCCCGTAATACAGGTGCTGACTTCCCCCTTCGTGGCTGTAAGGGTGGAGGTGCCGGAGCGTATCCCTCTGGATCTCAAGATAAAGGGCTGCGCTAAGCACTGATATGCCAAAGGTCAGGAAGGCTGTCGTAGGGGTACTGGTGCGGGATATGAGCGTGCTTCTCATAAGGCGGAGCCACTCGTTAAAACAGCACGGAGGGGAGATAGGTTTTCCCGGAGGGATGGTAAAGAGCGGTGAGTCTTACGTGGGGGCACTTAACCGGGAGCTGGAGGAGGAGCTAGGCCTGAGCCCTTCGGACTACTTTCTGGTGGGTGAGCTCTCCCCCGTTAAGACCTTAATGACGGATATAAAGGTCTTTCCCTTCGTGGCACTCCTGCGCAACCCAGAACGTATAAGACCTAACCCGCAGGAGGTGGAAGAGTACGCCATGGTGTCGCTGAAAGTCCTCAGACCCCTGATATACGAGGATACCGCTAATACGGCCCTCGGTGTGGTATGGGGAGCCACAGCCCGAATAATACGGAACCTGTTTGAGGAGGGTAGGGCCTTTCTACCGGAGATAGAGAGCATCCTACCTCGCCGGTAGCCGCAGGTAAGTCCCCCTTAAATTTCCCTCCTATGAGCATAGAGGAGAAGCTGCGACAGCTTAAGGAGTTGAAAAGGAAGGTCTACGAGGGGGGAGGGGCGGAGAGGATAAAACGCCAGCACTATAAGGGTAAGCTGACGGCGAGGGAGAGGATAGAGTACCTGCTTGACGAGGGCTCCTTCATGGAGATAGGGGTGTTCGTTACCCACCGCAACCCCGACGTAAAGCAGAAGTACTACGGCGACGGCGTCATCGCCGGCTTTGGCACCATAGACGGCAGACCGGTCGGTATCTTCGCCCACGACTTCACAGTAATCGGCGGCACCATATCCGAGAGCAACGCCAGGAAGATCGTGCAGGTGATGGACACGGCCATGAGGGTGGGGGTGCCCGTGATAGGGCTGAACGACTCCGGTGGAGCCCGAATTCAGGACGGGGTGGCCTCCTTAGGTGGGTACGCCGAGATTTTCCTCCGGAACGTCCTCGCCTCCGGTGTCGTGCCCCAGATATCGGCCATACTCGGGCCCTCAGCCGGAGGTGCCGTCTATTCTCCGGCCATGACCGACTTCATCTTCATGCGGAGAGGAACCAGCTACATGTTCATAACCGGACCCGAGGTGGTAAAGGCCGTAACCCACGAGGACGTAACTCACGAGGAGCTGGGAGGGGCAGATATCCACGCCGAGAAGTCCGGGGTTGCGCACTTCGTGTATGATAGCGAGGCCGAGGTCTTTGAGGGAATAAGGAAGCTCCTCTCCTACCTACCCTCTAACAACGCCGAGGAGCCTCCGTACGTCCCTACCGACGACCCCGAAGACAGGGAGGACCCAGACCTGAACTACATCGTACCGGCGGACCCCTATCAGGGGTACGACATGAAGGACGTGATAAGGAAGATTGTGGATAACGGAGAGTTCTACGAGGTACATGAGCACTTCGCCCCCAACATCATCGTAGGGTTTGCCCGTTTAGGAGGTTTTCCCGTCGGGATAGTCGCCCAGCAGCCGCTCCATCTGGCGGGTGCTCTGGACATAAACGCCTCGGTGAAGGCCGCCCGTTTCGTACGTTTTTGTGATGCTTTCAACATACCTATCATAACCTTTGAGGACATACCCGGCTTTCTCCCCGGAGTTGAGCAGGAGCACGGAGGGATAATCAGACACGGGGCGAAGCTCCTCTTCGCCTACGCCGAGGCCACCGTCCCCAAGATAACCGTGGTGGTGCGTAAGTCCTACGGTGGGGCCTACTGCGTCTTAGGTTCAAAACAGGTTAGGGCGGACCTGAACTACGCTTGGCCCACGGCGGAGTTCGCCGTCATGGGACCGGAGGGGGCTGTCAAGATACTGTATCGTAAGGAGATAGCGGAGGCCGAGAACCCTCAGGAGTTGATAGATCGCCTTACCAGGGAGTACAGGGAGAAGTTCGCCAACCCGTACTACGCCGCCTCCTTGGGCTACATAGACGACGTAATTGAGCCGGCCAAAACCCGTCAGATCTTAATAAAGGCCCTCCGCCTGTTGAGGAACAAACGCCAGACCCTACCCCCAAAGAAGCACAGCAACATACCCCTGTGAGGGACAGAGGACGGTACGGTATGTGGGAGAGAACGGATAGGGGTTTCCTCCTGAGGATACCTATCAACGTGAAGGTGGAAGTGTCGCGGGAGCCTGTGGAGTTTGCTGTTAGGTTAAAACAGATACACGGGGCGAGGGTGGTGATATACGGTGGCCAGAGGGAGGACGTGGGGGACGGCATCTTAACCGACAGGGTGGGGGTAAAGGTAGGGGTAAGGGTAGCCGACTGTTATCCCATCTTCCTCCTGAGTGACAGATCTGTGGGTGTTCTCCACGCCGGATGGAGGGGGAGCGTCAGGGGGATAGTGCATGAGGGCCTCAGTCTGATGCACGGGAAGTGGGGTATCCCCCCGGAGGATATAACCGTGGCCTTCGGTCCGGGGATATGCGGTAAGTGCTACGAGGTGGGAGAGGACCTGAAGCCCTACTTCGGCTCCCTCTTGAGACCGAAGGGAAACGGGAAGTACCTTCTGGACCTGTACGAGTACAACCTCCGTGCTTTAAAGAGGTGGGGAGTTGAGAGGGTCATCCCCCCACCGGCCTGTACCTACGAGGACCCGCTCCTATACTCCCATCGCAGGGGAGATAAGGGGAGGCTACACGCATACGCCGAGATTCTCCGATGAGCGAGCCATAGGGCCCGAGCGTATTTCTGGTCGGTATCATAAAGTCCGCCCAAGTGCGGAAAGCTGGGCCTATAGGTCTGGATGCCCGAACGGGAAAGAACCTTTCCCTTTACGCATACCTTTCCCACGTACGATTCGTGTCCTACGTCTGTACCGCCGTAGAATTTTCGTGCCATGACAGAGAAGTATCCGTTTTCCAAAGGGCTTGCAGGCGTACCGGCGGCTGAAACCGTTTTGAGCTTTATAAACGGGCAGGAGGGGAAGCTCTACTATCTCGGTATCCCCATAGAGGAGTGGGCGGAGTACTCCACCTTTGAGGAGGTCGCCCTCTCCCTGCTCCTGCGTCGCCTTCCCAAGAAGGAAGAGCTGAAGATGTTCAACGCTGCCCTTCGCTCCGCCCGGGAGCTACCTCCCGAGGTCGTAGATTTCATCATTGACCTCCCCACCGACACCCATCCTATGGCGGCCCTCCGTACGGTCGTTTCCCTCTTAGAGGCCTACGACTACGACGCCAGGCTGGAGGACCTTGAGGCCAAGTTCCGCATCTCCGTACGTCTCATAGCCAAGTTCCCCACCATAGTGGCCTACTTTGACAGGGCCCGCAAGGGGTTGGAGCTCATTCCTCCCGACCCGACGCTCGGACACGCCGCGAACTTCCTGTACATGCTCAAGGGTGAGAGACCCACTGACTACGAGACCAAGGTTATGGACGTAGCCCTTATCCTCCACGCCGACCACGGGATGAACGCCTCCACCTTCACCACCATGGTCATAGCCTCCACCCTATCCGACATGTACTCCGCCATCACGGGCGGTGTCGCCGCCCTGAAGGGGCCCCTCCACGGTGGAGCCAACGAGAGGGTCCTGAAGATGTTGCAGGAGATCGGCTCACCCGAGAACGCCGAGAAGTACATCCTTGACAAACTCGCCAAGAAGGAGAGGGTCATGGGCTTCGGCCACAGGGTTTATAAGGCCTACGACCCCCGTGCCCGCATACTCAAGAAGTTCGCCGAGGAGCTGACCAAGAGGAGCGAGTTCTACCAGACCGCCGTCAAGGTTGAGGAGGTCATGATCCGCGAGAAGGGTCAGAAGGGCATCTTCCCGAACGTGGACTTCTACTCCGGCCTCGTGTATAACGCCCTGGGCATAGACACCGACCTCTTCACCCCTATCTTCGCCATCTCCCGTGTGGCCGGGTGGACGGCCCACGTCCTTGAGTACCTTGAGGACAACCGCATCTTCAGGCCTCGCGCCATATACAAGGGCGAGATAGACAAGAAGTACATCCCCATAGACGAGAGGTAGAGGAGTATCCATCCGACTGGAGGGGGGCGTACGCCCCCCTCTTTCTATTCACCGCGGAGGTCCTTAAACACCCCCACGCACCCTAAGTTCTGTTCCTCCATCTTTACCCCGAAGGCGGTTAGGTTCTGACGGCCTACGCCCCTGCCGTCTATGTCGTGACACTCCGAACACCTGTTCTTTTTGAACCACTGCCGGGCCTCTAAGGAGGCGGAATGGGACTTAACTTTGGTAAGTAGGGAGACGCAGCCGTACCCCTTGCTCATAGCCTCCTTGCCGTAGTCGGTGTAATCCTTCAGGCCGGGATAGACGTGGCAGTTCTTGCATCCGTACTTCTGGAATACCTCAAGGGCGGATAGGGGGTGTCGTGCATCTTTGAGGTGGGTCCTCCCCTCCTTTTTGGGGGAAGCGCAGGAAATCGCAAACAAAACGCTCATTAGCATCATCTTGCGCATCATATTGCCCTAATTCTAAAGAGGTATCGGGGGCAAAATCCACAGGGTTGCAGGTGAAAGCGACCGTATAATAGCCCCTTATGTTGGGATTGACGCTACTCGTTATAGGCTACGGTCCGTCCGACTTCACCCTTCAGGGGGGACGGAGGACCATAAACGCACTCGGCCCCAACTACTACAACGGGGCCTATCAGGGCGACTTCGGATTCGTCCTGAACTTCTTCAGCATTAACGGCCTCATAAACTCCAACGTCACCTACGAGGACGTATCCGCCGGTACCCAGCAGTATCAGGACGGGTACTACTCCTTAAGGGACAGGTTCGGTTTAGGGATAGGGTTCAAGTACCTGGAGCTGGCCGTGGGTGGATCCTACTTCTTTGAGGCGTGGGATAAGGTAGCGTACGAAGGTCGCAAGTACGCCGACAACGTCCATTCCCACGGCCCCGGAGACGCCTACGCCGGCGGTAAGATAATGCTACCCTTCCACGGCGAGAAGATGTCCGTGAGCGTGGGAGGGTCCTTCATATACACCTTCCCCCGTGTCTTTGACATCCAGATAGCCCACGAGAGGGACACCACCCGCGACAACTACGTCTCCGACTCCAGAGGGTGGTACCAGAAGGGAGGTGTCTTCCGCACCTTTACCTACGGGGGGCCCAGCTGGGACGCCCGCTTCCTCTTCACCTTCCTGCCGTCTAACAAGTACATAGAGTTCAACATAAACGTGGGATACTCCCCCCGCAACCCCGACGATCAGGATGACGATGTCACCCTCATAGGCTCATCCATCCTCTTCCACCTTCAGTCCTTCCATCCCTTCTTTGAGGTGATGCTTGAGGACTGGAAGAAGGGGCACGACAAGTACGGGGACTCCCCCCTCTACCTCACCGGTGGCTTCAACATAGAGACCGGGACCGGCGTGATGTGGTCCTTCGGAATTGAGAAGCTCCTGTGGTACGACGGCTCCACGATAAGGTCCGAGCGTCAGGGAGCCCCTAAACTTCCCGAGTACATAAAGACGGACCCCGACGCCCCCTCCAACCATAACCAGAACATACTGACCGTACCCAACTGGTGGTTCGTGACGTGGAATCCGCAGGTCGGAGCGTGGCTCTCTCTGAGCTACACCTTCGTACCCCCTTACGAGAAGAAACCCAAGAAGGAGAAGCCCAAGGTCAAGCCCACCTACATAGCCGGTGTGGTGATGGACGCCCGCACCCAGAAGATGATAGGTGGGGCCAAGGTCATACTTAAGGAGAAGGACGTATCCGTAATAACCGGCGACGACGGTGCCTACAAGTTTGAGAACTTGGAGCCGGGTTCCTACACCGTTATGGTACAGGCCCAGGGGTACGCCCCCCAGAGCGCCGTCGTGAATCTGGAGCCGGGCAAACCCGCTATCAAGAACTTTGAACTCAAGCCCGCCCAGACCTACGCCATTATCGGGGTGGTTTACGACAAGGAGAGCAACACGCCCATAGGCGGTGCCAAGGTCATGATAAAGGAGACGGGGGACTCCGTCATAACTCAGGACGACGGAGCCTACAGGTTCTCCAACGTCCTCCCGGGTACCTACACCCTGATATTCACAGCCCCCGGATACAGAGGATTTACGGCCGTGGTAGCCGTTGAAGGTGGAACCGTGACCAAGGACGCTTACCTATCCAAGGCGGAGCAGCCGCAGAAGGTTCAGAAGGTAGAGAAGCCCAAGATAGGCTCCATAACCGGCGTGGTACAGGATGCCAAGAGCGGCGCCCCTCTCTCCGGCGTTCAGATAATCCTCAAGGAGAAGAATCGGACCCTAACTACGGATCAGACGGGGGCCTTCCGGTTTGACAGCCTGCCCGAGGGTACCTACACCGTCTCCTTCAACAAGGCTGGCTACGTCCCCCGTACGGAGATCATAAACGTTAAGGCCGGCACCCCCACCGTGTTCAACGTGTCCCTCGCCCCCGTTGAGAAGAACGTCGGTACCCTGTTGGGCAAGGTGGTGGACAAGGAGACCGGCAACCCCATAGCGGGCGCCGTGATCTCGGTTGAGGGCGTGGGCTCCGCCCAGACGGATCAGAGCGGGCTTTACCGTCTTGAGAACGTCCCCGTAGGGGCCAAGACCGTCAAGGTGGCCGCCCCCGGGTACAAAGAGGTCGCCGAGGTAATGAAGATAGCCAAGGGCGATAACGTAAAGAACTTCGCCCTTGAACCTATGGTCGTAAAGGGCTCCCTCGTCATAACCGTGGTTGATAAGGACAGCAAGAAACCCATAAGTGGCGCTAAGGTTGAGTTCCTGAGTGGCAAGTTCGGTCCCTACACCACCGACGCTAACGGTGTGGTGAGCGTGAAGGACGTACCGGCCGGCACCTACATCGTGAAGGTAACCTTCGGGAAGTACGTACCCCAGCAGAAGACCGTGGTAGTTGAGAAGAACCGCACCAAGGAGGTCACCTTTGAGCTGGTGAAGAAGGGTACTAAGATCACCTTCCGGAACATATACTTTGACGTGAACAAGGCCACCCTCCGTCCCGACGCCGAGCCCGCCTTGAGGCAGATATGCCAGTTCCTCAAGGAGAACCCCACGGCCGTTATAGAGATACAGGGTCACACGGACGAGCGCGGTCCCGCCGACTACAACCTCCGTCTCTCTCAGGCGAGGGCGGAGGCCGTACGCCAGTGGCTCATAAACAACGGGTGCGCTACTCCAGACCGTCTCATAGCCCGCGGATACGGTGAGAGCATGCCAGTGATAAGGAACGCCAAGACGGAGGCCGAGCACCAGCTCAACCGCCGCGTCGTCATAAAGGTTCTGGGAGAGAAGAAGTAAGGTAAATCTCCCCGAAGGTGGGCGGGGGTTTAACCCCCGCCCTTTTAGTTGAGAGCAGAACGGCCACCGCCGTAAAATATACGCTCTATGGTATGGATGATTCTGGCACAGGGCGGAGATGCCGACTTCGGTATAGTGGAGGAGGTGCGCGGTAAGAAGGCTAAGTTCTACACCCTTGAGGGTGTTATGGGTGTGTGGTGGGGAAAGGACAGACAGTACTACCGGGGGGATGTGGCCTTCCAGATGCAGTACGACGAGGGTTTCTACGGCAGGTTCTCCTTGGTATCCTTCAACGAGTATCTGCTTACGCCCTCCGTAGGTGTGAAGGACCTTTACGTTGAGAAGGTGTTTGATAACGGTCTTGACATCAAGTTCGGCCTTGGATCCCTGTACTGGGAGAACGGTGTTCTCTTCGGGGATTACTTAGGGGGCAACCCCTTCCTTGACGTATTCTTCGGGAAGTCCGTCTGGACCGACCTCCTCCTCTACAAGGTTGGGGCGAACTTGGGTGCCGGTATCCGGGGGGCGATAGACTTAGGCAGCTTCGGTATAACCCTGTACGGCGTGTACGACACCGCCAGGGTGGGGTACGCCGGGCTGTCCATCAACGTGGATGTGCCCTTCTGGACGCTCTCCCTTGAGGCCACAGGCTCCCAGACGTCCGGAAACTACGAGGGGGCCTATATAACCAGCACGTTTGTGAGACCGGGGAAATGGTTCGCCGGCCTCATGTCCTACTCCTTCTCCCCCGGTTTTAGACGCATAGCCGCCCAGGGGTTGGACCTTGATCCGGAGCGCTCTCCTTTCTTCGGCGTCTCCACCCCCTTGACCTACTCTATGCCCGGTATCCCGTGGAGCGATCCCCGGAACTCCTCCGCGGAGGTGGTGCGTTTCGGCTTCAACCACTCCCTGAACGAGGATTGGACTGTCGTGCCTATCTTTGACTTCGGAGCCTACCAGTCCGCTGCCCTTGACATGAAGAGGAACTCCGTATTAGCCGACATCCACGTCAGGCTTAACTGGACGGACACCTACTACGTGGGCGTTTCGGTGGGGACCTTGATAAACGACAGCACATCGTCGTGGGGCTTCGCCCTTTACTCCGTTAAGAGCTTCAGCTTCTGATGACCTTCGGAGAGATACGGGAGTTTGACTTCTACCCCTTTTACGTGCGGATCGGTGGTGGAAGGGTCCCCATCCCCCTCTCCGGCGTGGCCACCCTCATAATGTCGGGCAGGATAGACGCCACCCCGTACCCTTACACCATGCTGGACGCTCTTCCCCGGGAGTACGTACGTCTTCCCTACGGTCTATCTCTGGGTCCCGGGGCTATGGACCTCGTTCTGGTATCCTCCAAACCTCCGCCGGAGATAAGGACGTTAGGGGTCGTTAAGGGGTACGAGTTCGTCCTCCACCTCCTTGAGGGGGTCCTAAAGGACAGGTACGGGCTATCCCTCCGGAGTATAGGGATCTCCACTTTCTCGGACGTCTTGCCCGGTACGGACGCCTTCCTGATATACGGGGACACGGCCCTACGGGGGGACTACGGGTCCTACAGGTACTCCTACAACCTGTGCGAGGCCTACCACGAATGGAGAGGAAAGCCTCTAAACGTAGCCGTGTGGATCGCCCGGAGGGGGATAGAGGAGGAGGCGGAGAGGCACATAGGGAACTCCATAGCCCACTGGATGCTCCGGAGGGAGGAGCTGGTGCTTGAATACGCCCGTAAGCGCAGGATCCCGGAGGACGTACTCCTGACTCACGCGAAGGCCCTCCTCTTCAAGGTTGAAGAATAAACTCCTGTAGAATCCGTACTTATGCCGAGAGCGTTGGTGGCTGGAAGCGCCGGCTTCATAGGTACCCACCTCACCGGGTACCTCCTTGACCTCGGGTGGGAGGTCGTCGGGGTGGATAACTTCCTGACCGGAAGGGTGGAGAACGTTGATAGGTACAGAGGAAAACCCAACTTCACCTTCTACGAGATGGACATAGTTGAGGGGGTTCCGGAGGGGAACTACGACTACATAGTGAATCTGGCGTCCCCGGCCAGTCCCAAGCGGTACATGTCCCTTCCCGTGGATACCATGCTGGTAAATTCGGTGGGTGTTAAGAACCTGCTGGACCTCGCTAAAGAGACGGGGGCGACCTTCCTCCTGGCCTCTACCTCCGAGGTCTACGGCGACCCCTTAGTCCATCCCCAACCGGAGGACTACTACGGGAACGTCAACCCCGTGGGTCCGAGGAGCGTTTACGACGAGGGGAAGAGGTTCGCCGAGGCCATAACCATGGCCTACTACAGGTACGACGGGGTACCCGTACGCATAGCGAGGATATTCAACACCTACGGTCCCTTTATGGACGTGGAGGACGGGCGGATAATCCCCAACTTCGCCTATCAGGCCCTAACCGGAAGGCCATTGACCATATACGGGGACGGAAGGCAGACCCGGAGCTTCTGCTACGTGTCGGACATGGTTGAGGGCCTCTTTAGACTCCTGACCTACGATGGTCTGGACGGTGAGGTCGTGAATTTAGGGAACCCCGACGAGAGGACCGTCTTAGAGGTGGCCAAACTCGTCGTCAGCATATACGGGGTTCCGGAGAACTTCACCTTTTTACCTCTACCGCAGGACGACCCAAAACGCAGAAAACCCGACATAACCAAGGCGAAAAGGCTCCTTAACTGGGAGCCTAAGGTCCCCTTTGAGGAGGGACTACGTAAGACCCTTGAATGGTACAGGGAGGTCGTAAATGTGGGATAGCATACCGTCCAACCTGCAACCCTACACCTACGCCCTGATCTTCGTCTTAGGTTTCCTCTTTGGGGGAGTGCCGTGGGCTTACATAGTGGCCAGGGCGGTGGCGGGTATAGACATACGTACGGTGGGCAGCGGGAACGTAGGGGCTACGAACGTAGCCCGCACTCTGGGGCTGAAGTGGGGAACCCTCGTCTTCGTTCTGGACGCCCTGAAGGGCTTCATACCCGTGTTCATCGTCAGGCTCCTCATCCCCTACAACATAGAGCTGGCCATGGTCACGGCCGTTGCACCGGTTCTGGGACACATGTTCTCTCCCTTCCTCGGATTCAAAGGTGGTAAGGGGGTGGCCACCTCCGTCGGGGCCTTCGCCGCCCTGACACCGTTGGGCATACTGGTAGGTCTGGTGGTATGGTTGGCCGCTGTTTTGCTCACGGGGTGGGTTTCCCTTGGCTCTCTCTTAGGATCCCTTGCCGTCTTCCTCTGGGTGCTCTTCTTTGACCCCAACAGGCACTCCCTCCCCTTCGTCGTACTCTCCGGCCTGGTCGTCCTATTCATCTGGATAAGGCATTACGGCAACATAAAGCGCCTGCTCTCCGGTAGGGAGCCGAAGATATGGGGTAAGAAGGAGGGGTAAGGTGAGGTGGTACGTTGCCCTCCCCGTACTTTTAGCTATCTCCTGCTCCACGTCAAGGGTTGAGGTTGAGAAGGGAGCGAAGTACGACGAGGCCCTGGTGGGCGTACCCATGTACCCGGGGGCCGGGGTGAAGGGGGCGGTGGTGAGCGAATCCAACGGGAAGAGGGTAATAACCTACGTCCTGACGACGAAGGACCCTTACGATTCGGTGGTATCCTTCTACCTCAGGAATGCCCATGGGACAGACAGCGCCGCCGCGGGCCAGATATACACCGTAAGCCGCGGCACGGACCTCCTCATCCAGATAAGGGAGGAGGGGGACCACAGGGAGATAAATATCACCAGGGCCGTACCCTCACGCTAAGACCATCGCCACCATACTCACGAACATGTAAGAAGAGGCCAGCTTGAAGAGGATGAAGGCCTTTTTGCTGTCGGGATCCTTTACGTTGAGTAGGGATACGGCGAAGAAGAAAAGGAAGGCGGTGGTCAGGAGTACGAAGGTGAAGGGGGAGGCCCTAAGGAAGAGGGCGGTTATCGTCATGGCAACGTAGGAGAGGAGGACGAACAGAGGGATCAGGTAGGTTGAGAATCGTAGGCCGTAGACGTTGGGCAGAACAGGGACACCGGCCCGGGCGTAATCCTCCCTGTACTTCACCTCAAAGGTCACGTTGTGTATGGGCACCCACAGCAGGATTATGAGGGCCAGGAGGAGACCTAAGGTGTCTATCTTCCCCGTGGAAAGTACCCTACCACCTAAGATGGGCATGGCCCCCGCTATCCCACCCCACAGGATGGACCACGGTGTGCGCCTCTTGGTCCAGAGGGTATAGACGAATACGTTGAAGAAGAACCCCACCAGAGCTACCAACCCGTACAGGGTACCCAGGGCGAAGGACCACAGCAGCCCAACCGCCGAAGACACCGCGGCCACTGCGAGGACTTCCCCTCTCGGTACCCTTCCCGCCGGTATGGGCCTACCCTTCGTCCTCTCCATGACCGAATCTATGTCGGCGTCGTACCACATGTTGAAGAGGGTGGCCCCCCCTATGGTTAGGAGCATACTACCCAGGAGGTGAAGGGTGCCTGCGGAGAGGAGCTTGCCGGCGGTGAGGTAGCCCACCAGACCCGTGAATATCAGCATGAGGGTCTGATAGGGTTTTATCATAATCAGGTAATCCTTGAGACGCCTCATCCTATCGCTCTCCAGAAGAGGAGGATCAGGGTAAGCAGGGCGAGGGTGTAGTGCAGGGTGACCATGGTCGGGCTTAGCATACTGTAGGCCGATAATGCGCCGAAGATTCCGGTGAGGAGGACGAGGAGGGAGGTCAGAAGGAACCACAGCCGGTTCTTACCTATCAGGGCAAAGTACAGGGAGACCCCAAGTATCACGTACCCGAAGCCGCGATGCAGTACCTGAAGCATCACATCCGCCGTCCAGGGTTGTCCCAGACACAGGAATACGTCCTGACCGCAGGCGAACCCCGCCTGCGCCTTTCTGACCGTCGTACCTAAAAGTATCTGCACGAATAGTAAAGCGAACAGGATGGCCGTGAGTCTGCCGTCCCTGTCTTTAGCCCACGAGAAGGATTTAGGGGGCGAGTCCGCCCACTTCAACATCAGGGTGGCCGTCAGGACGGTAAGGAGGGCGAAGAGGGCGTGGGATATGGAAACCCAGAAGGGCATCCTGAGGATAACGGTCAGGCCCCCTATGAGTATCTGGGCGAAGAGGAAGATGGCGAGCCATATACCGGCCTCTAAAAGGAAGGTTCCCTTGTACCTTTTTACGGCTAAGATCGTAGCACCGGCCACGAAGACGGAGGTGAGGGCAGCTAAAGCTCTATGTACGTACTCTAACATGGCCATACTCTGCTCGGGGGGAAGGAGGCTGCCGTAGCATAGGGGCCAGTCCGGACAGCCCAAGCAGGCCCCCAAGGCGGCCGTGGCGCTTCCAAAGACCATAAGGCCTACCATGCTGATTAGCGTTCCCCATAGCAAAAACTTCCTCATGTTTGAACGGGGATTCTAAACCTGACCGTTTAACTACGGTTTAAGGTCTCACTGTCCGACGGATAACAGAAGGTTGGCGACTTATACGCCGCATAACCTCCTCCTTATAATCCCCGTCTTGAGAGTGGTAGTGGTCGTACCCACCTACAACGAGGCCGATAACATCGCCGACCTTATAGCCGAACTCCGCTCCCTCCCCGTATCTCCCGACGTGTTAGTGGTGGATGATAGCTCCCCCGACGGCACGGGAAGGATAGTTGAAAGCATAGGTAAGCGGGATCCAGCCGTGCATCTTTTAAGCCGCCCGGGAAAGATGGGGTTGGGGTCGGCGTACGTGGAGGGGTTCAAGTGGGCTCTGGAGAGGGGATACGACGTCATCGTACAGATGGACGCCGACTTCTCCCACAACCCCGGGGACGTCCAGAGGCTGGTTGAGGCCCTTGAGAACTGCGACGTAGTAATAGGTTCCCGGTACTGCAACGGCGTAAGCGTCGTAAATTGGCCCATAAGTCGCCTTCTTCTCTCTTACTTCGCCAACCAGTACGCCCGCCTACTGACGGGAGTAAAGATAAACGACCTAACCGGGGGGTTTAAGGCCTTCAAGAGGGAGGCCCTTGAGTCCCTTGACCTCGGTAAGATAAGGTCGGACGGCTACGCCTTTCAGATAGAGGTGAATTTCTACCTGTGGATGAAGAGGTTCAAGATGTGCGAGATCCCCATAATATTCGTTGAGAGGAGGGCCGGGAAGTCCAAGCTGAACCGCTCCATAATATGGGAGGCCTTCTGGTTGGTACTCAGGTTGTTCTTCAAACGTCTAACCGGTAGGGTATGAGGTTCTACGAGGTCCTGAGGGTGGGGTACGGGGTGTTAGAGGACGCCCTTTCCGAAGTGCGACGGAAGTTCCCCGGGGGCAGGGTGGTCGTCTTCACTGGAGACGAGAGGTCTCTACCTTACGGGGAGAGGGTGGCGCAGGCCGTTGGGGGAACCCTGATAACCGGAGATAACGCCCCGGAGGATGGGGACTATTCCCTCGCTTTAGGTGTCGGGGGTGGCAGCGTTATAGACAGGGCCAAGCTGTGGGCGTACGGGAGGGGAGTACCCTTCGTATCAGTGCCAACGCTGGCGTCAAGCGACGGTATAGCCTCTCCGGTGAGCGTTTTAGACGGCAGGAGCCGGTTCCTGACCCTTCCCCACGGCGTTATAGTAGATTTAGGGATAATAGCGGAGGCACCCAAGTGGAGCGTACTGGCCGGCATCGGGGACTTGGTCTCCAACCTGTCAGCCTCTCTGGATTGGGATCGCTTCAGGGACAGGTCGCAGGAGCCCTACTCTCCGGAGGCCTCTTCCATGGCGAGGCTTGGGGCTTTGAGCCTACTTTCCACGCGTGCCACCGACCCCCTTGAGGCGCTGGTGTGGGGCCTGATCCTCAGCGGTCTGGCCATGAACTTAGCCGGATCCTCACGACCGGCGAGTGGACCGGAGCATAAGGTGAGCCACGCCCTTGACAGCATAGGGTACGGAGAGAAGCACGGGATACAGGTGGGAGTATTTACCCCCCTGTTCCTTAAGCTGAACGGCTATCCCATGTGGGAGGAGGTCAGGGGGTACCTCGTGGGAGTGGGGCTGCCGGAGTGCATCACCCTCACGGAGAAGGAGGCCGTTGAAGTCTTCAGCAGGGCTTCCGAGACCAGACCTAACAGATACACCGTGCTGGAGGAGGTGGGCTGGAAGAGGGTGCTTGAGGAGGCCGTCAGGTTAGGCTTCGTGCGTATAGTTTAAGTCCCCCGTAAAATATCACCGTTATGAGGGACCTCTTAAGTAGGATAAGGAGTGTGGCCTTCGTGGCCACGGTGGCGTGGGGGATAGGATCCGGATGTCCCCCCCTCCCTCCTCAGGCGGATCTGTATGTAAGCGGATACGAGGTTGCCAATAACGGAACGGAGATAAGGTTATACCTCTCCGTCTCCCCTCCGGCCGGAACCCTCTACGTCAGGTGTCTGGACTACACCCCCTTTGACACCGTCGCTGTAGACGATGGTACGTACTCGCTGGTGTATTCCCTTGACAGTACTTTCCTGGCCTCCTGCTCCGAGCATCTGGGGATGTTTCTCACGTACGCGTACGGGGATAGCCGGAGCTCCGTTGTTATGGACTACAGCGGTGTCCCCGTTGGATACGTGGGGTACCCCAACCTCCCCCGCCGTGTCGTAATAGACCACAGGGATACGGTGGTCGTGAATGGCGACTCCTCCGGATACGTCCTGACCTCCAACGGTTACGTGAGATTCGCCCCCTACGAGGGCGGAATGTACGCTCCCCTCCCTCCGGGTCCCTACACGGACACCCTGACGCTCCCGGAGGGCAGCACGGCCGTGGTGTGGATAGACCACGACCGCGATGGGGCCGTGGGCTACGACGGGGACGACCTCTTCGGAGTCCTCACGGTCACGTCCGATGACCTTAGGTTCAGCAGTCTGGCCGTACTTCATACCGATCCCGACCTCACCGGTTACCGTGGGCTGGACCTCTGCTTCAGGTGTTCCGAGTAATAGCCGGCCTCACTTTCCCACCCTCCTCACCGTCGTCCCGTGGTAGTAGAAGCGTAGGATCTTCTTGAAGTCCCATCCTTTCTGGGCCTTTAAGATGGCTCCCCTCTGGCACAGGCCCACCCCGTGCCCCCTGCCGGTCCCTATGAATATAACACCCGTCTGGGTGCACCAGTAGGCGAATACCGTGCTCGGGAGGTTGAACCTCCTCCTTATATCGTAGGCGTACAGAGTGTCCTTCCCCAGCATCATCATATACACCCGGAGGGAGCCGGGTATCCTCTTAACCCGGGGGCAGGTCTTCAGCGGAGAGAAAACCTTCCAGGTATAGCGCACGTTGTCATCCTCAAAGCAGTCCTCGTCCTCCCCCGTCCAGAAGTACGGTAGGCTCCTCCCCCCCTTCCACACGTACTTAGGCTCGCAGACCCACCCGCCGCACGATGCGTGGTACAGGACCTCAACGGGCTTTCCCTTGTAGGTTAAAACCATCCCCCGGGTCTCCTTCGCCGCCCTACGGTGTACGGGTCTTACCCGGTTTCGGCCCTCGTACCTCTGACAGTGGTCGCGGTCGCAGGCGTGGAAGGTACCGTGTCGCTTCCCCCACCGCATGAGGAAGGTACGGGCCAGTACGGCCTGGGCCTTGAGGGCCTCAAGGGGGGCGTTTCCCATCTCGCTGGCTATCACGTCCGCTATGTACTCCTCCCTCGGCACCTTGTTCAACATGAGAACACCCTTGCCCTTGGGCTTCAGTATGAGGAGGCCCGGATAGTCTCCCCTTAGAGGTTTCAGGAGACGGGCGTTCTTGAGTACCAGCCTCCTACGTCTGACACCGTTTACGACCAATCTCCCGCGCTGGGCCTTTACCCTGTACTTGCGCTTTCCGGACACGACCACCACCTCCCCGACGGGGATACCTCCGTACAGGCCCACTATGACGCTGTCCGGTAGTAGGGAGAGAAAGAGTATCACGGAAGGTAATTGTAAGGAAGGTCGTCCCTGCGGCAGGTTCAAGGTTAAAATACTTTAACCGGTGGATATATACGGCTGTACTGAATTCATAGAACGGCTAATACAGAACGCGAAGGTGAGCGAAGCTCTAAATAGGGCGTATAACCGCTTTTATGAAAAGAGAGACGCCGAATCCTTTGCCAACCTCGTCAACGCTCTGACCACCGCACGGAGGATAAAGGATCTGGAAGACCTGTACCACCGGTTCCCGGAGATGTTTGAGAGAAAGAGGGACACCTTGGCCGTACTTCTGTTCCGGAGTCTCCGTCTTAAGGACCTGCACGATACCCTTCCCGGAGTTGATGCCCTGACGAGAGGGTGGATCTTAGCGTCTCTCGGATACGTCAGGGAGGCTCATAGGGAGTGGGAGAGATTGGACGTGAAGAGAGGATTTTTAAAGGTCTACCTTGACCTGCTGATGGGGAACGACCCGGGCGAGATAGAGGCTATTGGAGATTCACCTATGTCCGTCCTCTACAGGGATTACTTGAGGGGTACTTTCCTCGCGACCGCCGGGATGGTGGAGGAGGGACTGAGGGTGTTGAACTCGGTCGCCTTCAGGGCCTTTGAAGGGGGGTACGTCGGATGGGGCATAGACACCATGCTTCTCAAGGGATTTTTGGGATTGAACCCTACCGAAATAGAGGCCGGGAGGTACATAGCCTCACATCTCGGTGATAGGTTCTCCGTGGTCCTGTCCGACATATACCTCGCCCCTTTCAGGGAGGAGGTGCCGGACGTTCCGGACGTCCCGCGCTTTACCGTCCAGAGGGAGTACGCCGATGCCTTAATCTCCGGGAGGCCCTTACCCACGAAGGGGCCTTTCGGATACAGGGCACACTGGTGGTACGTAGAGAAGTTCCGGAGGAACCGCAGGTTCATAACCTTCGCCGGTAGGGTCAGGGTTATGGAGGGGAGAAGGGAGATACACCTTGAGAGACCCCGGAGGTCAATAGCCGTCCTGACCTTCCACAGGGTTCTGGGGGAGGAGGGGAAAAGATGGGCCCACCTGATATTCCAGAACAGTAAGGACCCCCGCAGGAGGTACGAGGAGCACCTGGGGAGGTTGCGGGAGTTCAGAAACGTACCCATGGACCTGTTCATAACTCGCAGGTACGGTACCTTCCTATCCCTTGAGGACGAGCCCTGGGCGGAGTTCGTTAAGGACAGGGTGTTGGGTTCTAACCCTTCAGGTGGATGAGCGTTCCGCCCAGGATACCCACCGCCCTGCCTCTGCCTACCACGAAGCTCTCCACCAGGGAGAACCCCAGCTCTTCGGCGAGCCTCCTCACCTTTTGGGTGAATTCCCGGTCCTCGTCGGAGGGGGTGGCGTCGCCGTTGGGGTGGTTGTGGGCCAGGATGAAGTGGGTGGCCCCAACCCGGAACAGGGGGTCAAACACCTCCCGCATCTGCACGTACATGACGTTCATTGAGCCCACCGCCACGACCTCTTTCCCCAAGAAACGGCCAGCGGCGTCGTACATAGCCACCACTAAGGTCTCCTTCCTGCGTCTGGCGATGTCCCGGAGTATCCCCTTGACGTGGTCGTGTTCAAGGGCCCCGTCGGGTGGCAGGTATATCCTACGGCCTATCTCAAACACTGCGGCTATCCTTACGGCCTTCGCCTCGCCTATACCCCGGATCTGCATCAGGGCCTTTATGGGCATCCCGGAGAGCTCTTCCATTGAGAACTCATCAAGTAGCCGTCTTGAGAGGGTGAAGACGTCAGTTTTACTACTTCCGACGGAGAGTACGATGGCCAGAAGCTCGTCGTCCCTCAAGGAAGAGATGCCGAAGCGCAGAGCCTTCTCCCGGGGAAGGATCCTCTTACTCACCCCAATCCCCCGCGTACCCTACCATAAACCTCGCGTAGAGGCCGTAGGGTGAAACGTCGGGACCACCGGTAAGGCGATCTGACCCGTAGAACCAGCTCTCCCGGGCTATAACCACGTCGTATCCCACGTTTATGCCTACCGTGAAGCCGAAGTCAAAGAGGGCGCCGAGTCCCACGATGCCTACGTAGTCCCCCCGGTACATACTCCCTCCTCGGGCCGGATCCCTTACGAAGTCCGGGTAGGAGAGATCGCCCGGGGTGGAGAAGGAGACCCTGACCCTTCCGTACCCGATACCCGCGAAGGGATAGAGAACGAAGTTCCTCTCCTTGACCCTCCATCTGAGATAACGGTACCCGACGGTAGCCTCTACGATACCGTGGGAGAGGGAAACATCTTTGTCCGTCCCACTTCCCCTCGCTCCGGTGAAAAGGGATAGGGAGATGGCCCATATCCAGGGGTCGGGAGAAACGTACCCGTACCCTCCGACGTAGGCCGTACGCTCAACTTTGAGGTCGTACCCGTACCTGCTCAGGTCCTCAACGAGGGGGGAGAAGGATACCCACGACCACCCTAAGGTCAGAAAGAGACCGTAGTTCAACCCCATGGACGCCCGTATTATACGGAAGGAACGCTCACGACTCGGTTATTACGACGTCTGCTACCCGATCCCCTCTGGCCAGCTTTATGAGCTTCACGCCCCTCGCCGTCCGCGAGTACTTGGGGATGTCGTGGAGCTTTATACGGTTTATGATCCCCTTCGTGGTTAGCACTATGGCCTCGCTATCGTTCCCGGGGTACTTAAAGAGGGAGAAGAGTCGTCCGGAGGTCAGCTTCACACCTACCTTCTTACCGCGCCGTAATACGGGCACCTCCCGAACGTCCATCCTCTTAGCGTACCCGAGTTCCGTTATGACTATGACCTCGTCCCCCTCGTCTATGGGTATGGCCACCAGAGGCTCCCCTTTCAGGGCGTAAACCCCCAGGCTCTTACGGTGGAGCAGGGGGACCTCCTCAACGTCCATCCTGTACCCCTTCCCCTCTCTGGAGGCCACCAGGACGTACCTCTCCGTAAGCCTCGGGAAGATACTAATTACCCCCTCCCGGGAGATCGCGGTCCCCATACGGCCCCTGAGGACCTCCGTAAGGCGTACCCTCTTTATGCGACCACTCCCCGTCAGTACTATGATCTCGTACCTCTCCGGGTCCCTGGGTATGGGGAAGGCCCATACCACGTGCTCGTCCCTCTCGTAGCTCTTGAAGATGTTCCGGATGGACTTACCGCGGGCCGCCGCTGTCGTTTCAGGTATGACGTAGGCCCTCGTCCAGAACACCGACCCCCTGTCCGTAATTACGACTATGTCGTCGTGGGTGG
Organism: uncultured bacterium; assembly: GCA_964473735.1. GTDB lineage: Bacteria > Hydrothermota > Hydrothermia > LBFQ01 > LBFQ01 > JAADCS01. The sequence goes on from CAYYQD010000015.1 coordinate 21,239, forward strand.
AGCACTTCACTATGGCGGCGGGGGCGTCGTCCTCGTAAAACCTTATGGCGGACTTCCCCTGCGTTCGCCTGTTCATCGCCCGGAAAGACCTGAGGGGAAGCCTCTTGGCGTACCCTCCCTTCGTGAAGACGACGACCACGTCCTCCTCTTTTATGAGGGCCTCAAGGTTGAAGTCCTCAACCTCCTGCTTCAGTATGACGGTGCGCCTCTCGTCCCCGTACCTCTCGCCGACCTCCAGAAGCTCCCTCTTCATCAGGTCAAGGAGAACGGCCCTATCGCCGAGGATGGAGCGGTACCGGGAAACCTTACGCTCCAGCTCCTCCTTTTCCTCCTTGAGACTCTTCGTCTGGAGGCGTGTCAGGGAGGACAGGCGCATGTCTAAGATACTCTGGGCCTGAAGCGGCGTGAATCCCATGGAGATCAGACCCTCACGGGCCACGGAGGGGTTCTCCGCTTCCCTTATCGTCTTTATGACCTGATCCATCACGTCTATGGCCTTAAGGAGGCCGTTGACTATCTCCAGACGGTGGAGGGCCTTAGAGAGCCTGTACTCCGTCCTCCTGCGTATAACCTCCTCCCTGTGTTTCAGGTATATGAGCAGGGCGGCCTTGAGGGTTAGGAGGCGGGGTTGCACCCCCACCAGGGCCAGCATGTTTATGGCGTAAGTTCTCTGGAGGTTGGAGTACTTCAGGAGCTGCTTCTCCACCACCTTCGGATCCGCCCCCCTCTTCAGCTCAATAACCACCCGTATCCCCTCCTTGTCGCTCTCGTCCCTCAGGTCGCTTATACCCTCAACCTTCCCCGCCTTAGACAGGTCGGCTATCTGCTTTATGAGGTCCGCCTTCTTCACCTCGTAGGGGACCTCGGTTATGACTATGCGGTGGTTCTCAACCCTGTACTTTCCCCGGATGGTTATCTTCCCCTGACCGGTCAGGTAGGCCCTCTTGAGGCCCTCGTACCCCAAGACGTACCCACCTGTGGGGAAGTCCGGCCCCTTCACTATATCCAGAAGTGCCTCGTCGGGAAGGTCGGGGTCGTCTATGAGGGCCACGGCGGCCTCTATGATCTCTTTAAGGTTGTGGGGGGGGATGTTGGTGGCCATCCCCACGGCTATCCCCGTAGTGCCGTTGGCCAAAAGGTGGGGGAATCGGGAGGCCATTATGACCGGCTCCCTGTACTGACCGTCAAAGTTGGGCACGAAATCCACCGTATCCTCGTCTATCTCCCCTATCACCTCAAGGGCTATGGGCTTCAAGCGGGCCTCCGTATAGCGGTAAGCGGAGGGTGGGTCCCCGTCAATTGAGCCGAAGTTCCCCTGACCGTCTATCAGGGGGTAACGGAGGGAGAAGTCCTGTGCCATCCTGACGAGGGCGTCGTACACGGCCTGATCCCCGTGGGGGTGATACTTACCTATGACCTCACCCACGACGGTGGCGGACTTCCGGAAGGGACGGTTCGGGAGGAGGTTCAGCTGTTTCATGGCGTAGAGGATCCTCCTCTGAACGGGTTTCAATCCGTCCCTCGCGTCCGGTATGGCCCGCCCCGCTATAACGCTAACGGCGTAGTCAAGATAACTCTCTTTGAGCTCCTTCTCCAACGGAATTTCAAAAACTTTCCCCATTTGAGGCGGCTATTATACTGTAGAACGTCCCTCTTCCCTTAATCGCCGTATCTTAAAAACGGATCCGGCGCGAGTGCCGTATTAACGGTATCGCTTTCCGCATTTTAGACCTCACGGCCCCGGGGTCGTTCCGAGAAGGAAAAGGGATACAGAACCGGCCGAATTTACGGTAATCCCGGTACCACTTCCCTTAGTTTTATACCCAAAGTGATACCGTTCCCTTTAGGTGTTGTACTGAACGGTCCCGGACCCAATCGTCCGATTCCGTACTTTCCTTCGGTCTTTGGAAGGTATAGGGGTATCACTTTTGCCGATTTTATACCCAGAGTGATACCGATTTCCCCACACAAAGGTAGCCGGGTACTTTCAATGGGACCGGTGAAACGCTCAAGTCCCCACCCACGGTAGGGGGACGCGCAGGAGAAGACCCAGAAGGAGGCCGAGGATAAACAGGAGTCCGAACTTACGGTTATGGACGAAGGCGAAGGCCACGTACCACATCGGCCACGCCTCGGGTGGGTACCCCTCCGGTGGGGAATCCGGTTTCTCCATTGAGAAGGCTCTCATAGCCAGCGACAGCTTGTCTATGGCGAAGACGACCACCAGAGTGGTGAAGGGGAGGATACGCAGCAGTACCAGGAGGAGGACGCCCAAGTACATGGAGAGCATCAGCATCTTGGCCACGTTCTTAGCCCTCTCCTTACCGAGAATGATGGGGAGCGTCCTTATGCCGCGGGCTAAATCGTCCTCGTACTTGTCTATGTGCTTGCCGAATAGGACGCTCGTGGGTCCGAGGGCATACACCAGCCCCGCCCAGAAGACACCCCACGACCACTGACCGGTTATTACGTAGTAAGTTCCGGATACCATCAGGGGGCCCCAGACCAGCACCACCAGAGGCTCACCCAACCCTATCCTCTTTGAGAAGGAGTACCCCATTATGGATACGAAGCCGGTTAAGGCGAGGAGGGCGACTATCCACCCTCTCACGTAGGTGAGGTAGAGTCCGATTGCCGCCGCCAGGAGCATGGTTATGAGTCCGTACTTCAGGATACCCCTCTCGTCCAGCAGACCGGAGACTAACGGTTGGGGACCGTACTTCGCCCGGAAGTAGTTCTCCTCGTCTAAGCCCAGCTTGTAGTCAAAGAGGTCGTTGAAGAAGTTGCTCGCGGCGTGGGCCAGAACCAGACCGAGGGTGGTCAGTACGTACAGGCTCCACGAGAACTTGCCGTGCAGGGCGGCGAAGAGCCCTCCTATAGTGGCAGAGGTGAAGGTCATAACCAGAACGGCCGACCTACCTGCTACCAGCCACCGGGTTATGGGGTCAAACCTCTCCCACTCCTCCCTGCTGACCTTCGGTATTACGTTCAGAGCCCTCCACCAGAGGGATAGGGTCCTCATCATGGGGCCCCCATTCTACGGCGGTTTCTGTTCAGTCCTTCCTCCGGGTCCTCATCAGTAGATGCAGGAGGGTGCGCACACCGAAACCGGTAGCTCCGGCGGGGTTGTAGGCCCAATCCTTGACGTTGAAGACGGGCCCGGCGATGTCAAGGTGTGCCCACCTTATCCTGGACGGTAGGAACTCCCTGAGGAACTGGGCGGCGAATATGGATCCTCCCCACCTATCTCCCGATATGTTCTTCAGGTCCGCCACGAGGGACTTCATCTTCTCCCTTATGAAGGGATCTTCAATGGGCATGTGCCAGAACCTCTCGCCGGCTATGTTCCCCGCCTTCATTATGGCGTGACCCAAGGCGTTGTCCGTCGTGAAGAGGGCGGCGGTAAATTCTCCTAAGGCCACCACCGCCGACCCCGTGAGGGTGGCCAGGTCTATCAGGTAGTCGGGCTCCTGCTCGGCGGCGTAGGCTAAGGCGTCGGCCAGGGTCAGACGACCCTCGGCGTCGGTGTTCAGGATCTCTATGCTCTTTCCGGAGTAGCTCTTGACCACGTCCCCCGGGTGTACGGCTTTGGCGTCCGGCATGTTCTCCGTCGCGGCGAAGATGCCGTGTACCTCGTAATCAACTCCCAGCTTCTTCAGCGCGTGAAAGACTCCTAAGACGGCCGAGGCCCCCGCCTTGTCTATCTTCATCGTCATCATGCCCTGGGCGGTCTTGAGGGAGAGGCCGCCGCTGTCAAAGGTCAGGGCCTTACCCACCAGAACGATGCGCTTACGGGCCTTCTTTCCCTCCGGTTTGTATATCAGATGGACGAGGTAAGGCTCCTTCTCGGACCCGCTCGCCACGGCCAGAAAGGCGTTCATCCCCATCTTCCTCAGCTCGGGGAGTCCGAACACCCTTATCTCGTACCCGTTCTTTTTGGCCAGGTCCTCCGCCACGTTCTTGAGGTACTCGGGTGTAGCCACGTTGGCGGGGGTATTCACCAGATCCCGGGTGAAGTTCGTCGCATCCACCAAGATGTCGGCCTTTTTCACCAGGTCGTTGTGCTCCCCCTGCCAGTACACCTCCAGGTCGTAGTCGTCCTTCTTGTCCCTGAACCCCTCGTAGGAGTAGGCGGCGAGCTTAAAGCCCTCGTACATCTGGAGGTACCACTTGAAGGGCTCCATGTGGGGGGGTTTCTTTACGTAGATGGACCTTATGCCTATGGCCCTAACGTTGCGGTAGGCGTCGGCGGCCGCCCATCTAAGGGCTATGCCGCGGGGTACCCCCGACCTGACGGGTACCTTCATCGTCCTGCCCTTTATGCCCTTTTCGTGCTCCTTTACGAAACGTATGAGCACCTCAGCTTTTGGCCTCGTTTTTGTGAACTTTATCTTCATAGCCCCGTATTCTACTTCCGGGGCAGGATTAACGCAGGCAAAATAACGAAAACCGTACCCAAACCGATAGGCAAAAATTCCGTTGGGGCTGTGGGAACCTGACCACACTTTGCTCTTTCACCCCTGCCCCCTCACCCTATCTACGACTTTAAAATACGTCCCTCGGGCCGGGATGGCGGAATCGGTAGACGCAGGGGATTTAAAATCCCCCGGGGTAATCCCCGTGTGGGTTCGAGTCCCACTCCCGGCACTTGTTCCACAAGCCTCCCCTCTTTTACGCGCTCATGAGCCTTGCCGGTGTGGTTTTAGGGGAGGTACTCTCGGCGGTGCTTCCGCTGTTCGTTCCCCACAGCGGTGCTCTGGAAGCTATAACCTACCGTTTCTCCTTCGGTTTCCGGGACGTTACCCTTGACCTGTACTTCCTCATCCTGTCCGTCGGATTCAAACTGGAGATCTCCGTCATGGGGGCCTTCTTCGGGGTACTCTTTCTGCTGATAGGGAGGATGGTTTGAGGCTCGCCGTAGGTGGAGACCGCTTTCTGATAGTGAGGGGAAGGGGGGAGCCGGACGTGAGGAGTTTCCCGCCACTTCCCGGGGGTTTTAACGGGTGGCTGTACGTAAGGGAGGAGCACCCCAACGTCCTTTACTACTTCAACTACATGGGTGAGAGGGTGCCTTTTTGCGGGAACGCCACCCGGATCTTGGGGTACCTTCTGGCAGGAGGTGGGGACTCGGAGGTGGAGGTGTGGGCATCCGGACCGAAGCGTGTGTTGGTAAGGGGTAGAGAGGTGGGAATCGTGTTGAGGCCGAACGTGATGCCCCGTGGGGATCACTCTGTGGTGGTAATGGATGGAGTGAGGCACGTCGTGTTCCCCGTGTCCGGAGCGCGAGATTATCCCCTTAGGAGCCTGTACCTGTCCGTGGTGAAGGGAGGAATGCCCTACCACGTGAATATCTACGAGTACCTGGGGGGGTATCTCTTCGTACGAACGTGGGAGTACGGCTACCCTTACGAGCCTCTGGGATGTGCCACCGGAACGCTGTCCTCCGCGGCCGACTTCATCCTGCGCAGGGGTTTCAGGGAGGTCAGAACGATGGTGAGGTCCGGAGATGAAGGTCTCATAACGGGGGACGGGGATACCTTCACTATGTGGCACACCGTCGTACCCCTTTGAGGTCGCACCACTTACGACCGTAAAATGCCTTCCTAATCCGTGAGCAAGGTAGTACGACGAAAGGTAAAGATAAGGAATAGGCTGGGGCTCCATGCGAGGCCGAGCACCCAGATAGTGTCGCTCGCCTCCGAGTTTGAGAGCGAAATTTTTTTAGTGAAGGAGGAGCCTGACGGACCGAAAAAAGCGAACGCTAAGAGCGTTTTAGGTATAATGATGCTGACAGCGCCTATGGGTACCGAGCTGATAATAGAGGCGGTAGGTCCGGACGCGGAAGAGGCGGTAGAGGCACTGGCTCACCTAATAGAGGTGGAAAAGTTCAATGAAGACTGAGCGCAAGGACGTACTTACCGGCATAGGTCTGGTCCCGGGCCAGGGCCGGGGCAGGGTTTTCGTATTCAGGGCTCCATCCGAGATGGGGGAGGACTTCGTTGAGGTACTTGACCGTACGGCCCGGGAGCTGGAAAGGGAGAAAGACGACGTATTCGCCCAGTTCGTGCGCTTTATCATTACGGACCCGACGTTCAGGAGACGATTTGAGACGTGCCTTAGCCTGGAGGTTTCCGCGGAGGAGGCTGTGGATATAGCCCTTAGACCCCTCGTAAGCCGCCTGAAGGCTTCGGATCCTTTCTTCGCGCGTAAGGCCAGAGAGATAGTACAGATAGTGCACGACATCCTCCGCAACGGGACGTTCAACCTTTCCGTGGGTGAAGATACCGTCTTCGTGGCCGAAAGTATAACCGTTCCCCTGGCGCTTAAGCTGAAGTCCATGGGGGTGGCGGCTGTCGTTCTGAGGGAACTATCCTCGGACTCCCACGCCGCCATTATTTTGGCCAACGCACGGATCCCTACGGTGGTAGGTATAGCCCCTTCCGAGTTTGAGGACGGCGAGGTCGTATACGTGGATGGTGATGCCGGTTTAGTCTCCAGAAGGCCTATAAAGGCGGGGGAAAGGAGGGAGTACGTACGTACGGGGCGTTTCTTCCAGACCGCAGACGGGGAGACGGTTGAGATACTCATAAACGTGGATATACCGGAGGACGTATTCTGGGCGGAGAGGTACCGGACGGGTGTGGGACTCCTGCGAACGGAGTACCTGCTCAACGTGGACCTGGACAGGATAGATTGGGACAGGTTCGCGAGATTGGACGCTCCGGTGGTCGTGAGAGCCTACGACGTCGGGGGAGAGAAGTCTTACGGTGTTCGGGGAGCCATGAGGTTGCTGACGGACCTCAGGGAGCGCTTTGATGCCCTCCTTGACGTGGTCGGTAGGTATCCTAACTTCCGTATAATGGTACCCATGGTGGATTTTCCGGAGACGGCGAAGGTCTTCTACGACTACATAACCTCCCGTGGGATAGAGGACGTGGGCTTCATGGTTGAGATACCCTCCTTTGCGTGGAGCCTTGGCAGAGCAGGTCGGTACTCCACCTTCTTCTCCGTGGGTACGAACGACCTCTGGGCCTTCTTCACGGGCAGAGAGAGGGGGACCAGCGATATAAGGGAGCAGGTAAATCCTACCTTCGGGGATCTACTGCTTCACGTTCGGGAGAGTACGGACAGACCGGTGAGCGTTTGCGGTCAGCTGGCGTCGGACGAGGAAGGCTTGAGGTTCCTTCTCTCCTTAGGGTACAGGAGCTTCTCGGTCTCACCCTCCTTCTTCGTCAAGGCGGTAAAGATAGTGGAGGAGTGGAGCGATGGGTGATAGCCTGTACCGTAAGGTGTTCAAAACGCCCGCGGAGACTCTCAGGGGGCTTCTGGCGGAGTACATCTATAGGTACGAGAGCACCTCGGAAAAGCCAGAGGAGTTTCTGGACGACGTTAGAGAGAGGGAGGGCCTCAGTGAGGAGGAGGTTGATAGGTTGAGGAAACTTATAGGGTACTACCTTGAGAACGAGGATACGATATACGACCACCTATCCAACACTCTGGTAGGTTGGAGACCGGAGAGGCTATTAGCCCTTGACCGCGCTGCCATACTCGCCGGGATAACGGAGATGCTCGCAGGCGATGGAGACCCGGAGCGCATCATATACGATTACGGTACCTTCGCCAAACGGTTCTCCGCGGACAAGTCCCCGTCCTTCGTGATGGGGGTCTTGAAGTCCTTCAGAAAGAGGTTGAACGGTGGCACGGAGTGAGATACTGATTCTGCTGAAGGATATAGGCTACCGCCCGAGGCGCTTCAATCTGGAGGTAACGCCGGAGGAGATGGATTACTCCGGGGAGTACGAGGTGGTCGGAAACGCTCAGGTCGTAATAACCGTATCCCGTATAGACGTCGGGTACCATCTGAAGGTTGAGGGGGTCGTAGAGGTTAAGTTCGTGTGTTCAAGGTGTCTGGACGAGTACGTGGAGAGGTTTTCGTTCTCCGACGAGAACATCGTCAGAAGGGGCGGGTACGAGGGAGGCGTATCCCTTAAGGACGAGGACGTTGAGAGCATATACGTAGATAGGGACGAGATAGACGTGCTTCCCATAATCCGGGAGGTATTCATATCCAGCCTGCCTATAAACCCTGTATGCTCACCAGACTGCAAAGGTATCTGTCCGGTATGCGGCCTCAAGATAGAGAACGAGGCCGACCACGTCCACGGAGAGGTGGACAGAACGCGAAAACTCGGCATATTCTTGGAAAAGGCCCTAAAAGAAGGAGGTAAGAAGTGATCCAGGGGGATATAGTATCGGCAATAGTGGAGAGGGACGTACATCCGTTGGTGGCTAAGCTGCTCGTGGAGAAGGGTATAAACGACGAGGCTCTGCTTGAGGTAACGTTTGATCCCAAGGTGGAGAACATGCCACCCCCGGAGCTGATACCGGATATGGAGGAGGCCGTCAAACTCGCGGCCAAGTTCATCGGGAGAAAGGAGATCATCCTCGTGTGGGGACACGACGATGCCGACGGAGTAACCGGGACCTCCATACTCTACGACGCCATAAGGACCGTTGGGGGAAGGGTCCTGTACTACATACCGGACAAGAAGAGTAAAGGAGGACACTCCATAAACGAAGAGGGCCTGAAGTACGCCGCACAGAACGAGGTGAAGCTCATAATAACCACGGACTGCTGTACCAACTCCGAAGAGGAGATCTCCATAGCCCGGGACATGGGTATAGAGGTGATAGTTACGGACCACCACGAGGTCTTCGTACAGGATCCGGATTACCTGATAGTCAATCCCAAGAGGGGCGGTGCGTACCCTTACCTCTCCGGCTCCGCCGTGGCCTTTAAGTTCGCCTGGCACCTGTTTAAGATAACCAACCACTGGGATATAGCGACCATAGTACAGGAAAAGCCGGAGTATCTGGTGTGGGCCACCATAGGGATAATAGCCGACAGGATGCCCATATTCTCGGAGAACAGGGCCATCTACAACAGGGCTGAGGAGATCTTCACGGAGCACACCTTTACCTTCCAGAAGGCTTACGAGAACGTGAAAGGGAAGAGGCCCTCCCTGTACGAGCTTACCAACATAATATCCTCCTCCCATACGAAGGGCAACTACCACGAGGGGGTTGAGCTCCTCATGACCGGAGATATAAACGTCGCCGAGGAGATAATGAGGCGTCTCGTCACCTTCTCGGAGATCTGGTACCGCAAGGCGGAGGAGCTCCTATCCGAGGTCATCAAGGACGTCTCCACGTCCCGCCCTTACATAATGGTAGATTTGGGGAAGAAGGGGATGGGATATCTGGGCTACGTGGCCAACAAGCTGAAGGAGAAGTACAAGATGCCCTCAATAGCCCTGGGCCGGAGGGACGACAAGAAGGTCGTGGGGGAGCTGCGGGCCCCGCAGGGGTTTGACACCTTAGAGCTGTTGGAGAGTCTCTCGTGGATGCTCATAGATTACGGAGGTCATAAGGTGGCCTCCGGCTTCTCCATGGACGAGGCCTTCCTGCCGTCCTTAGTGGAGGAGATTGACGCTTTCTTCGCCGAGAGGGGAAAGATAGACTACACTCGTGCCAAAGCTGACCTCATCCTCCGGGCCGAGGAGGTGGATGACAAGTTCTTCAAGGACCTGGTGAAGATGGGCTTCTTAGGTTTAAGTGCCTACGTACTCATAGAGGGGAGGCTGGAGGATATAACCAACAACCTCCTGAGCGTGAGGGTGATAGACCCGCAGGGATTCTTGGGTCTGTACCCTCCGGAGACCGAGGTGAGAGTGCTGATCCAGACCACACCGGACGGCCTGTATTTAGATACGATGGAAAAGCTTGAAGGTTCCACTTGATATAGGGGGCCTCGCACCATTACAATACATGCTTATGGCGGATATCAACGTTCAGGGTCTGCAGGAAGTGTTTGAGCGCTTTAAGGAGGATATGGGGCCCGGGCTTCTGGCCTCGGACATCTTTGATAAGGGGAACCTGGTCCCCCTCATAGGTCACAACTCCAACCCCGTAGCGTGCGCCCTTTTCGGGAAGATATACCACTTCATCCACGAGGCGGCCCGCGAGGCGGGTTTCCCTCCGATGCACCGCTACTTCCTCATAGACATGCAGGACAACAAGGCCGTTATAGTGGTGGACCTCCACAGGGACTACCTCTTGGGAATGCTGGTGGACTTTACGAAGGTTCAGATAGGTATAGTTATAAACGTGGTCATACCTAAGATAATCAGGGAGTTCAACGAGAAGGTCGTTATGCGATGACCCCTCCGGAGGTTGAGAAGGCTCTCCGGACCTCCTTCGTTAGGCTTAAGGAGAAGTTCGGGGGGGTAATACTGGGGATGGGGGCCATAGACCTGCTAAGAGGTCATATACTGGACCTCAGCTTTGGCCTCCCTCCCTACTTCATCAGGCAACACGGTAGGATAATCAACCTCATAAGGAGGAACGCCGACGTCCTGCCGACAGGCTTTGGCTCCTATTACATGCTTGAGACCGAGGATAGGGGTATGGTCGTGGTGTTTAACGTTGCCAACCGTTTCGCCCTAATCGTCTTCGTCAAACTTGATACCGTTCAGATGGGTACCGTGATATTGGTGCTTATAAACGAGCTGAGGGACCTGCTCTCCGTTATGTACGACCCCGTGCTGCTGGAGAGGATTGAACGTATACGGAGTCTGAAGACGTGATAGAT
>CAYYQD010000016.1:0-31441 GCA_964473735.1 uncultured bacterium
CCATAGAGTGGATCTTCAAGAGCATAAAGCGTGTAGTAAGCGTAGCGTTCATAAAGGGTGAGTGGAAGAAAAAAGAGGTGAGGAAGCTAATCTATGCCGACAAGTGGTTTATGGCGTTCTTGCCTCCTATGTGTGCTCTCCTCCTTAATAGCGGTATAACAAAAGGATGAAGGCTATAGTACGAAAAAGAAGATAGTAGGGAGTGTGAGCTGTAGGGCGATGGCGAGGACGTTAGGGTACAGCCTGACTGCTACAATCTACAACGTAAAAAAGGGCTGGGTTTTGTCTCCTCTTCCCTGCCGCGTACCAGATTCCGCCTCCAATTACAGTATCGTTCCAGTATGACAGCACGCGGACGTTATAGGATACGCTTCAAAGGTGAGGCCACAGCTTTACCTTCCGTCCGTATAATTCCCGGTTTTGAATAGGACAGCCCGATTCATAAGGTCCCACAGGCGGATCGTTGTAGTCTCTCATATACGTCCCGACGGGGACGCCGTCGGCAGTGTCTTGGGCCTTTCAAACTTCCTGAAGCACCTTGGAATGGAGTCCTACCCCGTGCTAAAACACGGTGTACCCACGGTCTTTCACTTCGTCCCCGGTGCGGATGGGGTACTTACGGACCTGCCCGAAGGGGACCTCTACCTTCTGGTGGATGCCAGCGATTGGGAGAGGACCGGATTCGCGCGGCCGAACGCCCCTATAATCAGGTTTGACCACCACCTAACGGGGGAGAGGTACTCCGACCACGACCTCCTTGACGAGGGGGCACCGAGCGCCACCTCCCTGATACTCCGTTTTCTGCGCCAGTGGAACGAGGAGGCCATAAAAGAGGACGTGGCCGTACCCCTATACGTAGGCCTTCTGACAGATACGGGGAGCTTTAAGAACAGGGAGGGTACCCGGGCGTTTGAGGACGCCCTCTATCTGGTGGGTAAGGGGGTGAATCCGAGGAAGGTGGCGGAGATGATATTCCGGGAGAAGCCCATACAGATGTACCGTCTCCTCTCCCTCGCCCTCAGGACGTTAAAGGTGGTGGAGGACGGGAAGGTGGCCTATATGGTGGTCAGGAGGGAGTTCTTTGAGGAGGTTGGGGCGAGCCGTGAGCACTCCGAGGGCTTCGTTGAGTACCCTCTCTCCATAAAGGGGGTCATAGTGGCCATGAAGGTGGAGTGGGACCCCGAGGGGTACTGGAAGGTGGGTCTCAGGAGTAAGGACGGAGGACCCAACGTGGCCGCCATAGCGGAGAAGTTCGGCGGTGGTGGACACTACTTCTCGGCCGGGTGCCGTATCTTCGGCGAGGAGGAGGAGGTCATAGATGCCCTTCTCTCCGAAATAAGGAAGGCCCTTCACAGCACGGTTCGGTAGGATGGGAAGGTACAGGTTCGTGGATAGACTCTCCATCGTCGTTGAGGGGGGGAAGGGAGGGGACGGGGCCATACACTTCCGGAGGGAGAAGTACGTGCCAAAGGGGGGGCCGGACGGTGGGGACGGTGGTAGGGGTGGGAACGTGTATCTGGTCGGAGACCGGGCCCTCTTCTCCCTGATGGACCTCAAGTACAAACGCCACTATAAGGCGGAGGACGGGCAGCCGGCGAGGGGAGACCTGAACGGAAGAAAGGGAAGGGACCTGTACCTGCGGGTACCTTTAGGCACCATCGTGATAGATGAGGATACCGGTGAGGTCTTAGGGGAGATAGTTGAGCACGGTCAGACGCTTTTAGTCGCCAGAGGTGGTAAAGGGGGGTTCGGGAACAGACACTTCGCCACGCCGACGGACCGATCCCCATCCAAGCGCACCTTAGGGGAGCCGGGGGAGAGGAGGAGGCTCAGGTTAGAGCTGAAGCTCATAGCCGACGTGGGTCTCGTGGGTTTCCCTAACGCCGGAAAGACCACCCTACTGAACGCCCTGAGCGGCACCTCCGCCAGGGTGGGACACTGGGAATTCACCACCCTGACCCCTAACCTGGGCGTACTCTATACCCCCTACTGCCGTATAGTCATAGGGGATATACCGGGGATAATAGAAGGGGCGAGCGAGGGGAGGGGCTTAGGTCTGGAGTTTCTAAGGCATATCTCCCGGGTCAAGGTCCTCCTATTCGTCCTTGACGGAGCCCGGGACCCCGAAGAGCAGTACAAAGCCCTACTCTCCGAGATCTCCTCCTACGACCCCGACCTCCTCAAAAGGCCGAGGGTGGTCGCGCTTAACAAGATAGATCTGCTGGATTCCCTGCCCGACCTTCCCTTTGAGTACCTGCCCATAAGCGCCAGAACCGGCGAGGGTTTAGACGTACTTAAGAGGACCCTCATGCGCAAAGTCTGTCCGATGAAGAGCGGGGGAAAGGGTGAGGGTTGAAGTCCGGAACCTTAAGAAGGTATTTGGGGGGAGAACCGTCCTGTACGTCCCCGACCTCAGCATGGGGGAAGGTATATACGTGGTAAGGGGGCCGAACGGCTCCGGAAAGACCACCTTCCTCAAGGTAATAGCCGGAATCGTGCGTCCTACGGAGGGCGAGGTCTGGGTGTTAGGGGGGGACCCATTCAAGGACGGGAAAATAAGGAGGAGGATCGCCTTCGTCGGGCACAGGACGGGCCTCATTGAGGACCTGAACGGGTACGAGAACGCCACTCTGTTCCTGTGTGGGCTCTTCCGATGCCCGAAGATGAGAGAGTTCTTACGATTGGCCGAGGATTTAGGCGTTGGAGGTCTCCTTAAGAGACCCGTTCGTACCCTCTCCCGCGGCGAGAGGACTAAGCTCTCCATCTCCATAGCCGTTGCCCACGGGGGAGAGGTCCTCCTTCTGGACGAGCCTTTCGCCCCTCTTGACACGGAGTCAAGGGAAGTATTAGCCGAGACTTTAACGTCCCTGAAGGGTACGGTAGTTATAACGGCACACGGCGACATACCCCCGATGGGAGGGAGCACCATAACTTTCCCCATGAGTACATCCCACCCGTAAAATCCTCCCTATGCTCTGGATAGTCTCCCTTATGGACGTCTCCTTCGGTACCAGCCTGCGGGTTCCCATTGAGGATTACTCCCGGTACGCGGGCTACGGGATCGGTGGGGACCTGGGGTTCCGGTACTTCTTCACCGACAGGTTCGGCGTTGGCCTATCCGCCGGAGCCTATTACCACTTCCAGAAGAGACACGCGGACTCCATAGGAGGGGTCTGGGTAAAACAGAACACCCAGACCAACATCTTCCCCGCCTCCCTGAACCTCCTCATGAACTTCTACCTGGCCGAGGGTATCTCCCTCCTGATTTCCGTAGGGGGAGGGGGGAACTACGCCATGTACAGGTACGACCGCCGCGTAGGGATATACGACAGCACAACAACAAACTGGAAGGTGCGGGAGGAGGACGGTACGTACAAGGTCGCCGGGTACCTGATAAACTTTGAATCCGCCTTCCGCATGACGGACTTTGACGTGTTCATGGGGGTGAATATACTTCAGACGGAGATTAACAGGGTGGATATGCTGACGGGTAAGGAAAAGGTGGAGAAATCCTCCTACCCCGTACTCTATCTCGGGGTCAGGTACTACATCAAGTTCGGCGTATGATCCCCCTTCTCCTCGCGGAGGTGCTCTTTAGGGGAGGGTACCTTGAGTACTTCCCGGATAGCGGTCTCGTGTTGCTATACGACAGCGCCTACGTTAAGACCTCCGAGGGTACGGAGCTGTGGGCCGACACCATAAAGTACTGGAGGTGGGCCCACGTGGTTGAGGCCTCCGGAGGCTTCGTCCTTAAGACAACCGAAACTAAGATAACGGGCCAGTACCTGAAGTACAACCTTGACAGACAGACCGGCGTGGCCACCCGAAGTCGTACCTTCGTGGAGAAAGGCTGGATAGTGGGAGATACGGTCTATAAGGTGTCGGAGAACTCCATATTCACGGATAACGGCTACTTCACCACGTGCGAACTCCCCAAACCCCATTACCGCTTCGTCTCCCACACCATGAGGGTGGTAAAGGGAGACCTCGCCGTGGTTAAACCCCTGATACTGTACATACGGGACATCCCCGTACTCTACGCCCCCTTCTGGTTCATGCCAGCGGGGAAGGAGAGGTCGTCGGGCTTCCTTCCGCCCTCCGTCGGAAACAGTACGAGGGATGGGCTGTACATACGTAATCTGGCCTTCTACTTCGCCATAGACAACTTTCAGGACCTGACCCTCTTCGCCGACATCATCCAGAGGCGTGGGGTGAGGTTCGGGGCGGACTACCGGTACAACGTGTATAAGACCTTAAAAGGCGGCTTTACGGGAACGTACGCCTACGACCTCGCCGAGAGGGGGACTGTCAGGAGGTGGAGCCTCAAGGGGGATCACGGCCAGAATCTCTTCGGTTTTGATATGAACGCCCACGCAGACTTCGTCTCCGACTCACGGTACTTTCAGGACTACGCCGAGGTACCGGACCAGTGGATACAGAGCGAGTTAGTCTCCTACCTTACCCTGCGTCGCACCTTCGGTTTCGGCCTCCTCTCCGCCAACCTGTACAACCGCTACGACCCCATACGGAACATAACCCGCCGCACCCTACCGGAGATTTCCTTTACCCTCCTGCCCATTACCCGCTTCGGTCTTTCCCTGTCCAACTCCTTCAACCTCCGGCGGGAGGAGACGGACTCCGTAGGAGACAGGAGGGAGAGCAGGGAGATAAGTACCTCCCACTCCCTCAACACCACCTACACCCTCTTCCACTTTACCCTGTCCCCCAACCTCTACCTCAACACCCGCGCGAGGGACACCCTGAACGGTCGGCTCCTCTTCGGAAAGAGGTACGGCTTTTCCCTGCCCCTATCCACCACCCTCTACGGCGTCTCCCTCTTCGGCGTTGGCCCGGCCGAAAAGTTCCGCCACATACTGAAGCCCACCGTGGCCTACTACTACGAGAGGACACCGGACAGCCTCTTCGGAGCCGTCGGTGAGAGGAAGGGCCTCACCTTCTCCGTTGATAACACCCACGAGGTTCGCATAAGACGGGATACGGTCAAGGAGGTCAAGACCCTGCTCCAGTGGAGCCTATCTACCAGCTACACCTTTTCCGACAGCCTTTCAGGTAAGCCCCTTCCCGAACGCTTCACCCCTCCCACCATCACGGCTAAGACCTCACCGGCCCGTTGGTTGAACATAACGGCCTACGGAACCTACGACCACCTGAAGGGACGTCTGTCCTCCGGTCAGGTCATCGTCAATCTGGGTCGCTTTAACCTTAACGACCTCCTGAGGGGAAGGATGGGAGTGAGGGATACGTCCGACACCTTAAGGAGGGACACCACCAAGGATACGGCCACTACCGAGGAGGACCTGCTTGAGGCCAACAGACCGAAACCCTCCCCCTGGACCTTCGGCCTCTCCTACTCCTACTCCCTATCATCCTACGGCCAGCCTCCTCTCAGTACGGTGCGCTTCGGAATCTCCGGAAGCCCCACTCCCTACTGGTTCATAGACTACTCCTTCACATACGACCTGACCAACCGGAAGTATCTGGATCAGAGCCTTAGCGTGGCGAGGGACCTGCACTGCTGGAAGCTTGAGGCCCGATGGTCGTGGTTCGGAGGGTACTCCACCTACGACGTGCGGATATACGTCAAGGCCATCCCGGAGATAGCCATAAAGCGCGGGGTTTTAGACGTCTTTCTACCGAAGTAATACGACGCTCCCGTTCATTTTAGACCCAAAGGTGGTATCACTCCGCAACTCCGGGGCATCCTTCACCGCATGGAAGCGTTAATGGATACAACACTCATCCGATAATCCGTCCGATAGAACGTAGCGGTATCACTTTGGGTATAAAACTGCGAGAAGTGAAACCGGATCTGCGTGGGTCCTGAAGGCATATACAACACGGTGAAAAACGATGCGGACTATCTTATCAGTACCTTCTTGATCTCCTTTCCCACTCTTACGAAGAACACACCCCTCTTCAGAGGTATGAACTTCACTCCCCGAACCCTGCCCGAGTACACGATCCTGCCCGAGACGTCCCATATACGTACGGCGACATCCTCCCGGGACTCCACCCTGACTCCGTTGGCCGTCGGGGTTATCCTTGCCTCTGGAGCGTTCGCTTTTCCGCTCTCAATATCCATCGTGGAGGAACCTTGCCCCGTGGCGCCCGTTTGCACGCCGGGACACTGGGAGTAGCATCCGCAGAAGGCGTAGCCGTAGGCATCGCAGAAGCAGACCGGACGACCGTTCTCACACTGAATGAAGCAGCGGCTTTTGGTACAGTTTGCACCACATCCACCTCCACATTTAACCGCATCAACGTCGGCCTTGAAGGAGAAGTTAGCCTGAATCTCGTTGATGACGTTAAGGATGCGTTGGGCCTCTTCTAAGGGAGAGAGGGAGCTTATATCCGGGGTGACCGTACCACCATCCACCGTCTGCACCGAGGTCTTCATCTGACCCTCCGCCACCCCCCACGCTACGTACGTAAGCAGAATTAACATACCCACCTCCCTTTCCCCTTTGCCCTGAGGAACGTCTCCGGATAAAGGGGTTAAACTCCGGAGATATGGAATAATGGAGTAATTTCGCTATTTTGTCAAGCAGATTTGCTATATTTCACAGATTTTCAATACAACTCTTGACAAAGATGGGCGATTTAGTAAATTGTGAAACGTGGGTGTTGTGCCATTAGAACGGTGCAGGTATCACTTTGGGTACAAAACTCAGGAAATCGGGAGGGACGGGGCCCTACCTCTCCACATATCCCTCCATACGACACGTCCAGCCATATCAAAGATGACGACCGGACCGGTGTCCCTTTTTCAGACCTCTCCTGAACGGAGAGGATCCGTACAGCCGCCGGGCCACGCTTAGAATAGGGACGCGTGAGGATACCCCTGTTTGATAGCAACTGGGACGAGAGGGAGGAGAGGGCCGCCGTTGAGGTGATAAGGAGCGGATGGGTTTCAATGGGGCCAAAGACCCGGGAGTACGAGGAGGCCTTGGCGCGGTTCTACGGTGTCAGGTTCGCTCTGGCCACGTCCTCCGGGACGTCCGCCCTCCTTCTGGCTTACATGACCTTAGGGCTGAAGGGGTACGACGTGGTACTCCCCTCTTTGACCTTCGTCGCCACGGCCAACGCTCTGGCCTTCGTGGGTGCCAGACCGGTGTTCGCGGACATCCACTCCCCGGAGATGCCCCTGATATCGGCGGAGACGGTTGAGAGGGCTCTGACCCCCCGAACAAAAGCCGTCGTCTTCGTCAATTACGCTGGCTACGGCGACACCCTACCCGAGATAAGGGAGCTGTGTGAAAGTAAGGGGATAATCCTGATAGAGGACGCCTCCCACGCCCACGGTGCGAAGTACCCCGGTGGTATGGCCGGCACCTTCGGGGTGGTCGGGGCCTTCAGCACCTTTGCCAACAAGAATCTAAGCACGGGGGAAGGTGGATACCTCATAACGGACGACCCCCATATCTACGCCCGGGCCAGACTCCTGCGCTCCCACGGTATGACATCGTCGTCGTGGGAGAGGCTCAAGGGTAAGGAGGAGATGTACGACGTGGTGGCCATCGGGCTCAACCTCCGTCCCGACGAGATAAGGGCGGCCATAGGGATTGAGAATCTCAAAAAACTGCCGGAGGAGAACAGGAGACGTAAGTACCTCGTATCCCTGTACCGAAGGCTGATAGCAGAGGAGCTCCCGGAGGTTTCCGTCCCCTTCCCCCCCTCCTCCCCCTCCGCCCACTACATCCTCCCCGTACTGCTTCCCGAGGGTGTGGATAGGGACAGGGTCAGAAGGAAGATGTACGAGGCGGGCGTATATACGAGTATCCATTACCCTCCCATCCACCGCTTTTCGGTGTACGACGCGGGTATTACCCTACCCAACACGGAGGAGTACGCCCAACGCACCCTGACCCTCCCACTATGGGGAGGCATGGGCGAGGAGAAGGTGGTGCGGGTCGTTGAGACTCTAAGGTACGCCGTTAGAGGCGGGCGAGGATAGTTCCCTGCCCTCCCTCCAGTATAATACCCGCCTATGGCGATAAGGAGGTTCCGTGAGAGTTTTAAGTGGCTCATCTGGATCGTGGCCATAGCCTTCGTAGCGTGGTTAGGGCTGGAGTTGGGGGCCAACATCCTTAACTTCAACTGGACGAGAGTAAAACCCTGGCAGGAGGGGATAGTTGCGGAGATAGGGGACTACCAGCTTACGGTACAGGAGTACGATGCGGCCGTTCAGAAGGCCATAGCAGACACCCTCGCGGCGAGGGGCGTGGAGTCCCTGCCCCCCGAGGAGGAGGAGGCCATAAGGGACGCCGTATTCTACCAGCTGGTTGATATGATAAGGTGGAAGAAGTTAGCCGACAGGTACGGCATAAAGCTGTCTGACAAGACCGTACTAACTTTGGTGGCCATGTTCCCCCCACCTGAGATAATGAGGGACACACTCTTCAACAAGGACGGTAAGTTTAACTACCAGCTCTACCTTCAGGTCCTGAACGATAAGAGGTACGCGCCCATATTCGCCGCCTACGAGAGGCAGCTCCGCACCCAGATACCCGTTGAGATCGCCCGCTCCTTATTCGTAAAGGTCCCCTCCGTATCCCGCTACGAGATGTGGAAGAGGTACGAGGCAGAGAACACGAAGTACGGCTTCTCGTTCGTAAATCTGATATACAACCAGATTCAGGATACCCCGACGGGGGTTAGTGAGGAGCAGCTGAAGGAGTTTTACGAGAAGCATAAGGATAAGTTCTACAGACCGCCGAGGGCGGACCTCTACATAGTGCGCGTGGATAAGGTTCCCCTCAAGGCCGACTCCCTCCAGGCGAAGGAGCTGGTGGATAACGCCTACGAGGAGGCCAAGAGCGACTGGGAGGGGGCTGTAAAGGCCTACAGTGAGGACACAAGAACCAAGGAAAACGCCGGGGAGCTGGGATGGTTCGCCAAGGAGGACCCGAACCTTCCCCCGGAGATAAGGGAGGCCCTCTCTCAAGCGGATACCGGAGCCGTTCTGGGTCCCTTCCTCTTCCCCTTCGGATGGGACATAGTGAAGGTGCTGGAGGAGGACTCCACCGGAGACAGCGTGAAGCTCGCCCACATCCTGATAACCGTAAAGACCTCCTACCAGAGCAAACAGGAGATACGGGACTCCCTGTTGAAGTTCCTTGAGGAGGCCAAAAAGAGCAAGAAGGGTAAGGACTTCGTTGAGTTGGCCAGAAAGTACGGCTTCCGTGTAGATAGCACGGGGCTATTTAGCATCTCCGACGGATTCATCCCCTTCGTGGGACCGGACAGGGCCCTCCTCTCCTGGGTGAAGAGGGCCAAGGTGGGTGAAGTCTCCGACGTGGTCTATCGCCCGCAGTTCTATCTGGTGGCGAAGCTCATAGACAAGAGGAAAGCGGGGATACCGCCCTACGAGGAGGTTAAAGGGGACGTCAGGAGGGAGTACGTCCTTAACTTCAAGAGAGAGAAGGGGTTGAAGCTCCTCAAGGAGATAAAGGACAAACTCGCCTCCGGGCTTTCCCCTGACAGCCTTCAGGCTCTCTATCCCGACGTACGCTTTGGGGTTGGAACGGAGGACTCCGTAAGCTACAACGCCTTCATAAGGGGTCTGGTGGCCAAGGACCTCTTCTTCGCCCTCCTTCCGAAGGTGAAACCCGGCTCATGGCAGGGGCCTTACGACTACGAGAACGGCGCCTATCTAATCCTCAAGAGGTACGAGGTGCCGGTGAAGAAGGAGGAGTTTGACAAGAAGTTCCAGACCCTCCTACCGCAGGAGCAACAGAAGGTAGCAATGAAGTTCATAGGGGGCTTCGCGAAGGAGCTGGAGGACCTCTACCCCCTCAAGGACTACCGCGGTTATATTTACTAAAGGAGGGTGCCATGAACTACGACGAAATCAGACGGTTGGCGGAGGAGATAGAAAGGGGTCCCGTGGATGAGAGCTTAGACGTTCGCCCCTACATTGAAAATACCCTACTTAGGCCCGAGGCCACACCGGATCAGGTCAGGGCCTTCTGCGAGGAGTCCCTTAAACACGGCTTTCTGGGTGTGTGCGTTAATCCCTGCTACGTGAAGCTGGCGAAGGAGGTGGTCGGAGACAGGATGAAGGTGGTGAGCGTGGTGGGGTTCCCCTTAGGTGCCAGCAGGAGCGACGTTAAGGCCTACGAGGCCAAAAGGGCCGTGGAGGACGGTGCGGACGAGATAGACATGGTGATAAACGTCGGTCTCCTGAAGGCCGGACGGTACGAGGAGGTGAAAGAGGATATACGGGCCGTGGTGGAGGCGGCCGGTGTTCCCGTAAAGGTGATCGTAGAGACGGGCCTCCTGACCGACGACGAGAAGGTCATGGCGTGTAAGCTGGCCGAGGAGGCCGGGGCCGCTTTCGTGAAGACCTCAACGGGGTTCCTCGGAGGTGGAGCGACCGTTTACGACGTCCTCCTTATGTCTAAGGCCACCAAACTGCCCGTAAAGGCCTCCGGAGGGATAAGGACGAAGGAGTTCGCCCTACGCCTCATAAAGGCCGGGGCCAGAAGACTCGGTACGAGTAGGGGACCACAGGTGGCGGGCCTATAACCGCTCAAAGGCCGTCTTAGGGCCTTAGTCCATTTCCTGTTCGTCTTCGTCTAAGACCTCCGGGTTCTTAACGACCTCTACGCCCTCAATCTCCGGCACCTGTATATGCTCCGGGACGGAGAGGACCCACTCGTACC
Source organism: uncultured bacterium (assembly GCA_964473735.1). Taxonomy (GTDB): domain Bacteria; phylum Hydrothermota; class Hydrothermia; order LBFQ01; family LBFQ01; genus JAADCS01. The sequence continues at coordinate 10,686 of CAYYQD010000016.1, forward strand.
TATCCACCTTAAAACCCGCACGTTTGACGTACTCCTCGGTGTTCCTGAACTTCTCCTTGAGGGCCTTCGGGTCCCCGATCTTAGGACTACTCTTAGCCTCCACTATACGGGCTATCTCCTCACCGTCCTTCTCGTAGATATACACCACATCGGCGTACTTGCGCCTGTTGTCTAAGTCGGGCTTGAGGACTACCTTAAGGTTTTTGGGCTTTACCCTCCTGCCGGCTATCAGGTACTTCTCACGGTTCCAAACCTCGCTCTCCATCAGGTCCTTTATATCCTCCAGCGTGTTAGCTATGTCGTCAAGTTTGTCAAGCTTCCTGTCCTGATTCAGTAGTAGTTGGGCGATTATTCTTAGGTCGGGGTTCTGGATGTTCTGGACTTGCTCCTGTAGGTCCTTTTCGGGATTCACGATAGGATTATAAGGCTGCCGTAATCTAACTCTGTGGCTCCTGCTTTCTTACGTCTATCGCCCGACCTTCAGCGATCCACGTCCCCCAGCACTATGTCTATGGTACCGATGAGGACGATTATGTCGGCCACTAAGAGCCCCGGTGCCATGTGCTCAAGGGTCTGGAGGTTGGTGAAGGACGGGGCCCTTATGCCCATACGCCAAGGACGGGCGGTGCCGTCGGACACGATGTAGAAGCCCAGCTCTCCCTTGGGGGCCTCAACCGGGTAATACACCTCCCCCGGAGGAACTTTAACCCCCTCCGTCACCAGTTTGAAGTGGTGTATCATCTCCTCTATGGAGCCGTATATCCTCGCCTTGGGAGGGGGCACGAACTTGTAATCGTTGTGCAGCACGTCCCCGTCCGGTATGTCCTTCAGGGCCTGACGGAGTATGCGAACGGACTGCCTTATCTCCTCCATCCTGACCAGATACCTATCGTAAGAGTCCCCCCTCTCCCCTACGGGGACCTCAAACTCAAAGCGGTCGTATATTGAGTAGGGCTCGTCCTTACGTATGTCCCTCTTTATACCGGAACCGCGGAGTATGGGGCCGGTAGCCCCTAAGTTCAGGGCGTCCTCCGGCGAGAGGACTCCTACGTCCTTCAAACGGGCTACGAGTATGGGGTTCTTTGTGATGAGCCTGTCCATCTCCACGAAGGCCTTCTCAAACTCGTCCAAGAAGGAGGACACCTTCTCCAGCCAGCCTTCGGGAGTGTCGGCGGCCAGACCACCTATTCGGAAGAAGGAGTTGTTCATCCTCTGGCCCGTGAGCTCCTCAAGGAGGTCGTAGATCTTCTCCCTCTCACGGAAGGCGTAGAGGAAGGGGGTCCAGGCCCCAACGTCCATCACGTGGGTGCCGAACCACACTAAGTGGCTGGCTATACGGGATAGCTCCCCCAAAATCACCCGGAGGTACTCCGCCCTCTCCGGTATCTCCCTGTCTATACCTAAGAGTCTTTCAACGGCCAGCACGTAAGCCCAGTTGTAGTACAGAGGCGCGAGGTAGTCCAGACGATCCGTGTAAGGTATTATCTGGAGATAGCTCTTATGCTCGGCCGTCTTCTCCGTGCCACGGTGGAGATAACCCACACGGCACCGAGCCTGAACGACGGTCTCTCCGTCCAGCTCCAGCTCAACCCGAAGTACCCCGTGGGTGGCGGGGTGTTGTGGTCCCATGTTCAGTACGAAGGTTTCGGTCTTTACTCCAGCCGTTGCCATGGACGGCTATTATACGGGGGAAGTCGCCCGCAACCCATCGGATTGTTAGCAAACCTTAGAATACGCCGTGTTCCTCGTTTCCGATAGGAGACTGAAGAGGATAGTTGAGGTACTTAACAGGAGACAGAGGGACCTGCGGGTATTCGTTGAGAACGTTAAGAACGAGCACAACTTCTCTGCCATCCTGCGCACCTGCGACGCCGTAGGGGTGATGTACGTCCATTACTACTACGAGGGCGAGACCTTACCCATAAACCGTGGTATATCCCGGGGATCCGAGAGGTGGGTCGTCCTGATAAGGGAGGAAAACACCGTTCAGGGACTGAGGCGGTTAAAGGAGGAGGGGTACCAGATACTGGCCACCCACTTAGGGGCCGACAGCGTTGATTTTAGGGACGTGGATTACACCCGACCGACCGTCGTGGTTTTAGGGAACGAGGATGCCGGGGTCTCCGACGAGGTCCTTGAGGTGGCGGACCGGAACGTGGTCATACCCATGTACGGGATGGTTCAGAGCCTGAACGTCTCGGTGGCCAACGCCCTGATACTGTACGAGGCGCAGCGCCAGAGGTTGGCGGCGGGTATGTACGACAGACCGAGCCTAACACCGGAGGAGTACGACCACTTCCTCAAGCTGTGGGCCCACGACCGCATCGTCGCCGAGGGTCTAAAAAGGGCTAAAGAGCGGGAGGCTATCTAACGAAGACCGGACCGGCTATGAGCTTGGGGAAGAAGTCGGTGGATTTCCGGGGCATGCGCATACCCGCCATAGCCACCTCAACGACCTGAATGGGGGTGGTGGCCCTGAGTAAGAGTACGAAGTCGTACTCTCCGGAGTGCAGCTTCTTCAGCGCCTCTCTCCCGTGTCTCTCGTAGCCCACTATGTGGTCGTACCTGCCCGCTAACAGTACGTTGTCGCTTAAGTAGGCCGGCACGTTGGATAGGGGTCCGTCCGTTATGCCGAACTCCAGACCGATGGGCCGGGTCGCCCCTCCTTTGAGGATCACGGGGAACCTTCTGAAATGTCCGTCCTCTATGCTCCGCAGGGTCCTCTTCGTTATATCCGGCCTGTTGAGATACCTCTTCATCTCCGATTTTCCTATACGCAACCCTCTGTGGGTGGGCAGGATCCTTAGGGCGGGGTCCTTTACGTCCATGAAGGCCACGAAGACCTCCCCTTCGCTACCGTAGGCCGCAAAACGGTGATGCCCGTCCGCTATCACCATATCTCCGGGTAGTCTGCCCCGTACCTCGGCCGTGTAGAGGTAGCTCCTGACACCGTAGAACTCCACCTCAAAGATGAGGTCCCCGAGACTCACCCTCCTTAGAGCCCCGTCCTCGTCCTCCCCTATCAGCATTATGGGGGCGAACTGGTAAGGGAAGGCCCTGGCCAGATTCCTGTAGAAGGCCACCCCCTCCGGAAAGGTGTCCTCGTGGGGGTAGATGTTGTACTCCCGCGGGTCTATCATACACAGGAGGGCACGGCGCACGTGTCTCTCCCCACCCAGGTGGAACTCCTGCACCATTATCAGGTAAGTCTCTCCCAGATGTCTCAGGGGAACCCTCTTCAACCCCTCCCACGAGGACTGTAAAAAAGGCCACAACCCCTCGTAGGGTACGGCAAAGCCTTCGGTGGATAGATAGACCTCAGGCGCCCTCATTGAAGAACTCTACGACCACCTTAGCGGACTCCTCGGCTGCCCTCCGCTGTGCCTCCCTGGTCTGCGCCCCAATGTGGGGTGTGGCGATGAGGTTGTCGTACTTCAGGAGGTCGGGAGGTGGAGGCTCCTCCTCAAACACGTCAAGGGCAACGGTTATCCTGCCCTCCTCCAGTATCCGGATGAGGTCCCCTGTGGGTATAAGTCCTCCCCGGGCCGTGTTTATCAGCACGGCGCCATCCTTCATCCGGCTCATAAGGTCGTAGTTTATGAGTCCCCGTGTCCCCTCGTTGAGAGGAAGGTGGAGGGTAACGACGTCCGCCTCCGCGAACAGCTCCTCTAAGGGGAGTCTCCTGTACCCCGGAACATCCACTATGTCGTAATACACCACCTCCATGCCGAAGCACTTAGCCCTCTCTGCCACGGCCCTCCCTATCCTTCCCATCCCCACCACTCCGAGGGTCTTTCCGTGGAGCTCCATCCCCTTAAGCCTCTTCTTCTCCCACATTCCCGCTTTGGTTGTGGAGTGGGCCTTGGGTATATGTCGGGCGGCTGCGAGCATGAGGGCAAAGGTTAGCTCGGCCACGGATACGACCGTAGCCGTCGGGGTGTTCCTGACGACTATTCCCCTATCCTTTGCGTACTTCAGGTCTATGTTGTCAAGTCCGACCCCCGCCCTCACGATGAGGCGGAGCTTAGGGGCGGAGTCTATGAACCTCCTATCAACCTTCGTTTTACTCCTGACTATCACCGCCTCCGCCTCCCTGTACCTCTCGGGCGGTAGAACCTCCATTCCGGCCCTCTCAAGGATCTCCCGGGCTATGGGGTCAAGGTCGTCCATTATCGCTACCGAAGGCATATAGGATATTGTACGGTGGAAACCGCTCCCGGGCGGTATAAAGCACGGACTCCGATAGACCCCGTGGTGATGCCTGAATGGGTACGTGCTTTGAAGCGGATCCGATATCCCGATTGCGCAACGCATGAACATCCATACGTCAAAAATATACGACTGATAAAGGCTCTCCGACCGTGGTACGTAGGGAGTGCCCGGCCTGATGGGTTGTCCAAGGTGATTCCGGCGATGTTTTTCGGGGATATAATTCTGGCGTCATGCTCTTGATTTTGGTGAGTGGTCCATCCTGGAGTGACCTGAAAAGACTACGGGATCTCAACTCCTACTTCCTTGAAGCGTCCAGAGAGACAGGTATAGACTCCGACCTCTTAAAAACTCTGGCCTACCGTTTGACGCGCTTTCACAGGGTGAGACCGTACCCCGATGCGGAGGCCGCACCCCAGTACGGCGTGATGGGGATATTCAGGATAGAGGATGCCGAGAGGGTCTCCGGTATATCCCGTGATAGGATGGTTTCGGACGACCGGGCGGGCATAGTGGCGGGTGCCAGACTACTGAAACACTACCTTGACGTTTGCGGTGGGTACCTGCCCTGCGCCCTGCAGATGTACGCACCACCCGGCGCGGAGGACGTGTTCGCGAGGGATATGCTTCTACTGTACAGGTCGGGAATCCGGTTCCCCGTCCTGAGCGTCTCCCCCCACCCCAACGTAGAGGTCCCGAAGTATCTACTTGAGAGGGGGAAGGGACCCTCCCTCCAGTCCTGTCCCCCCGGCCCCGAGTTCCCGTTGGTGGAGCGGTGGGCGGCGGCCGACCCCTCCAACTACACCTCGGCCAACAGACCGTACGATTACTCCATAAACTACGTGATAATCCACACGACTCAGGGGACCTACTACGGCGCCATATCCTGGTTCCAGAACTCCTCCGCCAACGTCTCCGCCCATTACGTCGTGAATTCGGAGTACAACCCCTCCGACGGAGCCCCCTTAGGTGAGGCCACCCAGATGGTGTGCCATAAGGACATAGCGTGGCACGCTGGGAACTGGACGTACAACACCCAGTCCATAGGCATAGAGCACGAGGGGTACGTCAGCGAGAACGGATGGTACACGGACACGCTTTACCGAAAGTCCGCGTACATAACCCGCTCGGCCGCCAACACCTTCGGCTTCCCCAAGGACAGGACTCACGTCATAGGACACGTTGAGGTTCCGGGCTCCTCCCATACCGACCCCGGGGATTACTGGGACTGGGCCTACTACACGGTGCTGGTGAACGGCCTGCCCGCGGCGGACACCTTAGTGGATGAGCTCTCGCAGGGGTTCCGAAAGTACGGCCCCAGTCAGTACTGGTACTACGACTCCGCCAACGGCTACGGACCCTACGGCCACATGTGGCATACGGGTTCATGGAACGGGGTGGCCAACTGGGCTAAATGGACCCCAAACTTACCCTACACGGGCCCCTACGAGGTCTTCGCCTACATCCCCTCCGGCTCCCAGTACGACGCCTACGTACCCTACGTGATCCACCACGCCGGGGGAACGGATACGGTGTGGGTGAATCAGGGGAACTACTCGGCCCAGTGGGTTAGCCTCGGCACCTACAACTTCAACGCTGGATCCTCCGGATACGTGATACTCCTTGACTCCTCAACCACGAGTGGGGATCGCATAGCCTTTGACGCCGTAAGGTGGTCTTGGAGGGGAGGAACGGTGTGCGGGGACAAGGTCGTGGATGACGGGGACGCCGGATGGACGGGCTTCGGAAACTGGACCCTCTCCTCCTACAGCGGCTACAACGGGGACTACAGGTACGCGTCCGTGGGCGGTACCCCGGACTCCTCCGTTTGGTTCTCCGACTTAGGGTGCTTCTCCGGGTACAGGGTGTACGCCTGGGTCAGGAAGGGAAGCAACAGGAGTACGCAGGTGCATTACCGGATATACGCCAGAGATAGCGTGAGGGACGTCTACGTGAGTCAGTACAGTTCCACGTCCGATACGGGGTGGATATACCTCTCCACCGTGTGCGCCGATACCCTCCACGTGGTGATGTACGACGATGCCCCCGACGGGAGCGTGGTCATAGCCGACGCCATCCTTTACGAGAGGGACACCACCGTTTCGTGCGTTACGACCTCCTACGACGAGGAGGCCCGCAGAATGGAGCCGGTGGTATCGTACGGAGATGGGGTCCTGAAGGTGCTGCTACCTTACCCATCCGACCTGACCGTCAGGGTGTATTCGGCCTCCGGAAGGAGGGTGATGGTCAGACGGCTGGAAGGGGCCGTGGGACTCGTAAGGGTACCCCTATCCCTGCCCCGCGGCATATACTTCGTGGAGTACAACGGGAGGGTCATCAGGGTCGTAATCAGGTAGAAGAGGTCCGGAGGTTGGAGAGGAACTCCCTCATCTCCATGAGGGCCCTCTCAACGATATAACGGCGCCTCTTATCCCGTTTCATTCGGGGGACGTCCGGTATTATGCCGAAGTTGGCGTTCATGGGCTGAAAGTGTTTGGGATCCGCCGTGGTTATGTAGTGGAACAGTGCCCCCATCATGGTGTGTCTGGGTAGAACCACTGGATCAAGGCCGAGGGAGAGACGGGCGGCGTTCAGACCGGCTAAGTGTCCCCCGGCTATAGCCGGCACGTACCCCTCGGTCCCCGTTATCTGACCGGCGAAGAGGATGCGCGGCTCCTCCCTGAGCTGGAGGGTGGGCAGGAGCAGTACGGGGGACTTTATAAAGGTGTTCCTGTGTACGGCTCCGTACCTCAAGAACTCCGCCCTCTCAAGGCCCGGTATCATGCGGAAAACCCTCCTCTGCTCCCCCCACTTGAGCTGGGTCTGGAAACCCACCAGGTTCCACGCCTTACCCTCCCTGTCCTCCCTCCGCAGCTGCACGACGGCGTAGGGTAGCTTTCCCGTCTTAGGATCCTCCAGACCCACCGGTCTTAAGGGACCGTACAGGAGGGTCTCCGGCCCCCTTCTGGCCATCTCCTCTATGGGGAGACACGCCTCAAAGTACTTCGCATCCTTCTCAAAGTCCTTGGGAGGGTGGATCTCGGCGTTTATCAGGGCCTCCCAGAACCGCATGTACTCCTCTTCCGTCATGGGAGCGTTCAGGTAGGCCTCGTCCTCCTTCCCGAACCGATCCTTAAAGTAGAGCTTCGTGTAGTCAAGGGTGTCCCCGTCCACTATAGGGGATTGGGCGTCGTAGAAGTGCAGGTACTCCTCCCCTAAGAGTCTCCCTATGGCCTCGGAGAGGGGGTCGCTGGTGAGAGGGCCGGAGGCTATGACCACTATACCCTCGGGTATATCCCTCACCTCCTCCCTTATGAAGCGGATGTTGGGGTGAGTCTCTATGGCCTCCTCCACCCTCTTTGAAAAGCAGTTCCGGTCAAGGGCCAGGGCTTTCCCACCGGGTAGGGCGCACTCTTCGGCAAGCTTAAGGAGTGGGGAGCCTAATAGCCGGAGCTCCTCCTTGAGGAGACCGGGGGCGGAGTAGGGGTCCTTGGACTTGAAGGTGTTGGAGCATACGAGCTCGGCGGGCCTACCCGTTGAGTGGGCCGGGGTCATCTTCTTGGGTCTCATCTCGTAGAGGTCTACCTGTACGCCAAGGCTGGCGGCCACTAAGGCGGCCTCGCTGCCGGCAAGACCGGCCCCGACTACGGTTATCCTTCGCATTGGCCTTCCAATTCTAAGGACGGAGCCTTTTGCGGGCGTAGGGGCACTCCCCACGGAGGGGACAGGTGTCGCATTTGGGATTAACGGGCTTACATACGGCCTGACCGAAACCCACCAGATAGCGATTCACCTCCCCCCACATCTCCTCCGGTAGGTTCTCCATGAGGAACCTCTCCACGTCCTCCGGTCTTCTGGCATCGGGCAGCAGCTTCCACCTCTCCTTCACTATCCTGAAGACGTGGGTATCCACACCTACGGCGGGCTTTCCGAAGGCGTTGTACAGGACTATGTTGGCCACTTTCCTGCCTACACCTCTAAAGGTCAGTAGACCCTCAAGGGTGTCCGGAACCTTTCCTCCGTACTCCTTCACTATACGACAGGCGGCCTCCTTTACGTTCCGGGCCTTCTGACGGTAAAAACCTAAGGGTTTTAGGATCCTCTCCACCTCCTCCAACGGCATGGAGCACAGGGCCTCCGGCGTAGGTGCCCGCTCAAGGAGGGCAGCCGCTACCCTGTGAGTTACCTCGTCTCTGGCACGGATACTCAGCATGGTGGTTATCAGGGCGTGGAAGGGGGAGCGACGTTTGACCTTTTTCATCAACTTCACCGGCGCCTCCTCCTCGCTTAAGCTTTCGTAGATTTCCCTTACAACAGCAACGAACTTAAGGAGTCTCTCCCTTCTGTCCATCGGGGGGGATTGTAGGGGTGAGGTCCGGTCAGTCGGCCTCCTCCCAGTCCTTCCTTATCTCGTTGAAGAGGTCCCTGTAGTTCTTGACCTTCTTAACCTGAACCTCCACACTATCCACTCCGAAAGCCGCCTTTATATCTTCGGAGGCGGCCTCTATCTTCTGGGCTGCTATCTTACTGGTCACCACGACGTATAGCCTCCCATCCTCCACGGTGTAGGTGGAGTCGGACAGGTATCCGGCCACCGCCGGGTTCTTCCTTCGGAGGACCTCCAACGGATCCTCCTTCCGGGCGGTGTCCTGCCGTTGCGGTACGTCTTCCACGGTGGGTGAAGGGGGGGCAGGGTTGGGCATACTGCCGAGGTACCGGCTGATCTCGTCAAGGTTTATAACCCGCCGGAAGGCGCACATGCGGGCCACGTCGTAGGCCATCCACGAGTAGGGGTCGGAGGATTGGCGTATGTGGACCTCCATATCAAGGGCCATACGTAGGAGTATGACCTTCTCCTCAAAGGAAAGGTCGCCCCCCTCGTCCGTTAAACCCCTCTCAAGGTACCTGACCAGACCGGCCGCGAACTCCTGCGGTGAGAACCTCTCCGTTATCTCCACCACCCTGTCGTAGGCCTCCTTAAAGTTCCCGGCTATCACGTCCTGCATGAAGAGGGCGTAGAGGTTGTCGGGTACCACCCCTAACATATCCGATACGTCCTTCTCCGTTATGGTGCCGTCGGCGTATATGTGGGCCTGCTCCAGCATAACCAGGGCGTCGCGCATACTACCTTCGGACCTCTCCGCTATCATCCTTATGGCCTCGTCCGTCACCGATATCCCCTCTTTGGCGGCCACGTGCTTCAGCCTATCCACTATGTCCGTTATGGAGTGGGGCTTCAGGTTGAACTTCTGAAGGCGGGATAACACCGTCGCCGGTATCTTGTGGGGATCCGTAGTGGCCAGTATGAACACGACGTAAGGGGGAGGCTCCTCAAGGGTCTTTAGCAGGGAGTTGAAGGCCTCCGTCGTAAGCATATGCACCTCGTCTATGATGTACACCCTGTAGCGGGATACGGGCATGTACCGGAGCTGCTCCTGTATCTCCCTGATGTTCTCTATCCCACGGTTGGAGGCGGCGTCTATCTCAACGACATCCACGCTTTTACCCTCGTCTATCTCCCTGCAGAAGCGACACACCCCACAGGGTTTGGAGGTGGGACCGGCCTCGCAGTTCAGACCTTTGGCGAATATTCGGGCTAACGTGGTTTTACCTATTCCTCTCGGACCGGCGAGCAATACGGCGTGGGGGATGTCCTTCCTGTCAAGGGCCCGGGCCAGTACCTTCTTAACGAACTTCTGTCCTACGACCTCTTCAAAGGTCCTTGGCCTGTACTTATTCGCAAGGCTCATCTTCTTTCAGGGGTTGGGCTTCCTCTATCAGGAGGATGGGTATGTCCTCCTCAACGCGATAGACCAGCTTGCACCTGTAGCACCTCAGCTCGTTCCTCTTGGGGCAATAAGTCAGGTCTCCCTTACACTTCGGGCAGGCTATGACCTCAAGCAGCTCCCTCTTTAACATCCCTTCACCTCCTTCAGGTACATCAGGGTACCCAGAATGGTCTTGGCGTCCCTGAACAGGTTCTCCTTAATTGCCCTCTCTGCCTCCTCTACCGTCATGGGGTGCAGCGTTATGTCCTCGTCCTCGTCCCTGTTCTCACCGACGAAGGTCAAACCCTCGGCCACGTACAGGTGCATGTACTCGGTGGAGTATCCCGGAGCGAGGTAGAACTCGGCCAATTTCCTCCACCTCTCCGCCTCGTATCCCGTCTCCTCTATAAGCTCCCGCTTGGCCGTCTCAAGGGGGTCCTCCCCCGGCTCAAGTGTCCCCGCCGGTAGCTCGTATATGTAGTCCCCTACGGCGAACCTGTACTGCCTCTCGTAGATTATTCGGCCGTCCGGTAGTACTGGAAGCATGACTACGGCGCCGGGGTGCTTTACAAGCTGGCGCACCTTCACCTTACCGTTGCCCTCGTACTCCCTGACCACGAAGTCCATAAACCTCCCCTTATACACCACCTCCTCTTTGAGGAGCTTCATCGCACTATTCTAAGGTCGCCATAAAAAAGGGGGCCATAAGGCCCCCCTAAACCTTCGCGGTCTTACCTTCTACCTGACGACCACCTTGAAGACGCGGTCCTCGGCCTTCACGAAGAATACGCCGGCCCTGTTCAGGGTGAAGGGTCTCCTGGCGTTGAACACTCCCACGCGCCTGCCGGAGAGGTCGTACACGTACGCGTTCCCCTTCGCCCCCTTGAGCACCAGCGTACGTCCGTACTGGGAGAGGGTTACGTGTCTCTTCTGCTCCTTGGGTCTCTCCGCTATACCCACCACCTCATCGCAGTAGTACCCGGTGGCCACGATATGTACCGTGTTGAGGGTATCGCCGGGTGTTACGGCGTAGGCTACGACGGGATCCGTTGAACCTCCCGTGCAGGCCTCGTAGAGGTCAAGGTCGTAAAGGGGTAGATTTCCGGGTGTGTAGTACGCGTCAACGATGTTCCCCAACGTATCCAGACGATACACCTTCTTCCCGTCCGTTATGAGGAGCTCGTTGGTGTAGGGCAGGTAGGATATGCCCGTAGGAATGTCCAGAAGGCCGGAGAGGGGTAGGTTCTTACGTATGCTACCGTCCAGAGGGTTAATAAGAACGGCGGCGTGGTTGGTATTGTCGGACATTATGAGCCACAGGGCGTCCCTCGTCCCCGTCTGGTAGTCCATACCGTAGGTGACGGCCGAGGCAATGGAGAGGAGGTCAAGGGAGTCTCCGGTCCATGCGAAGACACCCGGGGATACCTCCCGATAGGAGGCTAAGGCCTCACCGTGCACGGACCACCCGTCGTACTCAAGGTGCCCGATGAAGAAGAGGCTGTCGTTGTCAGTGGCTATGCCGAAGGGGTGGTTGAGATAGGGGTCGTACAGCGGGGCGAAAGCCCACGTCTCCATCCTGAAGGTTCCTGTCGGATCTCCCGGATTGAAGGAATAGACCCCTCCGTAGTAGTCGCTTATGAAGAACCTCTGGTACGTGGGGTTGTAGGTTATGAACCAGAAGTTCTGACCCAGGAGAGGTGCCGGCCGCAGTGAAAAGGTATTCAGAACGTCCCCCACCCTCACGTGGGTCCTCAGGCGTGTCTCCGACGTATCGTAGGTGGGGTCGGGATCGCGGCTATCTGTAACGTAGGCTACCGCCCTGTAGTACGAACGCTCCGCCGGGGTGAAGGAGGGGAAGACCACAGTGTTCAGCTGACGGGGAAGGAGGTCCGCCGTGGTATCGGCTGAGAAGACGAGGGTGTTGGTGACCGTATCGTAAACGTCCACGTGGAAGGAGAAGCCCGTCAGGGGGAGGGTATCCGAGTTGAACACCTCGGCGATTATGTTGAGGGGAGATGCGGGTACCAGCTCGTCCGGATTCACATCAAACACCACGGCATCGTTGCTCTGAACGGGTATGAACTTTATCAGGATGGCCGTGCCGCTGTCGGGGACGTGGGTGTCGGGCAGGCCATTGTACACGTACTGAATATACCAGTCGGGATTAACGCCGGTGGCGGCCGTGGAGTCCTGCATGCCTACGGTGGCGTCCACGTAGTCCATCGTGGAGTTGTACTGGAGCTTTATGTTCCCGTTGTCGTAGAAGATGACCTCAAAGTCCATAAATACGCTACCACCATAACGGGGTACGTTGTGGTACTGTACAACGGCGCAGGCTCCGGTGTAACCGTCCGGGCAGGAGGGGAAGGACTGGAAGTATATGTCGTCTGCCCCGGTGGCGGTGGGGTTGAGGTCGTCCCAGAAGGGGGCTATCAGACCCATAACCGTAGTATCCGGCAGGGGAACGTTGGTTAATCTAAGGGTTTGGGAGTAGTTCTCTAAGATTATCCCTCCATTGGAGCATATTGATATGGAATCCCTCGTCTGGTTGTAGAAGGGGAAGGAGAAGCCTAAGTAGTAGAGGGTAGATGCCGAAGATCCGGAGCACCAATCGTCTCCGGCCCCCATGGGCGTTCCGGTGGAGGATACGTCTATGTAGTTAAAGGGCACCGGGGCCCCGTCTTGATTGGAGAGCACCATGTATCCGTAGCCACCCACCGATACGTAGGGCCTGTAGGGGGACGCAGAGGGCCTCTTAAGGATACGTGTCCCCTCGGGACGGCCCTTCTGCAGCGCCTTTAAAGAGGCTTCCGGCAAACTCGTGCCTATTAACCACAGCATGACGTCGTATTATACGGAGGGACCTGAACGAAAAAAGGGGGGCTTGCTTTAAATAGCCCCCCGTAATGTTATTCCTCTACTTTTACTTTATCAGGTTGAGCGGGTTGAAAGGACTGAAGGCGTTGGGTACGGCGTACGTAGCCCTGAAGACATCGTAGAAGATGGGCCCGTAGGTAACTACCAGCAGGAGAACGGCTATGGCAATCCAGAGCTTGAAGTTGTCAAGAGAGCGTGGGAGGTTCTCCCCCTCTCTGTGGTAGGCGTCGGTGAATTCAAGGTCCACCTCCTCAACCTCGGCCGGGCTCAGGTCGGGTCTCTTGAACACGGTAGCGAGGAAGTTGATGAAGTAGATAAGGAAGGAGGTGAACATCAGGACACCGCCCACGGCGGCTATACCCATCAGGATCTTCTCCTCAAGGTTCATGTAGGGTGAGAGACCCAGATGTGTCCTTCTCGGGATACCGGCACGACCGAGCTGCATCATCCCCCACGCGAATATCAGAACGCCCACGACCCACAGGTAAGCGTGGAAGGTGGCCAGCTTTTTACTCCACGGCTTCTTGCCGAAGAGCTTCTCCATCAGGATGTAGGACAGGGTCAGGAAGGTCATGGCGGAGGCGGTGCCAACGGTCATGTGGAAGTGGCCGGGTATCCACGAGGTGTTATGTACCACCTGGTTCACGTTGTAGGACGCATTTACTATACCACTTATACCTCCGAAGATGAAAACGATCATCGGACCGACCATCCCGGCGAACCTGTAGTCCCCCCAGGGTAGGGTCTTAACCCAACCGAAGAGGCCGTTTCCTCCCCTTACGCGGCCGGCGTACTCAAGGGAGGCGGCAAGGTTGAACGCCGTCAGGAGGGACGGAACGGCGACCATGAAGGTTAGAAAGGCCTGCACCGCCTTCCACGTGCTGCTTATACCGGGGTCGGAGAACTGGTGGTGGGTTCCGACGGGCAGGGAAAAGAGTATGAACATTATGAACACCACGCGGGCCATGGGTTCGGAGTAGAGCTTTCCACCCGCTATGCGGGGCAGCAGGAAGTACCACGCCAGATAGGCCGGCAGGAGCCAGAAATACACGAGAGGGTGTCCGAACCACCAGAAGAGGGTACGGGCGAGCTCGGGGTTTATGCTTTTAACCCATCCCATGGACCACGGTATCAGGAAGAAGAGCACCTCCGTAGCCACACCGAGGGTAGCGAGGAACCACACGATGTACGTCGTATGGACGGCCACCATGGGGGGAGGGGTGAGCTTACCGGGGTTCTCCTTGCGCCACTTAAGATGGGTTAAGGTGGTGTTCAGGATGGCTATCCACGACCCTATTATGAGGAGGGCCGCCCCGATGTAGAAGGCGGGGTGGGCGTGGAGGGGAGGGTAGAAGGTGTAGAGAACCGTAGCCTTGTTCGTGAGTATGGCCCATGCGGCGAGGAGGGTACCCACGACCATCGTCCAGAAGGACAGATGCACCAGCCCCCTGTTGAGCTTCCTCTTCAGGGAGACCTCCGTGACTATGTACAGGAATCCAACGATAAAGAAGGTGGTAAAGACTATGGCGTTCAGGACACCGTGGAGGGTAAGCCCCTGATAGTATATCTTCGTACCGTAGGTGAAGCTTCCGTACTTGTATATGCCCGCCCTCGCTAAGACCTGCAAAAGTCCGAACGTTACCCCCGTGGCGAGGGACAGGACGCCTATCATTATGTGCCAGAAGGTTATGTTTCTAAGGTACTTCTCTATCCTCATGTCTCACCTCCTACATTCCGTGCTCCTGCTTCCACCTCTCGTACTCGTTCTCGGGCAGGACCTTTATGACACCGTACATGCTCTGGTGTCCTATACCGCAGAACTCGTTGCATACGAAACGGTACTCTCCGGGCTTGTGGAAGACCACCTCGGCCTTGTTCACGGCTCCGGGGATCACCATAAGGTTTACGGCCTTTCCCTCTATCTCAAAGCCGTGCTGGACGTCAAGGCTCGTGGTGTATATGGTAACTTTGGAGCCGGCCGGTATTACCACCTCGTTAGGCTGGAAGGCCCACATCCGCCCCAGAAGCTTGAGCTGGTACTCCTTAGGGCCTATCTGGACGAGCTCCCCCTTCGTAAAGGGTTTGAAGTCCGTCACACAGGTGGGTACGTCTATGCCCTTCAGGAGGGCGAGGCCTACGACGGCCACGAAGAAGACCAGAACGAGGCCGTAGGCCAGCTTCATCGCCCACGCTTCGTACTCGTCTATGAAGTCCCATCTCATGGCCTTAACCTCCTCTTGACACTATCAGGAGGCCGTATATCGCGAACCACATAACCGCGTAGAGCGCTATCATGCCCACGAAGAAGGCTACAGCTCCCTTTGGCTTAAAGTCCTTAAGGTCCCGATTCTCCATCATAGGTTGGTATTCTATAAAGGGAAACGTTTCATTTTGCAAGCGATAATGCGAAGCATTTGCACCGACATGGAGCCGTATTACATCCCTTAACTATAACATTTGTAAAGGCACGGTGCGGCGGTACCAATTCTTGCCCGCGCCTGTACTTCCGGCGGGCTTTTGCACGTGTGCAAAGGTGCAATCCACGAATTGGCAATCGTTCGTTTAACATGCCTCTATCTATGTGCTGTGCCGGACGGTCCCGAATGACAGACTATTCGCCCCACCTGTACGGTACTTAAAGCTCATACTCCCGGCACATTGGGACGGTACCGCTTTTGCCATTTTTATACCCAGAGTAGTACCTTCGTTGCAAAGGGAAGAACACTCCATCGGAAAGGATGAATTTGGACTCCATTTTAGAATGCCTTTTCATAGGCCGGATGCCGCGATCGTGGGGTGTATGAACGATAATGATTTCGGAAAAACATTATGACAGGCCCGGTCCTATCCTCTACGGAATCGTGCGCGCCAAAGGATAGCGTCGGTACCACTTTTGCGTGTTTTATACCCAAAGTGATACCCCTATTCCGATAGTACAACACCCCCTCTTGGCCTCTAACTGACTTCGCTACCCGGAGGAACCTCCTTCTCAACCGTGAGTATGACGGGGTTACCCTCCCCGTCGTGGGCGGCTAAGAGCATGCCGTCGGATACCACCCCCCGGAGCTTCTTCTTCTTGAGGTTCGCCACCACAACTATGTACTTTCCGACTAAGTCCTCCGGTTTATAGACGTGTCCCAGACCGGCCACTAACGTGCGCTTCTCCTCCCCAAGATCTACGGTTAGCTTCAGGAGTTTGTCCGTCTTCGGAATCCTCTCGGCCTCTAAGACCTTCGCCACCCTCAGCTTCACCCTGGCGAAGTCCTCGTACTTTATCCGTGGCTCCTCCTCTTTCTTAGCCTTCACCTCTACGGCTTCGGCCCTCCTCTGGAGCTCCTCCTCCCACCTCTTTATTACCGCCTCCTCAACCTTCCTGTAGAGCGGTTTGCTCTCCCTGACGGGATGACCGGCGAGGGTGGGGTCCGGTTTTATTAGGGAGCGGAAGGAGGTATCCGTTAAGTTCATGTAATTCCAGAGGGTTTTGACCGAGGAAGGGACGAAGGGATAGAACATGGCGGAGAGTCCCTTCAGGACCTGAAAGGCGACATAAAGGACCGTTCTGGCCCTCTCCGGCCTCTCCTTACGGAGCCGCCACGGAGCCTGATGTTCGTAGTACCTGTTGGCCTCCCCACCGAGCTTTACGGCCTCACGTAGGGCCAACCTTATCTCGTACTTCATGAGGAGCTCCTCGTACCTCGCGGCGGTCTCTTCAAGGGACTTGAGCAGGCCCTCATCTTCGGACGTCATATCCCCCGGCTCTGGCACCTTTCCACCCATGTACCGGTTTATGAAGGACAGGACGCGCTGGGCGAAGTTCCCGAAGTTATCCACCAGCTCGGCGTTGGTACGGGTGAAGGCGTCCCTGACGTTGAAGTCGCTGTCGTTCTTCTCCGGTATGTACAGGGCTACGGCGTACCGGGCTATATCCTGACCCACGGACTCCACCAGCTCGTCGGCCCATATGGCGTACCCACGGGAGGTTGAGAGCTTGCGACCCTGAAGGTTGAGGAAGGCGTTGGCCGGAACGTCCGATGGAAGGATGTAGTCCCCATGGGCTATGAGCATAGCCGGCCATATCACGGTGTGGAATACTATGTTGTCCTTGCCTATGAAATGCACGAGACGGGTGTCCGGATCCGTCCAGTAGGGCTTCCACGCCTCCGGTTCCCCCCTGACCTCCTTCGCCCACTCCATGGTGGCCGAGATGTACCCTATCGGAGCATCAAACCAAACGTACAGCACCTTCCCCTTGGCGTCGGGGTCGTCAAGGGGTATGGGTACGCCCCACTCCAGATCCCGGGTTATGGCCCTGTCCTTCAGCTCGTCTATCCACGAGAGGGCGAACTCCTTAACGAAGGGTTTCCAGTCCTTGGATGAGACGTAGCCCCTCAAGGGTTCCTTGAGGGTTGAGAGCTTGAAAAACCAGTGTACGGTCTCTTTTAGTACAACCGGTTCGCCCGTTATAGCCGACTTAGGTTCAATTAGGTCTTCCGGCTCCAGCTGTCTCCCGCACCTCTCACACTGATCCCCCCTCGCTTCCGTATAACCGCAGTACCTGCACGTTCCTATTACGTACCTGTCAGGCAGAAACTGTCCCGCCTTCGGGTCGTAAAACTGCCGCATCCTGTCCTTGTACAGGTAGCCTTTTTCGTAGAGTCGCAGGAAGAACCTCTGGGCGTTCTCGTGGTGGATGGGCCTGCTCGTCCGGGAGAAGTGGTCAAACTCTATACCGAACTTAGCGAAGTCGCTCTTTATCCTGTCGTAGTACTTATCTACCAGCTCCCTGGGGGATATACCCTCCTTTTTGGCCTGAAGGGTTATTGCTACACCGTGCTCGTCCGTGCCGCAGATGTGTATGGCGTCCTCTCCCTTCAGCTTCAGAAAGCGGGTGAAGATGTCGGCGGGAAGGTAAGCACCGGCTAAATGGCCTATATGTATAGGTCCGTTGGCGTAGGGTAGAGCACTGGTGATCATGTACCTCTTCACGCCGGAAATTGTAAGGGCGCTTCCCCCGATGAGGTACGATGGACCTTACCTGACGACCACGATACTCGTATCTTCCGCGCAGACGTTTATGACCTCAAATCCCTTAAGGAGGAATCCGAGGGCTTTGTCCGGTTCTCTGAAGTACTCCTTTAGCTCCTCTCTGGCAAGACCGAACATGGAGGAGACGACGAACATCGGCAGGGCGAGGGAGGTTCCGTTCCCCTTTATCTGAAGGACGCTTCCCTTACGGTAGGATGCGCGAAAGAGTCGTATCTCCACCCGGGACGTTTCCTCCTCCGATAAGTACGAGGCCCTGTAAGCCCTTCCCATAATGCTGTCCGGAAGTCTATCAATTCTCCCCGATAGGTAATCCTCTATCGTCCCGATAACCTCGTAGTACCCCTCGGAGGAGTGAATAACGTTCTTCCGTATATCCCTCAAGAAGACGCCATCCAGGGAGTCCCGGTACTCCGGCTTAAGGGATCCAACCGTCTCGGTGAGCGGCCTAACCGGAAGTGTTATTCGGCTCTCACACCCTTCCCTCTCCATCTTTATTTCCATCCATGGACCCTCCGCACTTTTGCAGGACAGAAAGACGAGAATCGTCATAAAGCCGATGATGGAATATCTCATAACGGGAATATTGTAAGCGTGAAGGTGCGCTATATCGGGTGTGCAGAAGGCGGTTTAAGATGTGGGGGCTTCGGCGGTAAAATCTCTACCCTATGAAGGTGTTGGTATTCGTGAAACGTACCCCTGACACCGCAGCCGTTGTTAAACCCACGGACGACGGCAAGGACATAGTCAGGGACGGTCTCGCCTTCATCATAAACCCTTACGACGAGTTCGCCGTACAGGAGGCCGTAAACGTTAAGGCGGCTAAGGGTGGTGAGACCGTAGTTATGACGGTGGGAGACGACGCTTCCACCGAGCAGCTCCGCCGCGCCCTCGCTATGGGTATTGATAGGGCGGTTCTGGTGAAGCACGACCGCTTCTGGGAGCTGAACCCTTCGCAGGTCGGATACGCCATAGCAGAAATAGCGAAGAGGGAAAAGCCCGACCTCATCCTCATGGGCAAGGTCACCATAGACGACTACACCTACGCCCTCGCCGGGTACGTCGCTCAGGCTTTGGGATACAACCTGGTTACCTACGCCACGAAGGTGGAGTACGGTGATACCTCCATGAAGGTTGAGAGGGAGAGCGACTTAGGTAAGGAGACGTGGGAGGTGCCCTACCCCGCCGTCGTAAGCGCCGAGAAGGGTCTGAACGAGCCCAAGATACCGAGCGTTATGGGTATAATGAAGGCCAAGAAGAAGCCTCTGGAGGTCGTGGAGATGGACCTCCCGTCCTACACCTACGAGATCGTTCAGCTTACTCCTCCGCCTCCGAGGAAGGGTGTTAAACTCCTTGAGAGCGTGGATGACCTCATAAGGGTCCTCAAAGAGGAGGTAAAGTTCCATTAAAGGCTCTGGTTTCCGTGGAGCCGGAAAAGGGGAAGGTAAAGGAGGCTTCCCTTGAGGCTCTGGGTTTCGCCCACGAGGTGGCCGACGAGGTCGTGGCCGTGGTGGTGGGTAAAGGGGTTGAGAGGAACCTTAAGGGCGCGAGTAGGGCCTACGTCTATGAGGACGAGCGTCTTGAGTACCCTCTCTCCGCACCTATCACCAAGGTTATAGGGGAGGTGCAGAGCAAGGAGAAGGCCAAGTACGTGATCCTCTCCGCCACGCCTTTCGGGAAAGAGCTCGGGGGCAGGCTGGCCGCCCTATTCAACGCTCCCATCCTTGACGACTTTACCGGATACGAGGACGGCCTGTTCGTTAAGGGCTTTTACTCCAACAAGGTGTTCGCCCGTATAAAGATAGACGGAGATCCCGTAGTCCTATCCCCGCGCCCCAAGGCTTTCAAGCCTGTGGAGGATACCACGGAGCCGGAGTACATAGACCTCTCTATTGATCTTGACGATAACCTCTTCGCCACCCATCCGGTTGAAATAAAGGAGAAGTCCCCGGAGGATATAGACGTCACCGAGGCGGATATAGTCGTCTCCGGTGGCAGGGGCATGGGCAGTGCCGAGAACTACCAGAAGTGGATACCTGCCCTTAAGGATGCCCTCGCCAGGGCTACGGGTCTAAAGGTAGCCTACGGTGCCTCCCGCGCCGCCGTGGATGCCGGATGGGTTGAGCACTCCCATCAGGTGGGCCAGACCGGTAAGACCGTCTCGCCTCTGGTGTATTTCGCCATAGGAATATCCGGGGCCATCCAGCATCAGGCCGGTATGCGCACCTCCAAAACTATAATCGCCATTAACAAAGACCCGGAGGCCCCTATATTCGGCCTTGCGGACTACGGCATAGTGGCGAAGTGGGAGGACGTCCTCCCCGAGCTTATAGAGAAGCTGAAGGGTGAGTAATCTGTTGGGGGAGGGGGTATCCCCCTCCCCTATCGTTTCGTTTATGTTCATGTTCATCGTTCAAATGCATAGTGTAAAATTTTGTAGGTTAAAAATAAAAAGTGTGCATTCCACAAGGTAGATTGGGAACGGGAGCAGTTCCGACAAGCGCAGAAGATACAGACCGCGTTCAAATTCCACAAGGCAGATTGGAGACAAAGATAAAACCTTCAACGTTAAAGAAGGCAGCGATGTTCAAATTCCACAAGGTAGATTAGGAACGACGACATAAAAGTCGGCGGTGTTCAAGATGTGCTTGTTCAAATTCCACAAGGTAGATTAGGAACGTGTTTATAGGATAAGTGAGATAAAAGGCAGACTTAGTTCAAATTCCACAAGGTAGATTGGGGACCAAAAGAGCGTGGCGTGAGCATAAATGCCGTGCTACGTTCAAATTCCACAAGGTAGATTGGGGACTGAGGGTTCGGGTGTGTGCCATAGTATGCGGGGTCGTGTTCAAATTCCAC
>CAYYQD010000017.1:0-27972 GCA_964473735.1 uncultured bacterium
AGAAATCTCCACAGCACGCTATCCGGAACCTCCAAAAGGCCGACGAGGAGAGGCAAACGAGTATTATAAGGCGTCGCACCCCCTGCATCAGGAGGACGCGAACATCCTACCAGTATCCGCACGTGAATTCCTCACGGAAGTACCCCTCCGTCGCAGGTAGTTCAGAAAGAAGGAGTAGGCGAGGATGTTCCACGCGATGTATCCGGCCACGATGACGGTATCCCCGGTACTCCTTCAACTTTCACCCCGGCACCTTTCTGGGGCCCTCACGTGTGCGCTTATTTCCCTTCAGTAGTTGCGCGGTCAAATGAAGAAATGGTAAAGGGCCCTTCTACCAAGACGTCGCAGTTGCTTTTTTGTACCCCATCAACTACGCTATCCGCTTTATACTACCCGTGCCGTTTATCATAACGGCTGTGATCATCTCTTTTATTTTCATCAAGCCCCTATTCTCTGGCCGAAAGGCGGGGAATGGGGTTTTTTATTCCTACTTTATGCCTGTTCAAAAGTAAAACGCTGTATTACCAAACTTATATGACAAAAACGCGCAGCTATTGATCCTAAAGTCCAGCCGGAAGGAATATGTCGTTTAATCCCTGCGGTAATGATGGATTCATCGCCTGTGAGGATACGGTAATGTTTCACCGACGGTGTGGGTCTCCTCTTCAGGATGTAGGTATCACTTTGGGTATAAAACTCGTATAAGTGATACCACTTCAGATACGTACCCAACAGTTTGAGCCTAACGGGTGTGGTGGATAGTCTGCCTTAGATCAGCGATGAATAACGGCATATTAAACGTGCGCAGACTATAAAAGTATGCCTTTAAAGTACGGCCGTGAATGGGAAGGGGGACTCGTAATAGTGAAAACAACCTGAACCTCCACGCGCATCAGCCGTTTTTCTAATGCAGGTGTAAATAACGGTGTAATAAAAGCAATACCCGTTTCATCTATCCGTTCCGTCGGTACAGTAAAGAGATACACAACCGGTAGCGCATCTTTCCACCTTAACGGAGACTTTAAGCTTCCCTTAAAAGCAGTACGATAACAGGCCGGGGACTATAGCACACCGTACCTGCCGAGAGTCCTCACGTATTCACGAGCGATCTCTATGTCCTTACGTATTCTGCTCCTTAGATCCTCTACCGTAGCGAACTTCATCGGCTCCCTTATCCTATGGGCGAATTCCACCGTGATCTCCGAGGGGACCTCCCCGGAGAAGTCAAGAACGTGCACCTCCACGCTCCTGCCTAAGCCCAGCGTAGGTCTCGGACCTATGTGCATCACGCCCCAGCGCCTTAAGGTCGGTACGAAGACGACATAAACCCCGTTCGCTGGCACCAACTTCTCTGGCGGTACGGAGAGGTTGGCCGTAGGGAAACCGATCTCCCTGCCCTTTCCCGCTCCCCTGACCACCCTACCGGTTAGGGAGTAGTGCCTTCCTAATAGACGGTTCGCCTTCGCGAGGTCCCCCTCCTTTAGCAGTCGCCTTATCAGGGAGGAGCTCACCACTTCGCCGTCCAGAACGAACGGTGGAAACAGGTGAATCTCAAGGGGATACTTAGAGACGTTCTCGGCTATCCAGATGGGAGACCCCTCCCTGCCACGTCCGAACCTGTGGTTAAAGCCCATGAGTAGCCGCCTAACGTGGAAGTGCGTTATCAGGATATTCAGAAACTCCCCGGCCGTTAAGGTTTTATGCTCTCTCTCAAGCAGCAGTACGGCATCCACGCCCATGTCCTTCAAGGCCCTTACCTTCTCGTCGGGTGTGAAGAGGAGGCCCCTATCCATGGACGGATGCGTCCGGAAGGTAACCACCATGCTCCTGTAGGGGGAGGATAGACAGGTCGTCAGGATGTGTCTGTGGGCGATATGAAGGCCGTCAAAGGACCCCACGGCGGCGCACGTGGGCTTCGGACTGTAGTCTTCGGGTTTCAGGACCTCCATTTACACCTCGTAGGTGGAGTAGTAAGCCCTCTTCAGATCCTCCTTTAACAGCAGGAGGCTACGACCGGAGTGGTACTTAACGTTAAGGACGGGGTCCTCAAGGGTGCGACCTATCTCCTCGTAAGGTAGGCTCCTCCGGGAGAGGTACACCTCCAGCTCACGGGGCATAGAGGTGGTGATGATTACCTTGGGTACAACCTCGGAGAACAGCTCCCCGAATCCGTCCACCTCAACGTCCATCCCCCCTTCTCCGAGGATGACCATCTCCGACAGGGCGGCGAACATACCCCCCTCCGATACGTCGTGGGCGTTTATTACGAGTCCGATCCTTATCATCTCGTTGAGGGCCGAGACCAGCTCCCGCAGGTAGTGGAGGTCGTAGTTGTAAGGCTCCGGTTTACGGTAGTACCGATAGAGTACGTTCTCATCAATATCGGAGAGGGGAAACTCCTCAAGGAGGGCGGAGAGGAACTCGCTTCCCCCCAGATCAAAGGCCTTTGCGGGGAACCCGATAGCATATACGTGGAGACTACCGCGGTTTATACCCACCTTGGGAACGGAGAAGACGTCCCTTACTATCCCCACACCCCCGACTATGAGCGTGGGGAGTATCCTCTTACCCTCCGTCTCGTTGTAGAGGCTAACGTTCCCGGAAACCACGGGAATACCGAAGAAACGGGCGAAGTCCCCCAACCCCTTCAGGGCCATCTGGAGGTTGTGGTACGTGTGCGGGTCCTCCGGGGACGGGAAATTCACCCCATCCGTAAAGCCTATCACTTCGCCACCGCTAAGGGTGATGTTGAGGACGACCTCAAGGGCGACCTTCTGGGCGCCCCAGTACGGGTCCATAGCCAAGTACTTGCCGTTGCCATCCACGCTTAAGGCCAGAGCGTAGTTCTTGCCCTTTATACGGATAACCGCCGCGTCCCCGTCCCCCGGACCCACGACCGTGTCCGTGCCGACCATGTAATCGTACTGGCGGTATATCCAGCGTTTTGAAGCCACGTTGGGATGGGAGAGTACCTTGAGGGCGACCTTTCTGACGTACCGCTCGCTTAAAAGGGCCTCCGGCTCTTTTCTGGACGAGGCCACCCGGTTCAAAAAGGCGTGGTAGGACTCCACCAACCGGGTCATCTCCTCCACCTCCTCCCGTTTATTTCCTGCCATCACCTCCCTCTGGATCCGGAAGCTCTCCCTCTTTAACTCGGAGTCGGACCACTGGAGTCCCATCCTGTCCCCTACGGGGTAGGAGGAGAAGCCGTAAATCTGCATTATGGCACCGAGGCGGGTGCGTTTCCTCCCGGAGGCCTCCTTATAGGTTCCAACCAACCTATCAACCACCCTGAGGTAATCCCTCAAAGAGAGTGGTTCCTCCTCTGCTATCCACTCCGGTACGGGGAGACCGGAGAAGATGACCCCCAGGGGTATCTCGGCCACGGTCCTGTCGCCGTCCTTTATGCGGAAGACCTTTTCCTCTATCACCTTACCCACGACGGCGGCCGTAAGGCCCCAGCGCCGGAATATCTCTATTACCTCCTCCTCCTTCCCGGCCTCAACGCACATCACCATCCTTTCCTGACTCTCGGATAGGACGACCTCGTACGGTGTAAGGGGCCCTCGGGTCGGCACCCTATCCGTGTACAGCTCCACCCCTACGCCCCCGTTTCGGGCCATCTCCGGCAGGGCGGTGGATAGGCCTCCGGCACCTAAGTCCTGAAGGCCCAGAATCTGTGGCAACCTCACGGCCTCTAAAGTGGCCTCTATCAGGAGCTTCTCCATGAAGGGGTCGCCTATCTGAACTGCCGGACGGTTTTCGGATACGTCCCCCTCAAGGGTCTGGGAGGCGAAGGAGGCCCCCATTATCCCGTCCGGACCCGTCGGGGCCCCCACCAACAGCACGCTGTTTCCTACCCCCTTCAGCACCCCCTCCTTAACGTACCTCCTATCCCCCACGCCCACGCACATAACGTTCACTAAAGGGTTATCCTCGTAGGTCCGGCTCACTAAGACCTCCCCACCCACTACGGGTACGCCGATGGAGTTCCCGTACCACGATATTCCCTCCACCACCCCCTTCATGAGGCGGAGGGCCTTCTTACTCTCACGGAAGTCCCCGAACCTCAGGGTATCAAGCAGGGCGACGGGCCGAACCCCCATGCTCAGGACGTCCCTGACTATCCCCCCCACTCCGGTGGCCGCCCCGTGTTTGGGCTCAACGGCCGACGGGTGGTTATGGCTCTCTATCTTGAAGGCCACGACCGTATCCTCGTCAAGGGAGAGTACCCCGGCACCGGCCCCCGGCCCCTTTAATGTCCTGTCCGACCCCGACGGAAGCCGACGGAGGAACCTCTTCGTGGATTTGTAGGAGCAGTGCTCCGACCAGTTGAGGGCAAACACACCCAGCTCTATCTCCGTAGGCTCCCTGCCCAACAGGTCGGTTATGGCCCGGTACTCCCTTTCGTTCAGGCCCATCGCCAAAGCCTTCTCCAGCATGAAGACGGAAATTCTAAGGGGGCCTCTACTCCCTGTCCCGGACGCTAACCAGAGGGGTGAGAAGGAAGGTAAAGGCACCCACCACCGCTAAAGCCACACCCACGCCGAAGTGGTCGGCCAACAGACCCAGAATAGGGGATAGGATCGCCGCGTACAGGGTCCTCGCGCTACTCTCAACGCTCAAGGCGGTGGCCACCTTCTCCTCCGGCACGGTACCCGTTATATAAGAGAGGGTTATAGGCATCCTGAGGTTCTGAACCACGTACAGGAGGAGGAACATGAGGACGGCCAGCCACGTTATAGATAGGTGGAAGGTGATACCTGCCCCCATAACGGCGGCGCTTCCTAAGGCGTAGGTGAGGTTTATCGCCAGACCCTCCCGCCCCCTCAACGCGCTCTTGAGACGGTAGGAGTTCTCGGAGGCCACGGAGTTGAGGACGTATATGACCCCGTACACGATACCCACGGCTACGGCCGTCCTCCTCTCGCCACCGATGTACAGGAAAAGGGGGAAGGAGAGGGCTAAGGCCTTCAGGACGGGCTGGAGGTAGTCCTTCGTACCCTTGAACAGCCCCACGTACAGGGAGGAGTTCATCAGGGCCCGGAGGTAGTCGGGGGAGCGCACGAAGGAGAAGAGGCTGATTATCCCCCACTTCCCCTCCCTTCTCTTACCTCTTTTGACCAGCTCATCCAGCTTCGCCGGGTAGGTGGCCAGATTAAGTAGGTTGATGATGTAAGGTATAGCGCTCAACGCGAACACCCATCTGTAGGTACGGGTGAAGAACACCAGGATAGCGGCCAGTAGAACGTTCAGGGCGGATCCCCTCTGGGACCAGCTCCGGGTTCCACCGTAGTACTCCACCTTCAGGTGAGACCACCCCCTCATGCGAAGGTAGGCTAAGATGAGAGCCTTATGTGTTCCGCTCCGCAGGGCGTCTCCAAGTCCGTACAGGAACATGGCCAGAGCGAAGGGGTAAAAGGAGGAGGTCAGGGTAAAGATGGCGAAGGAGAGGATGTAGGTTAGCATGGACAGGACCATGGTGACCCTCCGGCCGACGGTGTCGGCCAAAACTCCGGTGGGTATGTCCAGGAGGTTGGTGGTAAGCTCCCGTACCGTGTATAGGACCCCTATCTGGAAGAAGGTCAGGCCCTGCTCCCTGAAGAAGAGGATTAAGAAAGGTTCAAAGAGACGGAGGTTCTTCAGGAAACCGTAGGCGGCGAACCGCCAGAACATGCGGTCCCGCTTCCACTCCTTCAAGCGGGGATTCTAAGGTTGGGTCTGCATAGGTCTTAAACGAGTACGGAAAACCCGCCCGTAGGAGGAAAACGGATCCAGACACCTCACCGACGACCCTGTACCACTTATGCCGGTTTTATACCCAAAGTGGTACCGGTTTCCCCGTCAATCACCACCGTTAAAAAAAAGGGGGCCTTTCGGCCCCTTTTACCTACGCCTCTATCTCCGGTCCCTCTCCCCCTTCCGGACCGGCTCCACCGGGACCCCCGCCCGGCTTTCCACCTTCGGCCTGATATATGCGGCTAACTATCCGGTTCCACAGGTTCTGGAACTCCTCGTACTCCCGACGCATGCGCTCCTCGTCGTCGGAGGTCATCACCTCCCGCAGGTCCTTTATCTTCCCCTCCACGTCTTTCCTCTCCTCTTCCGTTACCTTATCACCGTACTCCTTAAGGGCCTTCTCAACGCTGTAGATGTACGCGTCTATCTCGTTGCGCAGCTGGGCGAGGCGGGCCCTCCTCTCGTCCTCCTCACGGTACCTCTCCGCCTCCTCTATCATCTTCTGGATCTCCTCATCCGTCAGGCCGGTTCGGGCGGATATGCGTATGTCGGCCTTCTTCCCAGTACTCTTCTCAACGGCCGTCACGTGCAGGATACCGTTGGCGTCCATCTCAAACGTCACCTCTATCTGGGGGACTCCCCTCGGTGCGGGTGGTATGCCGGTAAGGTCAAACCTACCCAAGAGGCGGTTCTGGGAGGCTATCTTCCTCTCACCCTGATAGACCTCCACCGTGACCATGGTCTGGTTGTCCATAGCCGTGGTGTATATCTTGGACTTCTTAACGGGTATGGGTGTGTTCTTGGGTATGACGACGTCAAATATGTCCCCCAGGGTGGCAACCCCTAAGGAGAGCGGGACGACGTCCACTAAGACTATGTCCTTACGGTCTTTCATCTCCCCGGCGGCTATGGAGGCCTGTATGGCGGCGCCTATGGCCACTACCTCGTCGGGGTTTATGCCGGCGTGGGGCTTCTTACCGAAGAACTCCTCAACCGTCCTCTGTATCAAGGGCATACGGGTCTGCCCGCCTACCAGTATGACGGCGTCTATCTCGTTGCGGCTGAAACCGGCCTCGTCAAGGGCGGCCCTCATAAGCTCCACGGTGCGGTCCACCAGAGGCTTGGCCATGGCCTCAAGGCGGGCCCTCGTGAGGGTCCTCTCAAGGTTCAGACCCCTACGGCTCTCCGGGTCAAATGCTATGTACGGCAGGCTTATGAGGGTCTCCTGCTGGAAGGAAAGCTCCTTCTTCGCCTTCTCGGCGGCCTCCTTGAGCCTCTGCATGGCGGCGGGGTCGGAGGACAGGTCTATACCGGTCTCCTTCCGGAACTCCTCAAGGAGCCACTCTATTATCTTCTGGTCTATGTCGTCCCCCCCTAAGTGGGTGTCGCCGTGGGTGGATTTCACTATGAAGGCCCCCTCAACGAGGGTCAGGATGGAGATGTCAAAGGTGCCGCCCCCGAAGTCGTACACGGCTATCTTCAGGTTCTGGTCGGTCCTGTTCAGGCCGTAGGCCAGGGCCGCGGCCGTAGGCTCCGGAAGTACCCTTATCACCTCCTCAAACCCGGCGATGAGCCCGGCGTCCTTCGTGGCCTGTCTCTGGGGATCGTTGAAGTAGGCCGGTACGGTTATGACCGCCCTCCTGACCTCACCACCCAAGAAGTTCTCGGCGGCCTTCTTCAGGTGCATGAGGATGAAAGCGGATATCTGTTCCGGGGTGTAGCGTTTGCCGGTGGCGGGTATCTCTATCTCAACCCTGCCGTCGCGTCCGGGCACGACCCTGTAGGGGACCCTATCCACGTCGCCAAGGCGCCTGCTCTCGTCGTACTTCATCCCCATGAAGCGCTTGACGGAGAAGACGGTGTTCTCCGGGTTCGTGATGGCCTGCCTCTTTGCGGGGGATCCGACCAGGACCTCCCCGTTCTCCCTGAAAGCCACCACAGAGGGGGTTATTCTCTCTCCTTCGGGGTTGGGAATGACTATAGGCTCCCCTCCCTCAACCACAGCGACGACGGAGTTCGTCGTGCCGAGGTCAATTCCGATTACCTTCTCCATAGGGTGGAAATTCTACGGCCGACGGGTTAGGTTAACGTAAGTTAGAGGATACCTCCGCCGGCTCCCGGGTGCTCTCCCCCTTACCCCGCGTCCTCCTCCGGGCGGCCACGAGTGCGACCAGTATCCCGGCCAAGAAGACTAAAAGGGGCCCGGTCCATACCAGCTGTATGCCCGGGACGAAGCGCACGTCGTAGTAGAAGGTCCCGTCGTCCTCCGCCCCCTGCATAACCACGTACAGGTCCCCAAAGGGTACGAGGGGCTTTATACCCGGCTCGGTCGTCACCTCACCGCTGGCGAAGTACCTCCGCCTCTCCGTCCTCATCTCCCCTAAGTCCCACTGCCAGAGACGGGCGTCCAAGACCGAATATACGGCCTCGTAGTTGGGACCGTTGTACTCCTGCCATCCAAGGTGTTTCAACCTGAAGGCGTAAAAGGTGCGCTCCTGCCGTCCCTTAAAGGCCATCTCCTTGGGGTGGCCGTAGTTCCATGAGAGGACTATCCCCATAGCCGTCAAAGCTACCCCAACGTGGGCCAGGAGGGCGTAGTCCCGGAGGGATCTCCTGCCGAGGGTGAGGAGCCGGTCCAACAGCAACAGTAGGGCGTAGGAGGTTATGAGGAGGCCGAAGGCCGCCCACAGGTTCCTACCGAATAAGAGAGGCAAGAGGGCTACGGCTA
This sequence comes from uncultured bacterium, assembly GCA_964473735.1. Classification (GTDB taxonomy): domain Bacteria; phylum Hydrothermota; class Hydrothermia; order LBFQ01; family LBFQ01; genus JAADCS01. The sequence continues at coordinate 8,468 of CAYYQD010000017.1, forward strand.
CCGACAGTACCGCGGGGACCTTCCTCAGAGGAACGTACCCCCTGTCCCAGGGAGCCAGTACGGAGGAGACAACCCCCAACAGGACTAAGGCCCAGAAGGGAGCCGTGGCGTAGGTGAAGAAGTCCGGTTTCGTGGTTATCTGGGTGCCCACGACCATCTCCGTGAATATGGGGGAGAAGGTGCCACCGAGGACTATCAGAGTTAGGACGATCCATACGTAGTTGCCCGTGTCTATGTACCATCCACGGCTGAAAGGTGGGTAGGATACCCGCTTTTCCCTCATATCCCTGTGTCTGGGGGAGGTCAGTAGGTAGGCGACCGTCAGCACCCATACGATCGCACCCAGACCTATGAAAGCCAGAAAGTAGTTCCCTATGTCGGAGAAGGCGAAGGCGTGGACGGACTCTATTATGCCGCTTCGGGTCAGAAAGGTTCCCAGTATGGAGAGAAGGAAGGAGGCGAAGGTCAGGTTGTAGAACCACAGCTTATGGGTGCCACGACGGACGAGGTGGAAGGTATGAACGGCGGCGGTGGCCGTCAGCCAAGGTATCAGGGAGGCGTTCTCAACGGGGTCCCACGCCCAGTACCCTCCCCATCCCAGCTCCAGATAGGCCCACCTGCCGCCTAAAACTATACCGAAGGTCAGGAGGGACCACGCCACGAGGAGCCACACCCTTATCTTCCTTATTACCTCGTCCGTAAAGCCCGTGAAGATACCTAAGAGGGCGTAGGCGAAGGGAACGGTCATTCCGACGTACCCGAGGTAGAGGGACGGAGGATGGACGGCCATCCAAACGTTCTGGAGGAGTGGGTTGAGCCCCCTACCGTCTGGGGCTGGGTCAAGCGTCCTCTCAAAGGGGTTGGCAGCATAGACCGTAGTTATGAGGAAGAACAGCATCACGGAGGAGAAGGTGGCTGTCAGTATAGGATGGGGATCCTTTCGGAGGGAGAGGAGGGCGTATAAGCCCAAGATAAAGGTCCAGAAGAGGAGGGAGCCGGCCTGTCCCCCCCACCACGCCGTTATTTTGTAGAACAGGGGTAGGGCTCTGGAGGTGTAGTTCTGCACGTACACCAGTCTCATATCGGAGGTTATGAGGGCGTAGAGGAGGATGCCGGAGGCAACGAAGACCCCTAACACGGCCACGTCCAAGAGTACCTTGGGGAGTCTCCTCCTCCCCGTCAGGGAGAGTAAAAGGGCGAGGAGGGATGCGAGGAGGCTACCCCTCAGCACCACCTCCCCGAAGTCGTACAGCGCGAGTTTAAGTCCTAATATCTCCATCATCTAAGCTGGGGTAAGTTCGCGGCCGGACCCCCTATCGGAGGTCTCGGAGGCACCTTCGCGGGTGCCTTCTCCTCCTTGGGTTTAAATCCCCTCATCTTCTCGGCCATCGTAGTGTCCCCGAGCTGCAGATATACCTGCTCAAGGACGTCGTAGAGGCGACCCAGCTCCTCCTTCCACTCTCCCGCCCCGGTGGTGTCAAACGGGGCCTGCTCGCCCAGAAGGGCAAAAGCCTGCGGGTCCTGAAGCTGCACCGCCCTTATCAGGCCGGAGACCCACATTTTGACGGAGTCGGGCATTGAGGTCCTATCAAGGAGCTTAAGGGCCAGTTCAAACTGCTGTTTCAGGAAGAGCCTGTGGGTTATGTCCGTCAGGTCCTCCGGACTCAGGAGGGAGTACACGGCGTCTATGTGCTGGCCCCATACGGGGTCGGGCTGGGGTACCCCCTCAAGGAGGGAGAGGGCCTTCTCCTGGGCCTTTATGGTGTCCCCCTTGTACAGGTATATTATGGCCTCCCTCCACTCCCGCTCGTTCTTGGGCAGGAAGTTGGAGTACCTCTTAAGCACCTTCAGGGCCTCGTCGTACTTGCCCATCTGTACGAAGACGTAGGCTCGCGACAGCTCCAGAGCGAACATCTGGGGGTCGGTGCTGGGATCCTTGCCCTGCAAACGTAGGAACTCGCTTATGAGGAGCTTGGCTAAGTCGTAGAACTTCAGGGCCCTCTCGTTGTTCCCCTTCGCGGAGTAGGTGGCGGCCACCGCTAAGGCGACCGTGGCGTAGTTCCTGTACGGACTCAGATGGTCGTGGTTCTTGTACTGACGGTCGTCAAACAGCGCCCTGTACCTCCATACGTACCCTTTAGGCTCATCCTTATAGTTAAAGGAAGTCTCTTTTACGAACTTAACCGGGTCCTTCGCCCCACCCGTAAGGAGGCTGTCCGTCCATTCCACGTCGACCACCCCCAAGATGTTGGGGCCCTCCTGTACCTTCCCGGTCAGACGCATAAGCATCCCCTCAAGCACCATGTAGGGCTCCCAGCCGCGATAGACCTCGGGGTCGTCCGTTATGGAGAAGTATATGGGCACCTTGAACTCCCTTCCCTCAAACACCTCCTTGGCGAATACGGACTTGGGTGCCAAGTATATCTTGGGGACCTTCACCATCCCCTTCAGTCCGGGTATCTCAACGTAGTCCTCCGGTGAGGGTTTGTACCCAACGGAGGTGGCTATCATATCCCGTATGACTATGTCCCTCAGGAACATGTAGCCGTTCTCACCCGCCCCCTGAACGACCGGCGGGAGGTTGTAGATTACGCTGTCGGGAAAGCTGATGGGTGCTCCCCAGTGCTTGAGCTCCCTCACGTACCAGTTGGTGTTCAGGAGGGAGAGGTTGGCGTTTATCAGGGGCCACTTTATCTTCAGGACCTCCTGCACGAACCACACGGGGAAGGTGTCGTTGTCTCCGTTCGTCATAAAGACCCCTTTCTTGGCTTTGGCGGAGTTGGCTATGTTGGCGGCGAAGTCCTCCGGTATGTAGTTGTGGGACCTGTCGTTCCAGAACCAGTGCTGCTTTATCTGGAAGGCCACCATGCCGGCCCCTATCAGACCGAAGAGTGAGGCCATTACCGTACCGCTCTTCAGATAGCCCTTAAGGAGTTTCGCCAGATAGAACAGACCTATGGCTATATATACCCCCCAGAGCTGATAGAACGGATGGTAGAAGTAGTCCCTGTTCCTGACCTCAACGTTCCCCATCTGCAGGTTTATGGGGTTGACCGGGTGGGTCGGCGAGTCCTTGAAGTTGAAGGCTATGAAGAAGCCAATTCCGGCCAAGAGGGTAGCCCCTCCCACGAGCCAGAAGAGGGCGCGGTTCTTCCTGTCCGTCCAGTGCTCCCACAGGCCAAGGAGACCGAGGACTAAGACGGTGGCTCCCAACGGTCCCAGGTGATCCATTAAAGTGAATTGGGCGTTCTTCTGGAGGTCGGTTATGGCGTAGGTGGCGGCGTTCCACTGCCATCCGAACCACATTAAAAAGACCTGAAACTGCTCACCCCACGGTATGCGACGGGGGAACATCTTGGCGGGTTCGTACTGCTTTCTCAAAAGTACGTCCATGAAGGCCTGCCACGTGTAGGGATCCCCCTCGTTTATGCGGGCGTCCAGAGGGTGGAAGTGCAGGTAGTTCGCCCTGACGATTATCCAGAACTCAACCGTAAATCCGAACAGTATTATCAGAAAGATCCATCCCTTCCAGTCGTTCCACATCCGCCCGGCGACGAACATCGCCGCCACGGACAGGAAGGCACCCAAGGTGACTATCTGCTTACCGCTAAAACCGGCTATCTCCCCCTGCGGGTTGAAGGCACCTACGGCGGAGAGTACCAACCCCACCAGAAAGGCTAAGCTCAGGGGCTCGCTCCAGTTCCGGAGTTTCCCGTCCTTGAACATGTAGAACAGCATCAGGAGGAGACCTAAGAGGAATACCCCCTTGCCGCTACCGTCGTAGGTCACCAAGAGCAGGGCGAACAGGGTAAAGAAGGCCCCGAATAGGGCCACGGCGTACCTGTCCCAGAGGTCCTTGGGTTTGGCTACCCAGACCAGAAGCATCAGGGCCGGCAGGGCGAAGAGGACGGTCAGGTGTACGCCCGTACCCAGCATTATTGAGAGGACGCCTAAGTATATCCAACGGTAGGCCTCGGGGTTGTCCTTGTCCTTATACCAGAGTAGCCCTAAGTAGATGGCCAGAATGCCGAAGAAAGCACCGGGGGTGTAGGTCTCCACCTCTATGGAGTTGAACCATACCCTCATGGCGAAGGCCGGGAGCAGGGCACCCGTCAGGGCAACCACGTGGATGAGGGGCCGGGGCATCCTGCCCTCGCCGTCCATAAGGTCAAGGAGGTCGTAGGCTATCAGGTATATCAGGGCAGCGTTCGCCCCTCCCATGAGGATGGGGATAAGGGTCATACGGAGGACGTGGGGATCCGCCACCACTCCCCCGTTTATCAGGGAGTATAGCTTATCAACGGGTAAGGGAAGGAGGTCAAAGAACTTGGCCAAAAGTACGTAGAAGGGGGTACCCGGAGGGTGCGGCACCCCCAGTATGTGGGCTGCGGCCAAGAACTCTCCCACGTCCCAGAATGCGGTCGTTGGAGCCGTAGTCTTGAAGTAAATCAGGGATACGAAGAGAAATACGGCTATCGCCAGATACCACTTCAACTTCCCGTTGCTCATAGGCGGGTATTGTACGGCCGGGAGAACCGTATCTCTTTGGACGGTACCCTACGACCCTTCCATCAACCTATCCTTCAGGTCCGAAACGGCCCGGTACAGCGTGTTAAGTATATCTTCGCGTCTCTCCTTCCCGGAGAAGCGCATAGGCTCCCCTATTGCGACCTCAACGAACAGGGGCAGAGGGAGGAGGTGCCCCTTCGGAAGTACCTTCCACGTGTTGCTTATGAAGACGGGTAGGATGGTTAAGTCGGGTCTCCTCTCTATCAGGTAGGCCACACCTCCCTTGAAGGGACCGAGACTCTCACCGTAGGATCTGGTCCCCTCCGGGTATATCACCAGGGAGTAGCCTTCGTCCAGAGCCTTCTCCATTATCCGCAGTGGGTTGTCGCGCAGGGAGGGGCGCCGGGGAATTGGAAGGACGTTGAAGAGGAAGGAGACTACGGCGTATATCAGGCGGTTCTTCGTCCAGTAATCCGCCGCCGCGACGGGTCTGACCTCCTTCAGTCTCCGTAGTGGGATCAGTGAGAGCAGGACGAGGGTATCAACGTGGCTGGCGTGGTTGGAGACGATTATGAACTGTCCTCTGGGAAGCCGAAGCTCCCCTACCTTCCTTACCCCTATGAACAGGACTATGAGGGGCCTTATAAGGAGGGCGAAGAGGAGTTCCCTTACCATCCCATGAGGTACCAGAACAGAGCGTAAAACACCACCCATCCCACAGCGAGGAGGGGGACGCGGAGTTTGCGAGGTACGATCCGAGAGAGAAGTCCAACTGCCACGCTTACCATGGCGAACCTCAGGAACCTCGCCGGAAGGCTCACCAGCAGGAAAGTCGGAAGGTTGAAGTGCGAGACGCCGAAGACGGCGGCGTAGACCTTGTACGGCACGCCGGAGAACGCCCCCTTGAACATGGCGAGGGCCCCGGTACGGGGGACCTCCTCCATGACCCTCTCAATCATCCCCCACGATACGGCCGGGACCTTCTCAACTACGGAGAGCGTAGCCTCGGGGTAGAGCGATGCGATCAGGTACATCAGAAGCCCACCGACCACCGCTCCGGCTGTGGCGCACGCCGAGCCGAGGAGGGCCCTCCTTATCCCCCTAATGGCCAGAAAACTGATGGGGACGTCGGGCACCACGAAGAACAGAGTAGCCTCCGCGAAACCCCAGAGGAACAGCAACAGCCTCATCAGCTCTTCGCCCCGGTTATCAGAAGGTAGTGGCCGTGGAAGTACGCGATGTAATGGAAGTAGATGGGGGCGGCCCAGCAGAGGGAGTCTATGCGGTCAATTATCCCACCGTGTCCGGGGAGTACGTATCCGAAGTCCTTCCTCCCTAAGTCCCTCTTAACGGCGGACATCACGCCTCCTCCCACGAAACCTAAGACGGTTATAAGAAAGGACACGACCACGCTCTCAAGGGGGGAGAAGGGCGTTAGAAATCTGAACAGGTACCCCAGAAGTACGGCCGCCGCTATCCCACCGATCAGTCCCTCCCACGTCTTTCCCGGGCTTATTGAGGGCCAGACCTTACGCCTGCCGAACAGCTTACCGAAGAGGTACTGAAAGACGTCGCTCATCTCAACCACGAAAATTAGGAACATCATCAGGGTGAGGCCACTGTAAGGGGCGTGGGGGTCGTAGAGGTGGTGGAGATTCACCAGATAGGCTATATGCCCTACGCCGTAGACGAAGGCCATAAGGCCCCAGTGTATCCTTCCGGCCGACACCGTGAATCCTCTGGGGTTCTTGCCCATGAGCAGGAAGAAGGGGATGCTCAGGAAACCGTACACGGGTACGAATATGAGGAACATGACGTACCACTCCGTCCATATCCACAGGTAGTTCAGAGGCAGGACGACGAAGAAGGCCACGAAGAGGGCCAGCCTGTCCTCCACCCTTATGCTAATAGCCGTAAAGTACTCCTTGAGGGCCCAGAAGCTCACGAAGGCGAACAGGAGCACGCTGCCCTTAGGGTGTATGCTAACCACGGCAACCTGAACTAAGACCATGATCCACCACGCCTTTATCCGCGCCTTGAGGTCTCCCTTGAGGTCCGGGGGCAGGATGGGACCCAACAGGTAGGTCAGGAGGGTGGCCAGAATCAAAGCCCCAAAAATAAAAAGTAGAAGCAGACGGGCCGCCTCCGGCAGCCTCATGATAGATCCCGCAACACCCACCATGCCCTCTGAAGGACCGTTACGAGAGTACCTATCGTTATGGCGATCAGGACGTACCTGGCCACGGGGAACCCCTCTACGAACGCGGCGATGGGGGAGGTCAGAATAAGGGCGTACATCCTTACGGGTTTGGACATCACGCCACCGTAGTGCATACGGGCACCGGCCACCTTTCCGGCTAACCTCACGGCCGCCGTCAGTAGGGCCCCCACGCACGCCAGAAACCCCCAGAGAGGGGATGAGCCATAAGCGTAGCCGTAGCCCACCAACATGAAGACGTCTGCCACCCTATCGGTGAAGTCGTTTAGAAAGGTCCCCGTCGGTGTAAGGTTCCCCGTCCTGTGGGCTATCATACCGTCAAAGACGTTGAAGGCCGAGCGCAGGAAAACGGCGACGGCCCCTGCCAAAAACAGCAGAGGGTTCAGGGCCGTAAGGTAGAAAAGAAGTCCAGAGAGCACACCTAAAAACATCCCGACGAGCGAGGCGGCGTTGGCGGAGACCCCCAACCTTATGAGGGTATCCACTGCCCAAAGGGTTATCCTCCAACCCCTGCCGGGCACTTTACGACGCTCCACACCTCCATTTTAAGGGGGGATCCCGCCCTTACTTTCCTCCCCTCTATGGACGCACGTTTCACCGCTATAATGCACGGCTCATGTCCGGTAAGTACCTGTGGAGGTTGGGTCTAATTGTTGCACTCTTCGCAGGGGGTATATACCTACTGATGCCCACCTACAAACTCCTGACTATGAGTCAGCAGGAGAGGGAGAAGATGGGGCGTCAGGCCCTGTTTAACCTTAAAAAGAAAGCCCTGAACCTCGGTCTGGACATTCAGGGAGGGATGTACATAGTCCTGTCCGTGGATAAGTCCAAGGTTAAGGATCCGAATAAGCTCAAGGACGCCGCCGACAGGGTGGTGGAGGTTATACGGAACCGTGTGGACCAGCTCGGCGTGTTTGAGCCCGTAATACAGAAGGCAGGGCAGGACAGGGTGATAGTCCAGTTACCCGGTGTGGTAAGCAAGGAGAGGGCGAGGAACATCATAGGTAAGACGGCCCTGTTAGAGTTTAAACTTTTAGCGGACGATAAGGTTTTCGCAGACTTCTTAAAGAGCGTTGATGACCTCCTCCGTAAGGAAGGGGGAGCCGTTGCGGATACGTCCCGGGCCGGCCCTTTCACCCGTCTCCTCATCGGGTACGAGGGGGACGTGGCCGTACTGGAGCAGAACTGGGACAAGGTTGATAGCATACTGAAATTGCCGGAGGTCAAAAAGCTGATACCTCCCGGATACCAGATACTCTGGGGCAGGACGATAAAGACGAAGGACGGGAAGAAACTGCGTAAGCTCTTCTTAGTAAAGAGGCACACGCCTCTGACCGGGGCCCATCTGGTGGATGCTCAGGCCACACTTGGCCAGCAGCAGATGGCCGGGCAGCCCGTGGTACATATAACGTTTGACCGTACGGGTGCCGTGATATTCGCCCGACTCACGGGTGAGAACGTGGGGAAGAGGTTGGCCATAGTGCTGGACGGGGTGGTTCAGTCCGCTCCGAGGATACAGGAGAGGATCCCCACGGGGAACGCCCAGATAACCGGAATACCGTCCCTTCAGGAGGCCCAGGACCTTGCCGCCATACTCCGGGCCGGTGCCCTCCCCGTGCCTGTTAAGGTTGAGGAGGAACGCATAGTCGGGCCCACGCTGGGCGCCGACTCCATACGCCGCGGGATGATATCGTTGGCTGTAGCCTTTATTCTGGTCGTACTTTTCATGATCCTCTACTACCGCCTTGCCGGTGTAATAGCGGTCGTCGCGCTCTTTGCCAACCTCATCTTCATCTTAGACGTAATGGCGATGCTTAACGCCACCCTGACCATGCCCGGCATGGCCGGCCTCATCCTGACGGTGGGTATGGCCGTGGATGCGAACGTGCTCATATTTGAGCGTATAAGGGAGGAGCTACGCAAGGGTAAGTCCTTCCGGACGGCCCTTGAGGTGGGGTACGCCAACGCCACCCGCACCATCCTTGACGCCAACATAACCACCCTTCTAACCGCTTTAGTCCTCATGTTCCTTGGGGTAGGCCCCATAAGGGGGTTCGCCATAGTCCTGTCCATAGGTATCGTCGTGAACCTCTTTACCTCCATCGTGATGACCCGCTGGATATTCGGCTACCTCATAGAGGATAGAAAGTGGCAGGCAGTTTCCATCTAAAGGAGGACAAAAGAGATGAGAATAAAATGGCTTGAAAATCCGAACATAGACTTCATGGGGAAGAGGAGGATAGCCTACCTCATCTCCGGAACCCTCATCGTGATAGGACTGGTGGCCCTCCTACTACGCCTTACCCCCCTCGGTACGGCCCTGGGACTACACCAGACGTGGTCCATAGACTTCACCGGAGGTAGGCTCGTTCAGGTGTACGTTGAGGCACCTATAGAGCGGGTCAGAGACGCTACCATTAAACTCGGTCTCAGGGCCGAGATCCAGAACGTGGGCGTTGCCAACGAGTACCTCATAAAGTACAAGGAGGATATAGAACCCGACAGCCTCGTTAAGGGGCTTGAGAGGACTCTGGGGAAGAAGGTGCGCCTTGATAGGGCGGAGCACGTGGGTCCGAAGATCGGGGCGGAGCTGCGGGAGAAGGCCCTTATCCTTACGATCGTCGGGCTCATCGTGATCCTCTTTTACATCTGGTTGAGGTTTGATATACTCTTTGGCGTGGCGGCCACCCTCGCCCTCTTCCACGACGTCATCATCACGTGGGGGATCCACTCCCTCTTCGGATTTGAAACGGACATGACGGTTATCGCCGCCCTCCTGACCCTCATAGGTTACTCCATCAACGACTCCATAGTGGTGGCCGACCGCGTGCGGGAGTACTTAGGACGCTTCAGACTCATAGACGTGTCTCCCGGGGACCTCCAGCGTATATTCAACGACGCTATAAACTCCACCCTGTCCCGTACCGTGATAACCTCATTCACCACCTTTTTAGTGGTATTCATACTGTTGCTATTCGGCGGTCCGGTACTCTTCAACTTCGCCTTCATCCTAACCGTAGGTGTGGTCGTGGGTACGTACTCCTCCATATTCGTGGTGTCCTCTCTGGTCCTTGACTGGAAACTGCGGGGGATAAAGCGCGGGAGGTGATAAAGCGGCTTCTCCCCTTCCTGCTCCTGCTGTACGGATGTGGGGCCGGAGGGGGAGCGACCGTTTCGGTCGTGGGGCGCTACTCGGGGAAACCCCTCTCTCTAAGGGTGAGGGTGTTGAAAGGTGGTGGCGGTACGTGGGATGGGGTCGCCGTTGAGGTGCTTCCGTCCGGTAAGCTGAGGTACGACCCGACCCGTCTGCCGGACCTAAGGCCGGAGAGCATCCGGGTGGGGCGTCTTTACCTGCATCCTACGGTCCGTCTGTACGTGAGGGAGAAGGCAGAGAGGGAGAGGTGGGAGCCCGAGAAGTACGTAAGACTCTACCTAAAACGCATCCCGGACTCCATGCGCACCTTCCACGACTACGCTACCCTCTTTCGGTTATACGCCATGCGGGGAGATACGGTGGGAATGCGTTTAACCCTTGACACCCTGAAACGTATGGAGGAGCCGGTCAGGATGGCTCTGGACGTGCTAACGTGGGGTAGGCTTTACCCTCCGGACACACTCGCTTCTCTCATAGGCCCCTCCTACCCGTACGCCGTTGAGTACCACACTTCTATCGGAGATTGGGATGGGTTATTCCGTCTCCTCCTTCCGGTCTTCCGGACGGATCCCTCCCTATTAGGTCCCTACCTCTACGACTTCACGTGGGCCGCCCTGTACTCCGGAGATTCCTCCTCTTACGTGAAGGCCTTAGCCTACCTCTGGGTCATTTACGGTGATACCTCCGCCCTGTCCCGGCTCGGGGAGATGGGGGTGGAGGATCCGGGCAGTACCGTTGAGTACCCCGAGGCACCGTATCTGACCCTTATAACGGTTGAGGGGGAGACCCTTCACCTCAAGGGACGGACCACCCTTCTGGTATTCTGGAACAGCCGTTGTAGGGCCTGTGTGGAGCAGGTACCATCTCTGAACGCCCTCTATAGAGAGCTCTCCAGACGGGGGGTGGAGGTCGTAGGGGTGAGCGGAGAGCCGTCGGGGAGGGTACGGGAGTTCTTAAGGGATAACGGGGTATCCTACCCAATTGTGGCCGACGCCCCCCAGATCTTTGGCGCCTTCGGAATACCGGGGGTACCCTCTTACGTTTTAGTCTCTCCCACCGGGAAGGTGATAAGGAAGTGGATAGGCGGGAGAGTGCCTACGACCGCCCTGTACGACGCCCTTAGAGGGCTACGGGGACGCTCCCCACACTCACCGGTTCGGCCTTCAGCGTCAGGCCGCTGATACCGTATATCCTGACCTTCACCAGCTCTCCGGGAGCAAACTTCCCCTTTACGGTGACGGTCAGGCCGTTGAAGGCCTTGCCTACGGACTCGTTGGGGTCCTTACGGCTCGTCCCCTCTATCAGGACCTCCTCCTCCCTGCCTACGAACAGATTTCTCCTCTCCAGTATCCCCCTGTTCACCTCGTCAATGAGCCTCCTCTGTCGCTCCACCTTAACGTCGTAGGGAAGGTGACCCCCGTAGAGGGCGGCCGGTGTGTTGGGCCTCGGCGAGTAGATGAACATGTAAGCCCCGTCGTACTTCACCCTCCTGACGACGTCTAAAGTCTCCTCAAAGTCCTCCTCCGTTTCTCCCGGAAAGCCCACGATTATGTCGGTTGTTATGGTGCCGAAGGGCATCATCTCCCTTATGGTGGCGGCCTGCTCAAGGTACTCCTCCTTAGTGTATCCCCTGTTCATCCTCCTGAGGACCCTGTTTGAGCCCGACTGGAGGGGTAGGTGTATCCACGGGGTTATCACGTCGCTCTCCGCCACCACCTTCAGGACCTTGTAGGAGAAGTCGCGGGGGTTGGGGCTGGTGAATCTGACCCTACGGACGTTCCTTACGGTGTCCTCAACCATGAGGAGGAGGTCGGCGAAGTCGTACCTCCCATCAAAGTAGCTGTTTACGTTCTGACCTAAGAGGGTTATCTCTACGACCCCGGCATCGTCCAACCTCTTCACCTCCGACAGTATCTCCTCCGCTGGGCGGGAGTACTCCCTTCCTCTCGTATAGGGGACGACGCAGAAGGTGCAGAAGTTGTCGCATCCGTACTGGATGCTAACGTAGGCGGAGTACTGCCCCGGATATACCTCCCTATCCACCCTGTAGTGCAGGCCTATGTCCTCGCACACCACCCTCTGACGGCCTGCGCTCTCAAGGAGGTCCGGTATCTCAACGAACGCCCTCGTACCCACTACCAGGTCCGCCCCGTACTTCAGAAGGTTGTCCTTCTCCTGCTGGGCCAGACACCCCATGACGACCGTGGTCTTCTCCCTCTTGCTGAAATACCGGAGAAGGTGCTTCGCCTTACGCGCGGCCTTCTCCCTAACCGTACAGGTGTTTATCAGGACGATGTCCGCATCCTCCGGATCGTCGGTATGTACGTACCCCCTCTCCTCCAGCATCTTCCGGACCAGCTCGCTGTCCAGCTCGTTCATCTGGCACCCGAAGGTCTTTATGTAAAACTTCTTACCTCGCATTACGGACACTATTGTAAAGGCGATACGTTTCCCCGTCCATAGGCACCTTCCCCCTTAAAATCGGACGTTTTATGGTGAAAGTCAGGGAGTACGACCTCGTACCCCTCGGCTTCGGACCCCCGAAGAGGTTGAGGTGGGCCTTCCGCAGGGTGGGGTCCCTCTATCAGGTGAGAGGTGTCGGGAAATATCGGGACCTGATCGTTGAGCCCCGGTGGGGATGGGACGTCCTCTACCGGATGTTGGGAAGGGTGTTCTCCCTTGAGGAGGGGGGTGGAGGGGTGGAGGGGATCGGGGAGGCCGTTAAAGGGCGGTTTCGTAGGCTCGTTGAGGGATACTCCAGAAGTCGTTTGGGGTACAGGGAGAGGGAGAACTACCGGGGAATAGGACGGGTCCTCCCCCACAGGTACGATCCCCTGAGGCCCACGGTTCTTCCGGCCGTGGGGGACGAGATGGGGCCACCTAAGGAGGTGCTGTGGTTGAACTACCTCCTCAAGAGGATGGGGTACGAGGTGGCGGATTACGAAGTTCCTCCCGAAGGGGCCTTTCGCTTGAAGTTCTTAGAGGAGCCGACGGAGGAGGTCTGGAAACTCGCCTACGTGATAGAGGCCGGTATGTTCGGTGAGGGAGACAGGGGGTTCCTCCTGAACACCCCTTACCTGTTTGAGGAGTACGTAGGTAAGGAGTTCGGGGGGGTAAGGGCTAAGCCGATGGAGTGGGATATAAAGCCGGACTTCGTGTTGGAAGACGGCTCCCCTATGGACGCCAAGTACAAGGTGCGTCCTACGAGGTCGGACGTGTATCAGGTCTTCACCTACGCCACGCTTATGGGCAGCCGCAGGGCCGTTCTGGTCTATCCGAAGGTTCCCTCCACCGTCATAACCTTAGGCGAGGTTAGGGTGGAAGTTCGGAGCGCTTTCTGAAGGTTAGCACGGGGCACCTGACCCATCTCCGTGGAAGATGACGGGTCTCCCTTTCCCTACCTTGACCACGTGCTCCTTCAACGCCCCCCTCATATCGGATACGGCTACGCTCACGGCCGTTATAAGGTCGCACCCCCGGGACAGTAGGGCGGCTATTGAGGAGGACAGGACGCAACCCGTACCGTGTACGTCCCACTTCACCCTCTCCCCTACGAACCTGTAGGCTCTGTCCCCGTCCGGTCTCCTGACCCTCAGAAAGTCCATAGGGGCTCCCTTCAGGTGCCCACCCTTTATCAGGACGGCCTCCGGCCCTAAGGAGAGTATCCTCCTGGCGGCCTCCTCCACGTCCTCCGGCCCCTCTATCTTCATGGAGGCTAAGACCTCGGCCTCCGGTACGTTGGGGGTTATCAGGGTGGTCATCGGTAGCAGCGTATCCACCATAGCCTCAACGCCGGAGGGGTCCAGAAGTGTGGCTCCGGAGGTGGAGCGGATCACGGGGTCCACGACGAGGTTCCTTACCCCATATTCGGAGAGGAGGTCGGCTACAACCCTTACCACCTCCCCTGTCGCCAGCATACCCGTTTTAACTGCCCCGAAGTCCGTATCCGCGAGTAAAAGACTCAGCTGCCTCCGGACCGCCTCCGCCCCCATAGGGAGCACGCCGTACACCCCCTGCGTGTTCTGAAAGGTTAGGGCCGTGATCACGGCCGCCCCGTACACACCGTACCTGTTGAAGGTGCGGACGTCGGCTAAGGTTCCCGCCCCACCGGAGGGGTCGTACCCCGCTATGCTGAGGGCCTTACGCATCCTCCCACCCCATCTCTTTGAGAAACCTCCTTATCCGGTTCCTTATACGGATGAGGCCGTTGCGGTACCTCTTCAGCTTCGCCGTTAGTTTGAGCTCTTCGTAAGATCGCACTATCACCTCCGCCGGATACTCCTCCAAGAGGACCCGGAAGTCCAGCAGACGCTCAAGGGCCTCCGAACCGTACAGTCTTCTGCCGTTCCTCATCTTGGCACGGATGAAGCCCATCCTTTCAAGGGAGTAGATGCGCCTGCGGTTCAGACCGGTCAGCCTCTCCAGCTCGGCCAGACTGTAGAAGAGCCTCTGCTGGTTCCTCTCAAGGTAGTTCCTACGTTTCATGGCACGGCCTCGTATATCTTCCCGGGAAGTTCCCTCACGTACCCCTTCATCTGGAGCGATAGCAGTACGGCGTATAGGCGATGGGGAGGCACACCGGATTTGTAGGTTATTTCGTCTATGTGTAGGGGCTCCTTAAGTAAGGTCAGGATGAAGGCCTCCATCTCATCCACCTCCGGTCTCCTCCGTACCTCCATCGGAGTAGGGCTTCCCACCACGTCCTCAACGAAATGGGAGAGGTCGTACAGGGGTCTGGCTCCGTCGTATATCAGCCGGTTGCTACCGTAGGCCCTCCTATCTAACGGGCTGAAGGGCACCGCCCACACGTCCTTCCCCTGCTCAAGGGCCCACGAGGCCGTTATGAGGGCTCCGGACCTCTCCGGGGCCTGTACCACGACCACCACGTCGGACAGGGCGCTTATGACCCTGTTCCGGGCGGGGAAGTTGCCCTGGTTGGGAGGGGTGCCGAGGGGGAACTCCGTCAGGATGGCCCCGCCCCTCTCCACCACTTCCCGAAATAAGGGTACGTTCTCCCGCGGGTAGGGTCTGTCCATGCCCGAACCGAGTACCACGACCGTCCTCCCTCCACCGGCCATGGCCCCCCTGTGGGCCTGCGTGTCTATCCCGTACGCCCCTCCCGATACTACCGTCACGCCGGCTCTACCCAATCTCTTTCCCAGATCAAAGCTCACCGTACGGGCGTCCTCGCTCGGATAACGGGTCCCGACCACTGCCACCGTCCTGCTGCTCAGGGAACCTATGTCCCCTTTAACGTACAGGACAGCGGGCATGTTCTCGTGTGCCCTTAGCCTCTCCGGGTAGTCGTCGCTAAGAAAGGAAACGACCCTGACCCCTAAGGACTCGGCCCTTCTCATCTCCCCTTCGGCCCTATTCGGGTCGGCGGACAGAACGGCGGCGGCACGGGACGGGCCTACTACCTTCTCCAGCCTATCCTTCCGTCGGAAGGCTTCGGTAAAACTGCCAAAGGTCTCGTATATCCGTCGTATCGTCTTCGGTCCCACTCCGCTCTGGAGGTGCAGTGCCAGAAGGTACATCTCTTCCACGTGGCTTTATTTTACGGACGAAGAGGTGCCATCCACGTACCGGGCCTATAACGTCGTAGGTTCATACGGTTATGGGAGTGTTTCTCTAAGGACCCCCATTTTTCGCCCGTATATGTGAAAAATACGCCTTACGCCCTCACTACCCCGGCTACGTGAATTCGGAGGTCTGTACGTAGAAAGGGGGTACTACTATGGGTATGAAACTGGCAGAAGTGGTACCGCTTTACCGTTGCGAAGTCCGAAGTGCGCTTATGAGCGACGTCTTAAAGCCGATGGGTATTCGGATAACCCGACGTGCATCGTAAAAGAACCGTTCGGTACCGGATAGCAGTGCATTAAGCTGACGGCCTGGTTCTACGGGCTGTCATTCCGTACGACCGCGCTATTTTGGGCCTGTGCCTCTCCCCCACTTCCCCGGTATAATCGCCGCCTATGGAGAGGACCCTTCTGATGATAAAACCGGATGCGACGTCCCGCAATCTCATAGGGCGCATACTCGCCATGGTGGAGGAGAACGGTTTTCGGATCGTAGCCATAAGGAGCAAACACTTCAGCAGGGAGGAGGCGGAGAGGTTTTACGAAGTGCATAGGGACAAACCCTTCTTCAACGACCTCGTTAATTACATCACCGGCGGTATGGTGGTGGGCGTGATGCTTGAGAGGGAGAACGCGGTTGAGAAGTTAAGGGAGCTGGTGGGAGCAACTAACCCAAAGGAGGCGAGGCTGGGTACCATAAGGGCGGTGTACGGAGAGAGCATAGAGCGTAACGCCGTCCATGCCTCCGACTCTTACGAGAACGCCCAGAGAGAGCTCTCCTTCTTCTTCTGATGAGGTTTGTACTCATAAGACACGCCCGTACCCGCTGGAACGACGCCAAACGCCTTCAGGGGTGGTCGGACGTTGAGCCTTACCCCGAAGCCCTCAGCAAGTTCTGGGAGACTACGGAGGGTATTCCGATACGACCGGACGTCATATACACCTCCGACCTCAAGAGGGCAGTAATATCCGGGAGGCTCCTCCTTAACAGATACGGGGATGTCCCCCTGCTCTCCGACTGGAGGATAAGGGAGAGGCACATGGGGGAATGGGAGGGTACGTACTCGGAGGTGATAAAGAGGGAGCATCCGGAGGCCCTCAGGGTTGATTTCAGGCTTCCCGGTGGGGAGAGCCTCCTTGACGTGGCCGAGAGGGTAGGGTGGTTCGTGCGGGACGTGAGGACCTACGCCGAAAGTAGGGGGTGGGAGAACGTCCTGATAGTCACCCATCAGCTGACCATGGAACTCCTACGGAGGAGACTCCTGAACCTTCCGGTTGATGAAACCGTGTGGAACTACCTGCGAGGGAGTGGGGAGTGGGTACTGGTGGAGGTGTGAATGCTCCTGTCTTTTTTGAGGGGTAGGAGGGGGATACTCCTCCCGTTTTCCGTAGCGTTCGCCCTCGTTATCTTCCTCTCCTTGGTGGGGGCGGATTGGGGCCTATCCCTCGCTCTGGCCTCCTTCGTCGGGAGCCTTACCGTGGCCGAGGGTGTAGCCCGGGCCCTCTGGGAGGACGATGCCGTCTATCGCCTCTCAATGCTCTACGGCAACACCGGGGTTCTCTTTCTCATGGCCGGGGTGGTTATGGTGGTCTCCCTTATCCTGAACGTCCTCGTCGCCTTCGTCGTTGGGGTGGTCGCTTCCGCACCCGTGCTGGCCTACGCTGTGGGGATAGCCGTCTGGGTGTTCTCCTCCTCCCTCCTATGTACTCTAACGTCGGCGATGGGTGAGGTGGCCGGTGTGAGCATGGGCTTTATAGCGGCCGTCCTGCAGGTCCCCCTGCTGATAGGGTTTTACGGGTACCTGTCGGGTGGGGATCCGATAACTAACTTAGGCCTCGTAGCGGTAATGGGGGTGTTCTACGCCTCCTTTATAGGGGTGTTCGCCGATACCCTCATGGAGGTGTGAGCGTTTCACGGGTGTAGCGCCCCGGCCCCTTTAGAATAGGTGCCATGTTCCTCCTGATTACCCTGAAGTCCATCCGTCACTACGCCCTGCGCTTCTCCTTAGCCGTAGTCGGTCTCGCCGTGTCCATAGCTGCCCTGATATACCTGCTCTCCTTCGGCGAGGGCACCCGAAACTTGATGCGTAAGAATCTCCGGGCCTTCAACCTGCAGATCCTCGTCCTGCCCCCGTCCCAGAGCCTTTCGGTTCAGCCTATACTCCCGAGGTCCCTGACCGACAGCATCCGCGCCCTTGGAGTGGGGAAGGTGTATGCCATCCTCCGTATGCCCTACACGGCGGGATTTCCACCCAAAGCCTTCGGTGTGGTATTCGGTAAGGATTTCTCCTCCTCCCTCCCCTTCGTATCCGAGTACAACGTATCCGCCGGAAGGGACCTAAGGGACAGCACCCGTCGGGAGGCACTGGTGGGAGAGGTTCTGGCACGGAGCCTGAAGCTGAAGGTGGGGGACTCCATAACCGTGGGGATAGGGAAGTACAGGGTAGTGGGGATAATAAAGGCCGGTTCCCCCCTCGTGGATAACGCCGTGATCGTACCCCTCAACCTCCTGATGAAGGATATGGGTACGGATAGGATCCTCGCCGTCGCCGTATCTCCACCTCCGGAGAGCCTGAAAGTGGTCCTGCGGCTTTTAAAAGAGAGGTTTCCGAATTATACCGTTCAGACCTCCGAGTCCCTTATGAAGATGGCCAGCTCCCTCGTAGCCATCGGGGACGCCGTGAGGTTCGGCCTATCCTCCGTGGCCCTGTTCGTCACCACGGTTTTCCTCTTCGCCATCATGGCCATAACCGTTCAGGAGAGGAGGTGGGAGTTCGCCGTACTTAGGGCTCTGGGGGGTACGCGCTCTCTGGTGTTCCGGCTGGTAGTAGGTCAGTCCATCATAGTCAGTCTTATCGGGTGGGGGTTGGGTACGGCCGTGGGGTGGATGCTGGTCGTACTTTCGGAGAGGGTTATGATGGACAGGTTCGGCCTCAGTATGGTGGCCATGTCTCCGGGTATGGTTATCCTCGCCCTCGTCGTGGCCGTGGTCGTAGGTCTGTTAGGCGGTCTGTTCCCCGCCGTTTCCGCCGTCCGGATGAACGTGAGGGAGGGACTGGGAAGATGAGGACTCTAAAGGCTGAAAATCTCAGCAAGACTTACGGCAGGAAGGTGAAGACGGTGGCGGTTGATGGGTTTTCTTACACCTTTGAGCCGGGTAAATCGTACGCCGTGGTCGGACCGTCCGGTAGCGGTAAGACCACTTTGTTGTACCTGCTTTCGGGAATAGAGGCCCCGGACTCCGGCAAGGTCTTCTACGGAGGGGAAGATTTAACGGCCATGGGGGACGACACCCGGGCCAGATTCCGGGCCCAGCACTTCTCCTTTATCTTCCAGCAGTTCTACCTGGTACCTTATCTGAACGCCTACGAGAACGTAAACGTTGCCCTTTATCTGAAGGCAGGAAGGACGGACAGAGAGCGGGCGATGGACCTCCTCCGCTCCCTGGGCATAGAGGACCCTACGAAGATGCCGTACGAGTACTCCGGGGGAGAGCAGCAGAGGATAGCCATAGCGAGAGCCCTGATTACCGACCCCGAGGTCATATTCGCGGACGAGCCCACGGGGAACCTTGACAGCAAGAATTCGGAGATGGTGTTTAAGATACTGACGTCTCTGGCGTCCGAAGGGCGGACCGTCGTAATAGCCACCCACGATCTGGACCTCGCGAGGACGTGCGACGTGATACTTCGCCTGAAAGACGGAAAGCTGTTGCGGTAGGGCTGGTAGGGGCGTACGGGGTAAAACGCGCTCTGTGGCAATAACGTGCGAATAGTCAGGCGCGGTGCCCTTATCCTTTTCGCACGGGTAGTAAGCTCTTATCCGTGTACTTACCCCCTAACTGTATAGATTTTAGTCCGGAGAAGGTTCGTCAGAACCTCTGTGATCCCCCTTGAAGTGCGTTTTCGGTGTCCTATACTCCACCGTAAAGATGGAGTAGGTTGAGAGTTAAAAGCTAGCCTTGCTCACTATCCGTTTATCAACGGAATTACATACGCTCTTACATTTGCGGACTTATAGCGATCTTCTAAAGATCTAC
>CAYYQD010000018.1:0-27534 GCA_964473735.1 uncultured bacterium
GCCTCCATGTACTCCTCCTCCGATACGGGAACGTAGTCGTCGGGGTACCTAACCTCAAATGCGTAGCGGGACAATTTAACTGCATCTATCAGGTACTCAGGGAAATCCACCACCTCTGTAATCTCACCTATGAGGGCCCTGATATTATGGGTTCTCGGGGGAGTCCTGCCATACTTTATGAGTACGGCTTTCAAAGACTTTTCACAGGATTGCTGGAGCAAATACGCTGCTAAATCGTAATCCCCCATCCCGGAGTTGTTCCTCGCCCTTCGTAGATCCCTCTCCGCGAAATCAAGCCATAGCTTTGCCTCTTCGCTTTTCATAGAGCACTACCCCTTCCCGCGATATCTCCTTATAAACCAGTCCTATCTTCCTTTTTAGGATTTCGTACCTCTCGGGAGATTGAACCGTAATATCGGCGCTATGGAATATCCTTTCCTTAGCGAGCTCCAATTCAATAAACCCCTCCAGTTTTCTTCTCTCCTCGGGCTTGATGCCCCTTTTAAGGACGAGGATGTCGTAATCGCTGTAGTCGTCGTAGTCTCCCCTCGCCCTTGAGCCGAAGAGGATTATCCCGTCCGGGTTCAGCACCCTGACTATGACCTCAACTATTCTCCTTAGGGTCGGGTCCTTCTCAAGTACCCTCCTACCCTCCTTTAAACCCCGCATCGCTACGGAATTTTAAGGCCGTGGCTAAGGGCTCACAGGATCCTGAATCCCTCAAGCCCCTCAACCCTATCGCTTACGCTCCATCTTACGTCATCCACCCTTCCGGGGCCCAACCACAGGTAATCCACCAGCCTCTTTAACGCCTCCTCCGGTCCCTCGGCCACGACCTCAACGCTACCGTCGGGCAAATTCTTGGCGTATCCGCTTAGGCCTAAATCTCTGGCCCTCCATCTCGTATAGGCACGGAAACCCACCCCCTGAACCCATCCGAATACCCTGGCCTCAAGTCGCTTCATACCTCAAATTCTATCCCGGGCACTCGTCCCTATCAACTACGGCCGTACCGTCTCCGAAGAGGACCTTCACCACCCTGAACCTGCACCTCGTACCCACCTTTAACGGGGAGCGACTCTGAACCTCCATGAGAACCTCCGGGAGGAAGACCTTACGCCTGGCCGAGGCTATACCTTCCACCTCCCCTTTGGAGCGCAGATAGTGAAGTAGAATGTGCGTCCTCCTCTCGTTCTGGGCCTTGTGTCTCTTAAGCTCCCCGGCGAGGGCGACCCCCATATCCCTCTCCATGGCCTCCGGCGTCAGCGGTGGTAAGATCTTCAAACTGGCCAATATCTGATGCTGGTTCAGGACGTCGGAGTACCTGCGTATCGGAGACGTCGCCCTTACGTAATAGGGCACGCCTAACCCCCTGTGGGGGCCGGGCTTTATGGAGGTTCGCACCGGTCTGCCTAAGGCCTTCAGCTTCAGGAAGTATAGGGGGTCGGAGGGGGGAGGAACCCCTCCCGGAGGTGGATCGTCCTGTATCCTGAACACTCCCACCAGTCCCCTCTCGGCCAGGTGTTTGCCGGCGAGGTAGTTGTACAGGATCATCAGCTCCCCTATCAGGGCCGTGGCATCGTTGGGCTCCTGAAGGGAGACCTCTATACGTCCCGCCACGTACTTCACCTTCAGAAAGGGGTGGTCGTACGCCAGCCCTCCCGCTTTTACCCTTCTCTCCCGGAGTACGTTCTTAACGTGCATTAGCTCCCCCCACAGGCCGGATCCGGATAGGACCCTCTCTGCGTTCTTATAGGTTAGCCTCTGCCTGTTCCTTATCACGGATAGGTGGAAGGAGTAATCCCTGACCTCCCCGGACAGGTCAAGGAGTACCCTCAGGGTGAGGCCCGGTCTGTCCTTCCCCTCAAGTAGGGACATCTCCCTTACGGCCTCTCTGGGGTACATGTGCCATTTCCCATCCGGAAGGTAGAGGGTGGCCCCTCTCTCCCTCGCCATGAGGTCGGCCTCTTCCCCCCGTTTCACCACGGCGTAGGGTAGGGCTATGTGGATATAGACCTCGTAGCCGTTCCCCAGGGGTATAAGGGAGACGGCGTCGTCTATATCTTCCGTCTCGGCGTCGTCTATAGAGAACGCTGGCAGGTGCCTCAGGTCCTCGTACTCAAACCTCTCTCCGGTGTAGGTGCCGGTGTTATTCACCATCAGGGAGCGCACACCCTCCGGTACGTCCTCCGGGGTTATGTGGCCGGCGTTAAGGAACTTCCGCCAGAAGTCCGGATCCTCTCCGATGAGGCGCTGCAATCTCCTGTCCTCCCTCTCTCCCCTGTATATGGCCCGCAGAACTTCGGCCACGGGCAGGCTCTCCCCTTTCAACACCCTGCGGAGGTCCTCCCTTATCCTCTCCTCCTCCCTCTTAGCCTCCTCCATTCGGAGTATGCTCCTGACGTCCTCCTCGCCCCGGGGCAGGAGACTCTCCCCCTCAACCCTGAAGTAGGGAGTGTTAATCGCAGATAGGAATATCCGGGCCCTCCCTTCCGCCGTGTCCTTACCGAAGAGCAGGTCGCTCGCCTCGCCTAAAGTCATCTCCTCCCCTATCTCCCACAGAGGGAGGAGGTCCGGAAGATCCTCGGAGATAGAGGATAGGACGTCCTCTCTGGATACCGTCCCGAAATCCACCGCGCCCTTAACCTTCACTTTAAGGGGCCTCCCCATAAGGTCCCGGCCCAAAAACATCCCGTCCCTGACTTCCCCCACGGCCACCACGTACTTCCCCTTAACCTTCAGAGCCATCAATCTCACGGGGGAGAATGTTAAGGTCGCCGTCCCTTCCACCGTAGAATTCGCAGGTGAAGGTCGGTTTCGTTGCCGTAGTGGGAAGGCCAAACGTCGGAAAATCTACCCTGGTAAATGCCCTTTTGAAGTTCAAGCTGTCGGCGGTAAGTCCCAAGCCACAGACGAGCCGTTTTAAGATAGTGGGGATAATAACGGACGAAGACGCCCAGATCGTCCTCATAGACACACCCGGGATATTCCAGAAGAGTAAGTACGCCCTGCACGACTACATGCTGAAGGAGGCCAAAACGGCCATGGCCGAGGCGGACGTGGTGCTCTTCATGGTGGAGCCAAAACCTCCCGGAGATATAGAGGAGAGCATAATCGGGGAGTTCAAACGCTCTCCAGACGAGAGGCCCGTAATCTTGGTGATAAATAAGATTGACACCGTTCATAAGAACGTCCTCCTCCCCATAATCCAGCAGTACTCCGAGATGTACGACTTCGCCGAGGTTATACCGATAAGCGCCCTGAAAGGGGACGGATTAGACGTACTGTTAGATGCCATAAAGAGGTACCTTCCCGAGGGTGTGCCGTTCTATCCGGGGGACGAGATAACGGACCGACCCCTACGTTTCATCATCGCCGAGATAATCCGGGAGAGGATATTCGTGCATTACAGGGAGGAGGTCCCCTACTCCACTGCCGTCAAGGTGGAGGAGTTCAGGGAGCCGGAGGACCCGAATAAACCTATATACATCCGCGCCGTCATATACGTTGAAAGGCCTTCCCAGAAGGCCATTATAATCGGCCACAAGGGCAGGGCCATAAAGCGTGTAGGTATTGAGGCGAGGAAACAGATAGAGGCCCTCCTTGGCAGGAAGGTCTATCTGGAGCTGTGGGTAAAGGTGAAGAAGAAGTGGAGGGAGAACCTCCGTTTCATCAGGGAGCTGGAGCTCGGTCTGTGATGAGTCTAAGGAACTCCTCCATCATCTCCTCCTCGCTTCCGAAGTCCTCCGGCCTCATTATCCCTACCCTCTCCATGTAGAGGTCCCTCATAAAGAACCACCTTATCCACTTCAGGGGCGGTTTTCCGTCGTTGTTGTGTATCCTGAAGACGACCACGGGGACCCCCAACCTACGGGACATACGGAAGGTGCCGGGCTTCACCTCTGGAAGTTTGTTCCTCCCGCCTTCGGGGAAGATGGCGACGTCGCACCCCTCTCTAAGGAGAGTATAGGCCCTCCTGTAGGCCCCCGGAAGGGGTAGAGCGTGGAAGAAACGCAGAAAGGCACCGAAGAGTGGATTCACGAAAAGCCCTCCGTGGGCGACGAAGTAAAGCTCCCGGGGCCAGAGCGCCATTATCAGAGGGGGATCCATGTAGGAGGAGTGGTTCGCGGCTATTATAACGGGTGGGGGGGGAACGTCCTCCAATCCACTACCACCCACTCCCCACAGGAAGCGCATGAGCAACCAGGACAGGAACTTCCCCAACCTCCACCGCAGGCTCTTCCCACATCTCACCGAGCCTATTCTAAAGGGGCCACAGCCGTAGAATACCGTCGCGATGTTTCTGTTTTCCCTCCTCAGTGCCGTTCCGGATACCACTCTGCCGCGGGGGAGTGAGAACTTCTGGTACCTCTCATCGTGCTGCGCGGTGGCCGGTATGGAGACCTTAGGGTTCTACGCCGCTTCGGGTATAGGAGGGTTCTTCCCCGTACTCGTGGGCGTAGGGGCGGGTAGTTTAGGGTGCGTTGCCTACAGCAACGTCGCTGCCCAGCTAACCCCGGTTCCCGAGCTTCGTCCCAAGGCGTTTAAAAAGGCCTTTAACGGGGGGATATTAGGTGCTTTCGTAGGTGGAGCGGTGGTAATCCTTTCGGCGTACGTAGCAAGAAGGTAATGGCGAATCTGCGCTTTTTATCGGACGAAGGTCTGACCCTGCGCTTTAGACCCTTCACTTTCCTGAAGGAGGTTGAGGACCTACGGAGCGGTATATACACCTTCCGGGAGAGGTTGGAGGTCCTGACCAAAGGAAGGGAGGGGACCCTGTACGCCCTCCCCAACGTCGTGCTTCACACCCTCCCCGACTCCCCCGTCGTTGCCGTCGGCGGCAGGGTCGTGGCCGTCTGGGCCGGGAGCGAGAGGGAAGCCAGAGATGTGTTTGAGAGGGGGAGCTACGAGGGGAAGGAGGTCCCCGGATACGTAGTTGAAGACTTCTGGGATCTGCCCCACATCGTCGGAAAGGTCCTGCCCCTTGACGTTGACATGGAGGTCTCTGGCCGTCGGGATGAGTTCTTCAGGCACGGAGAGGCCTACGTCCATAAGAGCGTCTCCACCCGTTTCGTTGAGATATACGGCCCCGGCCTCATAGACTCCGGGGCGTCGGTGGAGCCTTTTACGGTCCTCAAGGGGCCCTTTTACGTGGGAAAGGGGTCTCTGATCAAGTCCTTCTCTTACATCACATCCTCCGCCATAGGACCGGTGTGTAAGGTCGCGGGAGAGATAAGCCACACGGTGTTCTCCTCCTACTCTAACAAGCAACATTCCGGTTTCATAGGCCACTCCTACGTGGGCGAGTGGGTGAATATAGGGGCAGGGACCGAGGTCAGCAACCTGAAGAACACCTACGGGAAGGTAAAGGTTTATTCCTACGCGGAAGGGAAGGAGGTCAATACTGGCCTCCAGTTTGCCGGAACCTTCATAGGGGATCACGCCAAGCTGGGCATAAACACGACCGTATCAACGGGGACGGTGATAGGTATATTCGCCAACATTACGGCCGCAGACTCCCCTACCCCCAAGTTCGTCCCCGACTTCTACTGGACGGGGGGTGGAAGGATGCGCCTTGATAAGGCCCTTGAGGTGGCCCGGAGGGTGATGGCCCGCAGAAACGTGGTTCCGACGGAGTACTACCTTGGCCTAATCAGGAAGGCCTACAGCGAGGTGGCTGGGTCCTGAGGTGTTTGGGTATGGGGAGTCGTGGGCACGGATGGGACTCGTAGGACCGTCCCGGCACGTCAGCACCGTGAGGGGATCCCACGGACAAAGATACTTCCCATCCTCTCAAGGCATCGCTCAGAGTACGCACCATCGTCTCTACCTCTAAGAACGACACCTTTTCATTGCGGCACACGGTTTATCCCGGAGTATGGGGTACCACTTTGGGTATAAAATCCGCATAAGTGATACCGTATATGCTCGCCTTTACCTGCCCTTTGGATACCCCAAATAGCGCGGGAGATAGCGGACGTTGAGAAAAGGCACAGCGTAGTACGGTAGGGCGACCTTAAAATACCCTTGCGATGCCCACCACCTCGGAGTTTCTCAAAGACTTAGAGATGGCCTTCAGGTCCTTCTCACCTGAGGATCACAGTAGCGTTTTCAGACTGATTAACATGGGCCTTGTGATGCACAACATGGGTTGGTGGAGCAGGATGGGATGGTACCTTAGAGGCCTCAAGGAGGTGGTTAGAAACTACAAAGATGAGATGCCCGAGGATATGCGCAGGGCCTTCAGGCAGGCTATAACCTATTACTCCATGTCCAAGAAACTGATAGGGGATATGGACTCCCTTGCAGCCCTGCAGAAGATGAGAGGGGTGGAACGGTACGGAAACCCTTACATGACCTACAACTCCCGCAGGCTGTTCTACGAGTACTTAGGGCACGCCCCTCTGGCCTACAAGTACCTAATGCGTGCGGTTCGGGTGAGCGGTCCCGAAGCCCGGGTACTATGGGTGGGATGCAGGCGGGCTTTCTTTTTGATGTGTGGAGGCAGGGATCCGTCGGACTACGGTATAGACGTGGAGAACTGCGATGATGAGGACCTTCCCGAGGACCCGGAGATAAAGGAGGTCCGTGAGATGACCCTACTCGTACGGGCTCATATCCTATCTTACGCCGCCCTCATGGGGTACTTGGCCCCGGAAGGGGTGATAGATACGGTCCTTGATAGGGTCAGAATGGGCATGGACAGGAACTACGACCACATAACCCTGCGGATACTGCGTGCCTTTATACCAGTGTTGCTATCCGTAGGGAGGAGAGCTATGGCCAGAGGTATGGTGAAGTCGGCCGTATATACCGCCCGTACGGAGAGGAGCCGTTATATGTACGAGTGGTTCAGGCTGTACGAGATGGCCCTTGAGGGGGAAGGGTCAGGTCTAAAGAGACGGATAGAGAGGTACATGAGGAGGAAGTACGTCTCTCACGAAATACTGGCAAGGGGAATAGCCGCCCGTATGGGAATAGAGGCGGAGCAGAACAGGAGGGTCGCGGAGGAGAAGGCTAAGAGGTACGGCGGTCTATGTTTTCTCCGCATATCGGAGTACCTCTATGGGGATAGGCCCCGTCCGTAGAATCCGTGGTCGTGGAGAAGCTTCTGTTAGGTATAGTTCAGGGGATAACGGAGTTCCTGCCGGTCTCTTCGTCCGGACATCTCGTACTCCTCAAACATCTGTTCGGCGTTAAGGAGCAGGGAGCCTTCTACGAGGTGTTCTTGCACACCGCCACCTTCCTGTCGGTAGTTGTAGTGCTACGTGGAAAGATCTTCAACTTACGCTCCCTGTGGAGGTACGGATGGCTCTCCGCTATAGCCACCCTGCCCCTCTTCGCGGTGGTGCCGTTCGCACACCTCGTTGAGGAGACCTTCAACACCCCTTCCCTGCTACCCCTGACCTTCTCAATAACCTCCCTCTTCCTGCTATCAACCTACTTAGTGCGAACCTCTGAAGGTAGAAGGGCCGGATGGAAGGACGCCCTCATAATGGGGGTGGTTCAGGTTCTGGCGCTCCTTCCCGGGGTATCCCGGAGCGGTATCACCATATCCACGGGGCTCCACAGGGGCCTTGAGCCGGAGGAGGCTTTCGCCCTATCCTTCTGGATGTTCCTGCCTGCGGCCCTGGGATCCTTCGTACTGGAGGCCGTGCGGGTAAAGGAGGTGAGCCTGACAGCGTGGGATGGTGTGGTGTGGATAACCACCTTCGCGGTGGGTGTAGGTTCCCTAATGCTACTTAAAAGGCTCCTTGTAAACCGAAGAAAATTCTGGGTGTTCGGCCTCTATACCGTGGGGGTCGCCCTCCTATCCGCGATCCTTCTTTTATAATATAGTCGTTTCGGCTATAAAATATACACGATGAGGTTTGTGGAAGTGAATCTACACGTGGCGAAGATGCTCATAGACGGGTGGATCGCCGAGCTTGAATCCATGAATAAGTTTAAGGACGGTCGCCCCTTTAAGTACAGCAAAGGGTTAATTGAGTTCGCTGCGTCCCTTAAGGAGATCCTGCACGTTAGCTACCGCTCTCTTTGTAATATCTTGAACGGACTCTTACCCAAGGAGAACGTACCACACTTCATAACCCTACAGCAGAGGATAGCCAAGATGGAAAATCGTCCCACACCTATAACGAAGTCTCTGGACGTGTACGAACACAAGAAGACCCACATAGTGTACGATGAGAGAGGTTTGAGGGTTCTGAAGAGGTTTCGGACCGATCCCAAGGAGTTCGTATCTCTGAGGATAAAGATAAAGCCCAACGTGAAACGTCCTATAGTGCAGGAGGTGGAACCTATAAACGAGGGCCCGGAGAGATGATCGTACTCCCTATGCTTGCCGACTCCGTCATCCTCTACAGGGGGGAGGCGGAGATATACAGGAGCGTATCCTTACCTAAGGGGAAACACTTTGAGATATACGGCCTCCCCATGAGGCCGTCCGCCTTGCGGATATGGGCGTCCTCGGGCTACGTATCATCCTACTCCCTCAGGGATACCGTCCTTCCGTCCGACGTGCGGAAGTACGACAGCCTGAAGACCCTGTTGAGGGCGGTAACCCGCCAAATCTCCCTGATAAACGCCAGATATATCCGGCTTAAGTACGAAAAGGACCTTCTCCTGTCCTATACGTCCAAGGAGGTGAGAGAGCCGGCCAAGAACCTCTTAAGCTTGAGTCGGTTGGTGGAAAGGGCGTCCTTCACTATGGATAGCCTGAAGACAGTCTCCGATAGCCTGACAACGGTTAGGAAGAACCTCAGGCGGGCTATAGATGACCTCAAGGCCAAACAGAAGGTCCTCTCGGTAGAACTAAAGGGTTTCAAAGGCGGAAGGCTGTTCGTGGTCTATAGGGTTCCGGCCTCGTGGTCCCCCGCCTACGTCTTTAAGGCCCATCCGGAGAAGGGCAAGCTGACCGTGGAGGTGATGGCGGAGGTTGAGAGCGCGTCCTCCCTACCCATAGCCACGAGGAGGGTGGTAGTAACCACATCTCCACCACCGGCCACCTCCCCTCCCGAACACAGGAGGTGGGTCCTGAGGGACTTTAGGCCGTACGTGAAGGCCGCAGGGAGGGCTCTGGAGGAGGAGGAGATCTTGAGCGCTCCCTCGTACCCTCCTGCTACGCCACCCATCAGGACCTTCACCTACGTATCCACCCGGTACGAGTACAGGGATAAGGATAGGATAGTCATACCTCCGAGACGGAGGGCCACCGCCCAGATACCCCTCTTCAAACGCACCTACGACGCCCATTACCTTACGACGGCGTACCCGGAGAGCAACCGCAAGGCCTATATAAGCGCCGTATTTACTCCGGACGAGGACTTAGCCTCGGGAACCGCCACGGTGTATCTGGACAACGAGATGACGGCACGCTACACGTACGCCGGAGGAAGGAGAGGCTCACCCGACACCCTCTTCGTGGGCTATGACCCCTTCATAACCGGGGAGGTGAAGCTCGTCTCCCAGAAGAGGAGGGATAGGAGGAGGGGAAAGAATCTCTTTACGGTTGAGACGAGGGTTGAGGAGATCACGGTCCGGAACGAAAGGAAGGAGAGCATGACCGTTATACTTTACGTACGAAAACCCTTCGCCGGAGGGAACGTCAACGTACATTACGTACGGTTTAGACCCAAGCCCGAAAAGGACTTAGGCGAAGGCCTGATGATGTGGAAGGTGGAGTTAAAACCGGGAGGGTCCTTTACGGTACGCAGGGAGATGAGAGTGGAGTACCCCAAAGGCTCTACGCTAAACTGGTGACTACCAGTTCCAGACCAACCGGAACATACGGCCGAACCTAACCCTATGCCGATCCGGATCCCACGAGAAGTATATGAGAAAAGGCTTTCCGCGCAGGAGCTTAACGTCCAGAGGTCCCCAAAAGCGGGAGTCCCACGAGAAGTCCCTGTTGTCTCCTAAGACGAAGATGTGCCCCTTAGGTACGACCACCGGACCGAAGTTGTCCCGTACCCACTCCGTACCCATAAAGCCCCCGCTCTCCCATATCTTCTGGAACTGTTCCGGAGGCACCTCGTACGGCCACTCAATTATGTTCCTGTCCTTAAAGACGGCGTAGGGCTCCTTCAGAGGCCTGCCGTTCACGTACACCTTTTTGTTTATGATCTCAACGGTATCCCCCTCTAAGGCTATCACACGCTTTATGTAATCTTTCGGCTCGTACGGAAAACGGAATACCACCGTCTCTCCCCTTTTAGGATACACCCTCTCCGGGACCTTCACGCTTGAGAAAGGTATCACGAAACCGTAGACGGGTTTAAAGACGAACAGGAAGTCCCCCGGCAGGAAGGTGTCCTCCATGGAGCCCGTGGGTATAACGTAGGCCTGAAGGATGAAGGCGCGAATAAAGAGGACAGCCAACAGGGTTATCCCCCAACCTTTAAGGGACTCCTTCCAGTCCCGTTTCTCCTTTTTTCCCAAGGCGGGTATTATACGCACGGAGTGGGCGAATACCCCCTTATAATCCCGTACTTGCGGCTACCCATAATAAAGCTGAACGACGTCTATAAATCTTACAGGTACGGCGATAGGAAGATTGAGGTGTTGAAAGGTTTGAAGTTGCGCATCGCCCCCGGTGAGGTCGTCGGCATATTCGGTCCTTCCGGATCCGGAAAGAGCACCCTCCTGCACATAATTTCCACCCTTGATCTGGCGGATTCAGGATACGTTGAGGTGCTTGAGAGGGTGATAGACCCCAGACACGTTTCAGAGGACGACCTCGCCGTATTCCGCAGGAGACACATAGGGATCATATTCCAGTCCCACAACCTCTTCCCGGAGATGACAGCCTACGAGAACGTGTATTTTTCCCTCCTTATGCGGGGCTTCTCACCGCGCAGGGCCCGGATCAGGGCCGTAGACGTCCTTGAGTCTCTGGGTTTGGGTGCCCAGATGCACAAGAACGTGCAGTTCCTCTCGGGAGGGGAGAGACAGAGGGTGGCCGTGGCGAGGGCCATATCTATGGGGGCGGAGATCTACGTGTGCGACGAGCCTACAGGGGAGCTGGACAGGGAGAACGCCATAAACCTCATGGAGATATTGGTGGGGTTGGCCGACGAGGGCAAGACCTTCGTAATAGCCACCCACGACGACAGGCTCATACCGTACTTTGATACGGTTTATCGCCTTGAAGATGGAGTTCTACACAGGATGAACAAAAAGGAGGTAAGCCATGGAAAAGATGCAGGAACTTCTGAATAGGATGTCTATGGAGTTCCCCGGTTTTTTGGCCGGGGCCATAGTGGATAAGCACGAGGGCCTCACCATCGTGGAGAGCAGACTGGACGAGGAGTTTGAGATAAGCATAACGGCCGCGTACAGCGTGGAGCTGGTGCGGGCCCAGAAGAGGTCCCTTGAGGCCTTAGGCCTTGAGGATGAGGATCCGATAGACGTGCTATCCTTCACGAAGAGCTACATATTCATATCCAAGCCTCTGGGCGATACCCCCTTCTACCTCCATCTCGTTCTCAAGCGCTCCAAGGCCGTGCTGGGTTTGGTATTTGCCTTCCTGAAGAAGTACGACAGGCTACTTACACAGGCGGCCCGCGAATGGCAGGAAAGCTGATGGATGCTCCGAGGTAAG
The DNA here is from genome assembly GCA_964473735.1 of uncultured bacterium. GTDB lineage: Bacteria > Hydrothermota > Hydrothermia > LBFQ01 > LBFQ01 > JAADCS01. The sequence goes on from CAYYQD010000018.1 coordinate 11,603, forward strand.
TTCTACGGGATAACGGACCTCGGAAGGGTACGTACTCGCAACGAGGACGCGTACCTGATAAACCCTATTACGGGCCTCTTTGCCATAGCCGATGGTCTTGGAGGCAGGAAGGCGGGGGACTTCGCCTCAAACTACGCCCTTGAGGTCCTGGACGACGAATTGCAGAGGCTCTTAGATGCCGGATGGCACCCCAAGGGTGCCCTGAAGGAGGCCTTCATAAGGACGTCCACCAAGGTGTACGAGAGGGTGACGACCTCCCTTGAGGTCAGGGGGGCGATGACCACCCTTACGGCCATGCTGATACGGGAGCACAAGTGGTACATAGCCCACGTCGGTGATACGCGGATATACCTGGCCCGGGACAACCACCTCTATCTCCTTACGGAGGACGACACCAAGGCCCAGCTGATGGTCAAGAAGGGATTAATATCCGCGAGGGAGGCCCTGACCCACCCCGCCCGCAACGTTCTGGTCCGTGCCCTCGGCTCCAGATCCGTAGTGAAACCCCACACCTACGAGGGGTACACGGCTAAAGGGGATCGCTACCTCCTCGCGTCGGACGGTCTGTACGCGTACTTCTCCTACGACGAGCTGCTGAGGTACATGAAGGAGTACGAACCCAAGCCTCTACTTGAAGTGCTACGAGACGAGGCCAACGATAGAGGGGGGGAGGACAACCTCACGGCTGTGGCCATAATGATAACCGACGCCCCTCTCATGGCTACTCTCCTCGCCAAATTCCAGAGCGTTACCTTAAGGAGGTTGATATGAGTCTTATAGGGAAGGTGATAGACGGAAAGTACAAGATCTTAGAGAAGGTCGGAGCGGGTGGTATGGCCGTGGTCTATAAGGGTGAGCACATATACCTCAAGAGGCCCGTGGCCATAAAGGTGCTTACCCCCGAACTGGCCAACGACAAGGTGTTCGTTGAGAGGTTCTTCAAAGAGGCCGAAACGGCCTCCCGCCTTGACCACCCCAACATAGTCAAGATCCTTGACTTCGGGGACGAGGACGGTCTCCTCTACTTAGTCATGCAGTACGTTGAGGGGGAAACCTTAGAGAGGATCCTGCAGGCAAGAGGGAGGTTAAACCTTCAGGAGGCCCTGAGCATAGCCCTGCAGATACTACCCGCCCTCGGGTACGCCCACGAGAAAGGCATAGTCCATAGGGACATAAAGCCGGGAAATATCATGGTGGATTCGCAGGGAAAGGCCTACCTGCTTGACTTCGGTATAGCCGCCATGATAGAGGAGGAGGAGATGAAGGGAGGGGGTGGCAGGAAGGCCGCGGGTACCCCGGAGTACATGGCCCCGGAGCAGTTCCGGGGTAAGGCAGACATGAGGTCGGACATCTACTCCTTCGGGGTAGTTCTGTACGAGATGCTCACCGGAAGGACCCCCTTCGGGGACGCGAAGGACCTGTACGAGCTCCAGTACAAGGTGCTACGCGAGGAGGTTCCACCTACGGGTATAAGCGAAGAGATAGACGCCATCCTGAGGAAGGCCATGCACAAGCTCCCCTCCCGTCGTTTTAAGACGGCCTACGAGTTCGCCGAGGCTCTGATGAACCTGAGTGAAGCCCGGGATCTGAACCTGCGGGCACCTAAGCCGATACAGACCGTCAAGGTGGGCGGAAAGGTTGATATGGGTGAGGAGGGAGAAGAGGAAGAGCTCCCACCCGAAGCCAAAAGGAAGATAACCCAGTTCATAGAGCTGCCGGAGGAGGAGGAGTTTGAGATAAAGGAGAGGGGATTCCCGTGGGGACTCCTGATCGCTTTCTTAACCATAGGGATCGTGGTGGTGGGCGTTGCCATCTTCCTGTTGATCCGGTTCGTCTTCTAAGGAGGTACCTATGGACAGAAAAGAGGTCCTGAAGATAGTGGAGGAGGAGTACTCCTACTTCTCCAGAATATACCGCTCCTTTGAGAGGAAGGACATGCCCCGTCTATCCCCGGAGGAGATAGTGGAGCAGTGCATAACGGCAGCGCAGGAGGAGATAGTCAGCGGTGAGGGGGAGGCTGTTCTAAAGGCCTACGCCATAAGCGTCGCCGCCCGTATAATGAGGAAGGTGCTTGAGGAGTAGCGCTTCCGGGATAGAATCCCCTCCATGGAGCTTAAGGAGATCGTAGAGGAGGTACTTCCGGTATCTGAAGGGGCCGGAAGGGTACTGCTTCGGTACTTCGGGAGGAGACTCCACGTTGAGAGGAAAGGTTTGAGAGACATCGTGACGGACGCCGACCTGTCCTCGGAGGAGTACATAAGGGGAGAGCTGGAGAAGAGGTTTCCCGATATCCCCTTCTTCGGTGAGGAGAGCGGAGGGGCCGAGAGGGGCCTCCGGTGGGTCGTGGACCCCTTAGACGGCACCAAGAACTTTGCCCGGGGGTTGGACGTATTCGCCGTCTCCATAGCCTTAGTCAGGGACGACCACCCCGTAGCCGGGGTGATACATATACCTACCAAAGACCTGACCGTGTGGGCTTACGAGGGCGGAGGGACGTACGCGGGCGATAGGCGTCTCCGGTTGGACGATGGCCTTCCCCTCTCCGAGTCCTTCATAGCCACCGGTTTCCCCCACGGCAACCCGGAGCTGGTGGACCCCTACACCGAAGGTCTAAGGAGGGTGCTGAAGAGGGCCATGGCCGTGAGGAGGCTGGGAAGCGCCGCCTACGACTTAGCCATGGTAGCCTACGGCCTGTTTGACGCCTTCTGGGAGTTCGGCCTCGCCCCTTGGGATACGGCCGCAGGCGCCGTGATAGTCAGGGAGGCCGGGGCCATCCTGACGGAGATAGACGGCTCCCCCTGGAACATAAACAGCCCCACTATATTCACGGGGAAGAGGGTGCCGTACCGCGAGATGTTGGGGATATTCACGGGGGAAATCCAAGTAGATTGAGAAACCGGGGTACGACCACCTCCGGAAGGTGGGTCTCCACCACGTACATGTACCCCCGTTCCCTCAGGGTCTCCATCCTACTTTCGTCGCTCAACAGCTCCCGCAACCTCGCCGACGCCTCGTCCGTCCCACTTACCTTTATCCCTAAGCCAGAGGAGACGAGACCGTCGGGGTCCGCCCCGTAGGTTAGTACCACCGTCCTGAGATACCACGCCTCAAGGAAGACGTTGGGGAAGCCCTCCTCCTCTGACGTATTCACCAGAACCCAAGCTCTCGCTATCCACTTCAGGGCCTCCCTGTGGGGAACCTCGCCCATAGCCGTTAGGTTCGGTACCAGTCCCATGAACTGCTCCGTTTTCCTCCCGACCATAACGAACCGGTAATTCGGGAGTCTGCGGGCGAGGGATAAGAACTCCTCGGGTCTCTTGACATTTCGGGCGTTCCCTACCCACACTATCAGAGGGGTCCTTTCCTTTTCCACCCCCACCTCCGGAGGGACGAATATAGAAGGCAACTTGTAAGATTCCCGGAAGAAGAACCTCCGCACGTTCTCCCTCTGCTCCTCATTTTGAACTACTATCCTCCTGCTGAGTACGAGGCCCGCCTGCGAAAGCAGGTCCAATACAAAAGCGTGGAGGAGGTAGAGCGGCACTTTCCACACCTTCGTGCCTTTCACGTCCCGAAGGACCTTCCTGACCTCCGGAAAGGGCAGGCTCAACGAATTCTCCGGGACGAAGGCCACGGATACCTTGCGTTTCAGTACGGCGTACAGGGAGATAGGGAGGTAGTAGAACCTTATACGACTGACGGCCACGTCGGGGGCGATGTCAAAGAGGTAGCGCAGGATCCCGGGGTAGTCAAGGAACTGGAGCTTACCCCTACGTTTCAGAACCCTTAGAACCCTGATACCGGAGTCAGTCTCCTCCTTCGGCTTCCCCATGGGGTTGGAGGTGATGAAATACACCTCGTTCCCCCTCTCCGCCAGCTCCTTCGCCAGAAGGTAGGCCTGCCTCTCCGCCCCTCCCGTTATCCCGTCCGGGAAGTAGTAGGGCATCACGAAGGCGAACCGCAAGGCGGCTATTTTAAAGCCCTACCCTTCAGACCCTTTAGTGCCCTTCATAACGTCCGACACCGTACCCAACCCCGCCACGAGCTTGGAGAGCTCCACGGGGAAGAATATCTTATTGGCCTGACCTTCGGCTATCTTCTGCAGGGCGTCAAGGTACTGGACGGTTATCACCTCGCCGGTGGGCTCGGCCTCCTTTATGGCGTTGAAAACGGCTAAGATCCTGTACTTTTCCGCATCCGCTACCAGCTGTATGGCCTTGGCCTGTCCCTCCGCCTCTAAGATCTTGGCCTGCCTCTTACCCTCGGCCTGGAGGATCTGGGCCTGCTTCTCACCTTCGGCCTTCTTTATCTGGGATTCCCTGTACCCTTCGGCCTCTAAGATCATGGCCCTCTTCTCCCTCTCCGCCTTCATCTGCTTGTGCATGGCCTCCATGACGTCCCTTGGGGGGTCTATCCTCTTGAGCTCCACCCGGGTGACCTTCACCCCCCACGCGTCCGTCGCCTCGTCTAAGGTCAGGCGGAGCTTGGAGTTTATTATCTCCCTGCTGGTTAAGGTCTCGTCAAGGGTGAGCTCGCCGATTATGTTCCTGAGGTTGGTCTGGGCAAGGTTTATCACGGCCACCTTGAAGTTCTGCACCTTATACACCACGTCCTCCGGCTTTATCACCTTGTAGTATATCACACCGTCCACGGTCACCACCACGTTGTCCTTGGTTATGACCTCCTGAGGCGGTACATCCACGACCTGCTCCCGCAGGTCCACCTTAATGACCCTATCAACTATGGGGATCACGAAGTGTAGTCCGGCGTAGAGGGTCTTCAGGTACTTCCCGAACCTCTCCACTATGGCCGATTCGTACGGACGGACTATCACCACCGCCCGGAAGATATACACCAGAAAGACCCACGCCAGAACTAAGCCTATCAAAAACGTAAAGATGCCTGCCATATCTACCTCCTCTTTTTCACCTTTAACCTAACTCCAACAACGTCCATGACCACGATCTCATCTCCGACGGTGAGAGGCTCGTCGCTCTCCGCCCTCCACTCCTCTCCGTTTACCTTAACCACGTACCCCGAGCCGTTCGCTTCCACTACCCTCCCCACCCTTCCCTTCAGGGAGAGGGGTGTAAAGGCCGTAGGTGGAGGCCCCTCCTCACGTTTGGAGAACCTGTAGGCAAGGAGGATCACGATGCTCACGACCACGAAGAAAACCGGGACCTGCACGAGTATCGGCACGCCGAAGTACGTCATAACGGAAAGGGAAACGAAACCCACCCCTACGGCGAAGGACTCAAAGTTCGTCGGAAGTCCCAGCTCCGACACTATGAAAAAGGCCCCGATCCCTAAAAGGATAGCGCTCCATACCTCCCGACCCCAGTCTAACACGCTATATTTTAAGGGTGTTCCTTCCCTATGAACTCCCGAAGCGTTGAGGCGAACCCCTCCGGCTCCTCAAGGTAGGGGAAGTGCCCGCCGGACTTACACATAACGAGTTTCTCCGGTCTCACCAGGTCTATCAGGGCCCTCCTCTCCCCCGGCGGAACCGTGGGGTCCTTCTCGTTGTATATCACCATGGCCCGCACCCCCTCGGGAAACCCCGGGAGCTCCGGGGCGTCGGCTAAAGCCTTCAGACGACTGTAAAGGGCCTCGGGGGTCATCCTATCAAGGACGCCCAAAACGTAGGCCTTAACCTTCTCGCTATATCCGAAGTGGGCGTCTCCTATCCCGGACCTGACTATCCACTTCAACCACTTACCTTTCGGTACCGGGCGTAGAGCCCGTATCAGATGCCTCTTCCATCCCAACATCCTCGCCGGCGAGGAGAAGGTATTCACCAGTACTATTCCCCCAACGCTCCGGGGATACAGGGCGGCGGTTAGAAGGGCGACGTACCCGCCCATGGAGGTTCCGACTACGTACCCTCCCTCCCGGACGGTCTGGGATACGGCTTTGGCCATATCCGTTAGGGAGAAGGGATAGGTGGGATAGTCCAAGGTGTAGGTGCTGACCTCCGGAAGACGGCTCTCTACCTCCTGAAATATCCATCGGTCCCCAAGGAGACCGGGAACGAAGACGACCTCAGGTTTCATCTGATGTGCATTTTACGGACGTTCCGTAGGTGCTGTCTATATGTGCGGGCGAACCTGTGCCTCCTGCCGTCGGCGGAGACGAAGAACAGGTAGTCCGTACGGGCCGGATTTAGTACGGCCTCTATACTCTTCGCCGTAGGTGAGCATATAGGTGTAGGTGGAAGACCTTTGAATCTGTACGTATTGTAGGGGGAGTTTATGCTCGTCTCCCTTCGGGAGAGGATCTTCGGCGGATTCTTGAGGACGTACTTTACGGTCGGGTCCGCCGCCAGGGGCATACCCCTCTTCAGCCTGTTGAGGAACACGGAGGCTATGATAGGCTTCTCGCTATCAAGGACGGCCTCCTTCTCAACTATGGACGCCAGTATTAGCACCCCGTAGGGTTCAAGTCCTACGTCTTTACTTCTCTCCTCCACCTTGAGGGAGTCCCACACCTTAGCGAACCTCCGGAGGGCCGGAATGAGAACCTCCTCCTCGGTTGAACCGTAGTCTATGAAGTAGGTGTCCGGGTAGAGAAAACCCTCCAGAGAGCGCTTACCTCCGAGGAAGGGGAACCTTCTGGATAGGTGTAAGATGAAGAGGGAGTCGTGGGTTAAGGCCATTATGCGGGCGGTGTCGTAGCCGTACTTAGCGAAACGGGGCACGAAGTCCCTGATGCTCTCCCCCTCCCTTATCGTGAAGCGGAAGTACCGGAGGACCGGCCCCTCCTTTAAGTGGCCGTAGGCCCTTATCCCCCCCTCGCCTCTGTGGAAGACGTACAGGCCGGGACGTATTCTCCTCTCCACCCCGCCCATGCGGATGAGAAGCTTCAGTATCCCCTCGTACCTGATAACGCCGCTATCCCGGAGTTCCCTTATAAAGCTGGACAGGGGCTCACCCCGACGGAAGGTTATTCTGACCTCCTCACCGGTGTGGGAACAGGAGATAAGAAGCATGCCTAACAGAATGGGGAACCTTCTCATAGGATCAAGGTGGCGTCTCCGTAGGAAAAGAAGGTGTAGTCCCGTTTGAGGGCCTCCCTGTAGGCTCTCTCAATCACGTCCCTGCCGGCGAAGGCCGTAGTCAGGAGGATGGGGGTTCCGTCCGGAAGGTGAAAGTTCGTCAGCAGGGCATCAACCACCCGGAAGCGGTACGGTGGCCTTATAAATAGGTCCGTATAACCCTCCCTCTTTCCGGTTATAGCCCAGGACTCTAAAGCCCGTGTTGTGGTGGTACCTACGGCTAAGACCTTTCCCCCGGACCTCCGATGCTCCTCTATGCGTTCTGCCACCTCGTCCGGTATTCTGTAGTACTCCCTCTCCATACGGTGCCTATCGGGGTCCTTTACGGGCCGGAAGGTGCCGGGTCCTACGTGAAGGGTGATGTAAAACACAGGGAAACCGTACTCCTCAAGGCGGCGAAGTATGTCCTGCGTGAAGTGTAGGCCGGCCGTCGGTGCGGCCACGGAACCGGGGTTGCGGGCGTACACGGTCTGGTAGTACTCCTCGTCCTCCGGTCCCGGTTCCCTGCCTATGTAAGGGGGAAGGGGCATCCTGCCCTCCTCCTCAAGGGCGGAGAACACGTCCTCCATCTCAAAGAGGACGTACCCCTCTCCATCCCTCCCCACAACCTTGGCCTCCCTTCCCTTCGGGGTGCGGAGCACCCAACCCGGCTTCATCCTCCCCTTCACCATCCCCTTGAACCCACCCGGTACCCTCTCCGTGAAGAGGACCATAACGGTACGACCGGAAGGTTTAACCATGGGAAGCAGGGCCTTTATCACGCGGGTGTCGTTCAGGACGACCACGAACCTATCCCCCGTGGAGCGGAGGATGTCGGGCAGGTCCGAGAAGACCCTGTGTTCTAAGGAGAACGGCTCCCTATGGATCACTAAAAGCCTGGACTTCCCCTTAGGACGCGGGTACCGGGCTATCCTGCTCTCCGGTACCTCAACGTCTATGAACCTATCCCTCCTGCGGCTCCGGTTCGGAGTAGTCCCCGTAGTCTTCGGCGAAGTACTCACGCTCCTCCTCAACCTCCGTTTCCGGCTCCCCCTCTCCCTCCTGCTCTTCACCTTCGTGGTACTCCCTGTAGTAGGTGCGCGGATGGAACTTAAGGACGCGATACACGGGCTCACCGTTCTCGTCTTTAATGTCAAGGATGTCCGTTATGTTCGTGTATTTGTCGCTCACCCTTATGAGCTCTATGGCCACGGAGCCCTTCCGCGTCCCTATCACCCAAACCCTCTTTCCCATCTTGCTAAGTAGGTCCACCAGTGGAACGAAGTCCCCGTCCCCCGTTATGAGTACGACCTCATCAAGATGGCTGGACGTCTGGAGGAGCTCTATGGCCATCTCCATGTCCATGTTGGCCTTCAGGGTTCCACTCGGCTGTCTCCGGGCCATCTTGGTGATGACCCTCCACCCCTGAAAGGACAGGGCCCCTATTAACCCTTCCCTCCGTCGGTCTCCCTTCTTCAGGGGGACGAAGGCGACGGCCTTCCACATCACCTTACCCTCGTCCTCAAGCGTATCCCGGAGATACCGAAGTATCTCGTCAAACCGTACCTCCCAGTTCAAATTCTGGAAAGTGGCTACAATGTTCTCAATATCCGCAAAAACTCCTACCTTTATCATGATTTCTACCTCCGGCTTTAAAAGTTCAGTTGCCCGGTGGTCCGCCCTGAAGACTGTCGTCGTTCTGGGCGTTCACCATGCTCTCCTTAACGAAAGCATCCTTGTACCCCAAGGACCTCAAAGTCTGAAGGTACTCCTCGGCATCCTCCCTCTTAACGAAGTCCCCAACTAAGACCTTGTGCCACGGGGCCTCCACGACTATGTATATGGGCAGGTCCAGCTGACGGTGGAGGCGGGCGGCTAAGCGCTCGGCGTTCCGCCGGTGAATGAAGGCCCCCACCTGTATCCGCCACCCCATACGGTTCCCCACCCTCTGACCCTGCTGGCGAGGGTCTATGAAGGTCCATCCGGTGGCCTGGGCGAGGAGAACGCTACTTAAGACCATACTTCTCCTTAAACCTCCTCACCCTTCCGCCGGTATCAACCACGGTCTTCAGCTTGCCGGTGTAGAAGGGATGGCAGGCGGAACATATCTCCACCTGTATCTCCTTCTTGGTTGAGCCCGTGACTATGACGTTCCCGCAGACGCACCGGATTACGGCCTCGTCGTAGTACGTGGGATGTATGCCCTTCTTCATGCCATAACCTCCTTTTGAGCGCAATCGGGACAGAGCCCGTAGATATAGACGTCCACCCTCTCAACCTTGAACCCGACTAAGTCCATAGGGAGCATGAGGGAGACGTCGTAGACCTTTCCGCACATCCGACACTTGAAGTGGGCGTGGTCGTCCCCCCTGTTCAGGTCGTACCGTGCTTTGCTCTCGCCCTCAAACTTTATCTCAAGCACCTCGCCGTGCACCACCATGTCCTTGAGGGTGCGGTAGACCGTGGAAAGGCTTATGTCGGGCAGGACCCTCTTCGCCTCGTCAAAGATCTCCAACGCCGTCGGATGGTTCCTGTTGTTCTTAAGTATCTCAAATATGACTTCGCGTTGCCGCGTTATCTTCATAGCACGAAGATTATAAGGGGGAAAATAAACCCGTATCATCCCTCTTTCCCCCCGTTCATCGGCAAAACCAAACCCTCTTACCCCAACGCTATCCATCAGGATGGTATTATACGGTCGGCTGATGGGTTATATCATGCCCCCGTCCACTACGATAACCTGCCCGGTTATGTAGGAGGCGCGATCCGATACTAAGAAGGCTATCACCCCCGCAACCTCCTCGGGTTTTCCGGGACGCTTTAAGGCCGTACCCTCCACGTACTTGCGCTTCACCTCCTCGGGCAGGCTCTCAGTCATCCTGGTCTCAATGAAGCCCGGGGCGACCGCCACCACCCTGACGTTGCGGCTACCCATCTCCTTGGCCAGAGACTTCGTAAGGGCTATCAGACCGGCCTTGGAGGCGGCGTAGGCGGTTTGCCACGCGTTCCCCACTATGCCAACGACGGAGGAGACGTTCACGATGACCCCTCCCCCCTTCATGTAGCGCAGGACGGCGCGGGAGAAGTGGAAGGCGGAGTACAGATTTACCCGGAACACCCTCTCAAGGTCCTCGTCGCTTATACGGAGGAGGGGTTTGTCTAAGGTCATTCCGGCGTTGTTGATGAGGGCGTCTATCCTGCCGAACTTATCGTAGGTGGCCTTTACTACCTCTCTGGCACTTTCGGGCATGGAGACGTCGGCGGCGAGTATCAGGTCCTCTGGGAACTCCTCCTTCAGACTGTCCGGGGGTCTCCTGCCCACCAGAGTGAGGGACCATCCGTCCTCTTTCAGGAGTTTAGCCGTGGCGTACCCTATTCCCCGCGTTGCACCGGTTATTATGGCGACTTTCATGCTGCGATTTTACGGGTGGTTAAGGTTTGGGCCCCAGTTTGAGGAACTTCCTCTCGTACCGGGCCGCCTCGTACATCATCCCCCTGTTCCGGTACAGGGCCGCTAAGAACCTGAAGGCCCTAACCTCCCCCGCCCTCACCGCTTCCTTCGCTAACCTCTCCGCCCTCTCCCCGTCCCCCAGACGTGCGGAGGACTCGGCTGCCGCCAGGAGTATATCTCCGTTCACGCGGCACTCCCTTCTAACCTCATCGTAGTACCGTAGGGCCTCCGCTGGGTCCGTGTCCCTGAGGTACCGCACCTTCAGGCCGACGAGTCTGGGATCGCACGGCATCAGGTTGAGCAGACTATCCACCACCCTGCGCCCTTCGGCCGTGTCTCTGCGGAAGGATAGAACGGCGTAGTTGTAGTGGTTGTACGTACGAACGCTCTCTATCGCCGCCTTAACGGGCCTCTTCAGATAGAGGTAGGCGAGAGGTAAGAGGAGCAGGAAGAAGAGAGTCCATAGGACGTACTCGTGGAACCTCCGACGGCTGGCCACGAACCCGGCGGCGATGGCGAGGGGAACGGCAAATACCATGGCCTTGGGGAGGCCCAGTATCAGGGGAATTACGATGAATACCCCGCCGGTAAAGAGGCCGGATATCCACCGCCCGACCTCCATGCCGAACAGGGTGTAGTTCGTACGTACGCCGAACATCCTGTCTCCCGGCTCGTCCTCAACGTCCTTAACCATGAAACCCAGAGAGACGCCGACCAGCGTGGCGAGGGCGACGTCCGTCGGATACACGATCAAGGTTTTCTCCATGGTCCAGAGGGAGGCTCCCACGTACTGACAGAAGAGGGCTATCAGGCCCAGTGTCAGGGTACCTAAGATGTAGAGCCTCTTCGTCCGTATAGGTGGGGCCGAGTAGACCCACGCCAGACCGATCAAGGCGAGGCCCAAGATAAAGGCATCCCAGTTCAGGGAGAGGAAGAGGGATAGGGAGAGTACGAACAGGGTGGCGGCTATTACTTTGACCTCTCTAAGGGACAGTACTCCGGTGGCGAGGGGCGTACCTTTGCGATTTACCTCGTCTATCTTCACGTCAAAGTAGTCGTTTATCAGGACACCGAAGTGATGGGCCGACGTAAGGGCGAGGAGGAGGCCCACTACGGCCAGATAGTCAAAGGGGTTGGCGAAAGGGTGGGGCCAGAGGTGGGATCCTATCTTCCATCCTAAGACGAACCCCACCAGACCCATCGCAAGGTAGAACGGGAGCTTCTGCCATCGCAGGAGGAGGACCTTCGGCGCGACCTCCCTGCGGTACATGAAGAGGAAGGCCACCAGACCGAGGGTGAGGGCCAGAAGCTCAAGGAGGGCGTACCGGAGGGTATCGTCGGGAAGGAGAGAGGCGGACCTGAAGGCCTCCCGGTACCCGGTTATGCCGACCAGCACCCCCGGAAGGGAACCTATGAACATGAGGACGAAGAAGGTGGCAACGGCGGTCAGAAGGGCGTCCATGATCCTGCGACGGGATAGGTAGGCGTAGAGGCCGAGGCCAACCATGGCGAGGGTTATTTCAAGGCGCATACCGTACGTTATCCCGTGAAGCTTAACGAAGGGGTTGAAGAAACCCACAAGTACCTCTCCCACGTCCTTCCACGAGAATATGTACCGTAGCCTGTATCCGCCGCCCGACAGGGCGTCTATCAGGGGGGGAAGGGTTATTATGGGGGAGAAGGTGGCGACGAAGTTGAAGCCCTTTAGGACGTTTTTACCGGAGAAAAGGGCCACCAGTACGGATAACCACACGAAGGCGGCGAAGTAGAACGCTCCCTGATGGAGGAAGAAGAACAGGAAGGACTTAAACAGGGTTGCCTGAAAGTGTAGATTCCGGTTTATCTCAAGGGAGCCCTCAAGGATGCCCCTGAAGGTTATGGATACTGGTATAACTGCGAGGGCCAGAAGAGGATCCTGCCTTTCCACGTACTCCACTATCCTCCTCATACCACCTCCTCCCTCTCGGAGTAGAGCACCTCCGCATCACCGTAGAGGTCCTCAAGGGAGTAGAAGGCCCGGGCGTCGGGCAGAAAGAGGTGGATGACGATGTCTCCTAAATCCACCACCACCCACGAGGAGAGGTCGTTTCCCTCCACCCGCCCACCGAACTCCTGCGCTATCTCCTCTGCCATATCCAGGAGGTGATCCGTAGTAAATCCGGTGGCTATCACGAAGTAGTCCCCTATCACGGGGTTTATGGGTTTTATGTACAGTACCACCACGTCCTCACCGGCCTTTTCGTGGATCAGCGCAACTATCCTTTTTAGCTCCCCACCTATCACGCCGGTATTATAGCGGTGCTTCGCCCCCTAACATCTCCGCCAGCAGGTCAAGGGCGTTCTGCAGTCCGACGGTGGGAAAGTACTTGCTGAAGTCGGACGGTTTCAGGTACCACACATCCCCCTTCCTGTAGAGGACGAACCACACCTTGTGCAGGAGATTTCCCTCCGATACCACCGCCCTTATGAGTATCCTATCCCCGGAACGGTCTATTATCACCTCCTTCACAGAAAGGTGGGAACCACCCGGTAGGGCGTAATCTCCGGAACGCAGGTCGTATTTCACGGACTTTAGCCGGGGTATCCTCAACTCGGACCCGGGGATTCTAAAGTCGCACTCCCTTTCCTTCGTCAGTACCGCCTGATACACCCTCTTCCCCTCCCGGAGCCACCGCTCCTCGTACTTGGTCCCGAACCTCCTCTCGGTCTCCGAGATGTACCCCCACCAGCACCCCGTAGATAGGGCGTTGTCGTACGCCCACCTGACGAAAAAGATCTCGTCCGACACCACGCTGACGTGGGCGTCCTCCTTGGTGCGCAGGGAGAGTAGCCTCCAGAAGTCGGCGTTGAACATGCGCCTGTGCTCGTGTTTCTTTTTCGGCCACGGGTCCGGGAATAGGGAGAAGACGCGATGGAACCTGACGCTCCTCATTCCGAACATCAGGAACGCCCACACGTCCCCCCACACTAAATGTACGTTGTCCCTGTCCCGCAGCCTCCTGTAGGCCCTCTTTACGGACCCCCACGACCTATCCACTCCCACGTAGGTGACGTGAGGGTTGAGGGTGCTAACTTTACGGAGGAAGTCCCCCCTCCCAAAGCCTATCTCCAGCTCAACGGGGTCCTTTAGGGGTACGTCCTCGTCGGGCCAGTGTATCAGAGCCACGGGGGGAATTGTACCGGAGAGAGCCAACTCCGTAGGGACGCCGCCGGGGAGGTGAGTTGTAGAATCTGTGGGAAACCGTCCGCAGGTTCAACCTTAAAATGCGATGTGCTTATCGTTCTATCGCTCTCCGTGACTTTCAAGGTAAAGGATGCCGTTAAGGGGTACGGAGTATCGGCCAACGTTAGCGTGGACGGGAGCACCTATACGGCGAGGGGAGGGATTCTCACTCTGGACTTAGAGGCCGGTAGGCACACCGTCAGGGTGGAGGCTAAGGGGTACCGACCGCTGAAAAGCCGTCTCCTCCTGCGCAGAGGGGGACCGCTCACCTACGAGTTCCTCCTCCAGCCGGAAGTTAAGCCGACCCCACCGAAGGGGGAGAGGGGGAAGTCCGTCTGGTACGGATGGGTGGTGGATGCCGCCACCTTGAGGCCCGTGGTGGGCGTGGAGGTGGTCGTTGAGAGCGGGAGGGGTACCTATAAAGGCCGTACGGACTCTACGGGAATGTACGTCCTTCGGATTCCGGTGGAGAAGAGGGGAGAGGAGCCGGAGAGGGTTAAGGTATCCTTCAGGAAGGAAGGGTACGGTCCTCTCGTGAAGGAGGGTATCCTGCTGCTGGAGGGTGTCTATCGCCTGAACGTTGAGATAACTCCCGGCGACCGGGGTGAGGTTGAGAGGGACATCCACGGCCTCTTTGAAGGGGGGAATAGCAAAAAAAAAGCCCCTGAAGGGGAAGGAACCCGCGACGGAGGCGAGGGGCTGTTTGCCGCCCTTTTAGTCCCTCCTCCCTCCATAAAGGTGGGGAGAGCCTGCTCGTGCAGGACCTGTTCCACGGTTAGCGTCGTATCACTTGAGACCTACGTCCAGTACGGACTTGACGATGAGTGGATAGCGAGCTGGCCGGATCACTCTCTGAGGGCCGGAGCCGTACCTTACAGGAGCTACGGAGCGTGGCACGTTTTCAACCCGATAGACTCCTCCTACGATATATGCGATAACACCTGCTGTCAGGTATGGGACCCTTCCGACAGCTACACCTCTACCGAAGATGCTGCTATCTACACTTCCGGGATAATGCTTGAGAGTGGCGGGAACGTAGCCAGATCTGAGTACTCTGCAGAGACCAACGATTGCGGGTGCGGGGACGGGTACTCCGGGGACGGAACCTACTGGCCCTGTATAAGGGACATCGTGTGCTCCGGGCACACCTGCTACGGGCACGGCAGGGGTATGTGTCAGTGGGGCTCCTCCCGATGGGCGGCTCTGGATTCAACGTGGAAGTGGATAAACGAGCATTACTACCTGCCCGGAGGTTTCCATCTCTCCAGCCCCATCACCGTGAGGTCTATATGGCCCCATCCGAGGAACGTGTGCATAGGGGACACCGTTGTGATAGACGTGGTAACGGTCTCATATACGGAGTACCCGCTCAACAGAATCATGATAGGGGCCTCACTTTACAACGGTACCTACTTGGACGACCCTCCGAGGGACAGGAACGTGAGCGTCCCACCGGGTACTACGGCGACCTATCGCCTCTTCGTTATACCCAGTACGGCGGATACCGGCCTGTACGACCTGGTCGTCACCCTGTGGTTTGATGTGGATGAGAACGGCGCTATCAACTCCAGAGACTTTCCGATGGCGACTAAATGGATGTACTCGGCCGTAAGCGTGTGCTCGCCGATGGACGTTCGGGAGGAGGAAATCGGGGTTGTCGCCGGAGGGATGTACATAGAGGGACCCTTCTCAATATACGACCCTCTGGGTAGACGGGTGCTCTCTGGAAAGGGGGGATGGGTTAGACTGAAGCGCGGTATATACTTCGTTCTCTCCAGGAAGGGGGTCAGGAAGGTTCTGGCGAAATAGACCAGTATGAAGGCGGGACATTGGGATACTAACCGTTGTTTTACCCCTTAGGGACCCTTATGAGCTTCCCCTATCCGGGTATGAAAACCGCAGAAGCGGTGCCGTTATTTAACGAACCGCAGCAGGGCAAACATAATACCCGCAAGAGCCAGAAACTGGATAAACATCCAGCGCACCGTGTTGGAGTGAAGGCGGTATATCTCCGCCCGGAATTTCTCCATGTCAGTACGGAGCTTCTCCATATCGGTACGTAGTTTTTCCATATCGGTACGGAGGCCTCCTATCTCGGCCTGCATATCGTTGCGGAGGCTGCCTATTTCGGTTTGGACGTCCGTACGAAGCTTCTCCATATCGGTACGGAGGCTGCCCATTTCGGTCTGGACGTCCGCCCGTAGTTTTTCCATATCAGTACGGAG
>CAYYQD010000019.1:0-27217 GCA_964473735.1 uncultured bacterium
GCAAATTACTATCCCTTCTTATACTGCGATGGCACTTTAACCGTCAGAAAACCGGATACACGGTTCCCTTACGCGAAGGTGTCTCCCAAGCGGAGGAGCGCCTCAACTGTCTCCCCGCTCTTTATAAAACGGCACCCTGCCGGTACCTCCCTCTTCGGTTTCAGGGGAGTACGACCGGCGAGGAAGAAACCCCACATTCCGGAGGGATAGGTGGGTGTGAAGGAAACGTAAAAGCGCACGTAAGGTAAAAGGCCCCGTAGGATGCGTCCGGTTTCGGCTATCTGCTCGGCGTAGAAGGTGGGAGAGCCGACCTGCATGGCCATTACTCCGCCCTCCGATAGGGATGCGGCTACGTCCCGGAGGAACTCCCCGGAGAACAGGACCTTGGCCGGACCTACAGGGTCCGTAGAATCTACGATTATGACGTCCCATACCCTCCCCTCCTTAACCTTCCGGGCGCCGTCCGTTATCTCCACCTTCACCTTCGGATCCTTCAGGTACCTTCCGGTGGGAAGGTATCTTTTGGCCGCTTCTACGACCTCTCCGTCTATCTCCGCCACGGTGACCCTCTCCGGAGAGTGGCGAAGTATCTCCCGTACGCTCCCTCCATCCCCCCCGCCTATAAGGAGGACCTCCCCTACCCTCTCGGCTGTAAGCATGGCGGGATGTACCAGCGCCTCGTGGTAGAAGTGCTCGTCCCTCTCCGTCATCATAACGAGGCCATCAAGCACGAAGACGACACCCCAGAAGTCGTTTCTGAATATCAGTATATCCTGATAGGGGGACCTCCCCGAATAGAGGAGCTCGTCTATTCGGAAGTAAAGACCACTTCCGGCGGCGTGCTCTTCCCTGAACTCTAACTTTGGCTTCTCCATAGTGCTACCCCCGCGAACGCACAGGTATATCCCTCGCCCACGATCGCGTCCGCCCCGACGCTGAGGATCTCCTTAACCTTCAACCCTCTGTCCTCCATAGCCTTTCGGGCCAGATCTTCGGCCCTGCGCTTGAGGACGTTGGCCTCCTCGTTCCCGGTCACCTCCATTATGACGCCGATGGCGTTGGGGTCCTCCGGTATGGCCACGGCCACGGCGGCCCCGACCCTCTCACCCCGGCAACGGCTGGACTTCTCGCCGAAGGCTACGGGTAGAAGGGATCCTCTGGGCAGGTCTATCTCTTCCGACAGCTTCGCCCCGGCCGGCAGGATAGAGGAAACCTTAAGGAGGTTGTAGTCGGAGAAACCGGCCTCCCTGAGCGCCCTATCAAAGGCCAGAATGTAGTCCTCGGCTACCCCCACACCGGCGCCGAGGATGAACTTCACGCCATCCCTGAGCTCAAGAGAGCCATACGGGTGGGTTCTCATCGGTTATGACCCTCCCTTTAGGAAGTACCTCTTTGAGGAACTTGGGGAGTTTGAAGATCGCCCCGTGTATCTCCGGCGTATAGAACCTGAGATCTCCGGCGAAACCCTCCGTGCGCCGGGCTATCTCCTCAACCGGAACCCCCTCGGGGTCCCTCCCCTTAGTGGCTATGGTAAAGGCCCAGTCCATCTGGAAGGAGAAAATGGGTGCGTGGAACACCTTAACCACCGGAAAGACCTCCTTCAAGGTAACGAACACGTCCCTGACGAAGTCGTTGTAGTAGGGATCCGCACTGGCGGACTGCACGACCAACACCCCATCGTTGGAGAGGTGGTCGTACACTGTGGCGTAGAACTCTCTGGTGAATAGCATCACGGAGGGGCCTCCCTCCAGAGGCTCGGTTAGGTCACTTATCACGACATCGTAGGTCTCTCTGGAGTTCTCCACGTAGGAACGGGCGTCCGCGAAGACGACGTTGGCGCGCTCGTCGTAGAAGGCCCCCGCGTGCCACTCCGGTAGGTAGGCCTCGCACAGCTTCACCAGCTGCTCGTCTATATCCACCATCGTGGCCCTCTCAACCGGGTGTCTCAGGACCTCCCTCAAGGTGGCCCCCTCTCCCCCACCCAAGATTATCACGTTCTTCGGATCCGGATGGGTGAGCATGGCGGGATGTACCAGCGCCTCGTGGTATATGGCCTCGTCTATCTGGGCGGACTGTATCTTGCCGTCTAAGAATAGGGTCTTACCGAAGGCCTCTATCTCCACTATATCTACCTTCTGGTAGGCCGTTTTGCCGTGAAATATGTGGTTCTTTATCTTGTGGAGAAACAGGAGACTCTCCGTATGTTTCTCCATGTACCAGGTCCCTTCAAGCATGGGCGGGATTCTAAGGTCGGTGTGCATTACACTACAAATACTCCTTTGCCCGTGGGAGGGCATTTTGTCGTATCTACAGGCCCTTGGGCTACCTCGCGAAGACGGTCAGGTAAAGGGTCAGCCTATCTTCGGCCTTTACGCCGTGGGGAACTCCCGGGCCTATCTCCAGAACGTCCCCCCTCTTCAAGGGGACCCGTTGCCCGTGAAGGGATACCTCTCCTTTCCCATCGCAGCACACTATAAACACCTTACCCGGGGTTGAGTGGGATTTCAACTCCTCCTCCGCCTCAAGGGTTATCCTTATTCCCCTGACTCCCTCGTGTGCCCATAGATCTTCCTTTATCACGACGGTATTATAGACCCGGTGATGATGCGCTTTTAGAATACGGTACGATGGAGGCTTATCGTCGGATCTTCGGAGACGCCATATTCGTGGATAACGTACCCACAGGAGCCTTTCCCTACGCTCCCACTTATCGGCGCATAGGCACCCTGTCCATCGGCAGGCAGGTTTTCTACAGCCCAAGGAGGGTGTACGGGGATGTAAGTTTAAAGTACTACTCCCTGAAGGCCGAAGGAAAGGAGGTCAGGAGGGTGGTATTCCTCTCTAGAGGAGATCCCACGTTGGACGCCAATCTGGGAAGGGAGGCACAGGCTCTGAAGACCGCCGGCTTCTCCCTGGAGGTCCTGACGTCCGGTGCTATGCTCTGGAGGGAGGATGTAAGGAGGGACCTGAGTCTGTTTGATAGGGTAGTGATAACCGTAGATGCTGTGAGCGAGGACCTGTGGAGGAGGTTCCTCCGTCCTCATACCCTTTTGAACTACGGAGAGGTTATGGAGGGGATACGAACGTTCGCGAGGGAGTACGATGGTGATCTCACGGGCGTTCTCCACGTAATTTCCGGTGTAGATTACTCCGGAGAGGGGGAGGTAGTGGGGGAATTTTTAAAGGAGATCGGAGTCCGCAAAGTCTTCGTACTGCCCGCCAGCGGGGATGCGGAGGGGGTCGCGGAGAGGTTGGAGGGCTTAGGGCTTGAAGTGGAGGTACTTCAGCCTCACCTATCGGGCGAAGGTTGAGGATCATCGTAGGTGGGTATATTCCATCTATTTATTTCGGCTTCCGTTACATGGTACGAATAGAATATTTATCGCGATAACGATAAATCACATACTACCTTAGAATAGCCGGATGTTTCTCCTGTACGTGCGCTACGCCGTGGCTCTCATCTCCATCGTAGGGCTCGCCTTCATTCTCTTTAACCCAGCGTACGTTGGACCCGTATCTGCGCTTATGTTCGTTATAGCGAGTCTCCTCTGGTTCAGAAGGACGGTCGTGGAGTTCGGGTGGGGTAGCGTGCGCGGTCAGCTTACGGGGATACTGGGACTGGCCTTCGTGGTTCAGGCTATAGGGTGCGGTCTCGTAAACGCGAACGGAGGGATACATATACCGGATAGGTCTGTACTACTGTTTCTTATAGCCCGTCTCCTGTTCTTTACGGCCAGCGCGCGCTACACGTTTCACTTCTTGAGGAAATGGCACGTACTTCCACCGGGGAAAGTGAGGGCAGCCCTGGGGGCCACCCTCCTCGTCGTGTTAGTGGTCGCCGTGATACCGGGCACGCTTCCGAGGTTATTCCGTCCTTCGGTATATACCCTGTTCGTTTTAGCTGACGTCCTTCTTCTGCTGTCTTCGTTCTACAATCTGTTCCTCTTCTGGGGGACCATGGTGATGAAACGCTGGGTGTTCGGAACCGCGGTGGTCGTTCTCCTGACGGTGGGGGACGCCTTTTTGATGGGAGGGTTGGGGGAGATGACGACCATGCTGACGTGGTATATGGCCGCCTCTTTCATAGCTCTAACCGGTACCATCCGAACCTGACGGCACTATATCCACGTAATGGAACCTCCCGTCCCTCACTACCCTCTCTCCCAGAGAGAAACGGATGGGTCTTGAGAATATGGGGCCATCATACACGAAGGTATGGAACTCACCGTTCTCCCCACAGGGGTCAACCTCCGGGGGTAGGTCCCTCAGAAAGGACGTGTCGTACTCTCTGCCCACGAAATCGCCCGTAAGGTGCTCTCCATCCACGCTCACGACCACCGCCTTGAATCCGAGGGCCATAAACTCCCGGGCCAGCTCGCCCGTATCCCTGCCCCACAGGGGGAACATACCCTTCCACCCTCCCCTCATGAGCCTCTCCTCGCGGTACCTCCTGACGTCCTCAAGGAATATGTCCCCGAAGATAACCACCCTGTCGGGGTCCTTTCCGGATAGATCCCGCATCGCCTCCCCCATCCTCCTCTCGTACTCCGCGTTGGTGCAGGAAGGTGGTATGAAGACCTCGTAGAGGGGTATCCCCAGAGAGCCGGATTGTTCCTTCAGAAGTTCCCGCCTTACCCCGTGGATTGATACCCTTTCGTACCCCTCCGTTACGGTCGTAAGGAGGTAGGTTATTTTGTACCCCCTTCGCAGGGCGTAATACAGGGCCAGGGTGCTGTCTTTGCCTCCACTGAAAGACAGGAGCATGGGAAGGGGAATTGTAAGGAGGGACGCGGCAACCGTAGAATAGGGAGCATGCCGGCTACCATGAGTGCGGACGAGATAAAGGAGATGCAGAGGAGGGTGCTTGACCTTAAGAGGAGGAAGGGAGCCTACATCATAGCACACAACTACCAGCTTCCGGAGATTCAGGACGTGGCCGACTACGTCGGCGACTCTCTGGGCATGGCCATGGAGGCCCGGAAGACGGATTATCCCATCGTGGTGGTGTGCGGTGTGCATTTCATGGCCGAGACCGCCGCCATTCTCCTGCCCGACAGGAAGGTCATAACCCCGGAGAGGTACGCCGGATGCTCCCTGGCCGAGAGTATAACACCGGAGCAGCTGCGGGAGTGGAAGGCCCAGCATCCGGGGGCAGTGGTCGTCTCCTACGTAAATACCACCGCCGAGGTAAAGGCTCTGTCCGATTACACCGTCACCTCGTCCAACGCTGTGGATATAGTCAGGTCCATTCCAGAAGATAAGGAGATCCTCTTCCTGCCGGATATGTTCTTGGGGATGTACGTCAGGGAGGTAACCGGGCGGAAGAACATGCACATCTGGCCGGGGGAGTGCCACGTCCACGCGAGGGTGACCCCACAGGACATAAGTAAAGCGGCCGTTGAGAACCCCGGTGCCGTCATGCTGGTGCATCCGGAGTGTGGGTGCTCCACCAACTGCCTTTACCTGAAGGCCAAGGGGGACCTTGACGTGGATATAAAGGTCTTCTCAACGGGTGGAATGGTGCGCTACGTAAAAGAGCACCCGGAGGAGGAGTACGTCGTGGCCACGGAGGTCGGGATCCTCTACCGCCTGAAGAGAGAGATAGGTGCGGACGGGGACCGCCTCAAACCCCTGCGGGAGGACATGGTGTGCGAGTACATGAAGATGATAACCGTAGACAAACTCGTAAGGTCCCTTGAGGAGGAGGTCTATGAGGTGAAGGTACCCCCGGAGATCGCCGAGAGGGCCCGAGTTCCCATAGAGCGCATGCTCGCCCTTTCCCAGAGGGGGAAATGAGAAGGTGGCCCCTGATAGTCGGAGCGGTGGCCCTGTTCCTCGCGCTATTTGGCGCGGGCGGAGTGGCCCTCTACTTCGTTATATACGGGCCCCCGTCTCTGTCGGTGGGTGGTATCGTAGTTGGAGAGGATCCGCTTGAGAGGGCCTTAGAGCGCTGGAGGAGGGGGGAGTTTGAAGGGTACGAGCGCGTTTTCCACAACCCCGGCCGGTTTGAGGAGGTACTGTTTCTGAACTTCCTTAGGGGAAGTCTAACCCTACCCTGTGAGCTCTCCGGCGGCTATCTTAAGTGCGACGGTTTCGCCCCCATAAGGGTGAAGCGCAGGGGAAGTAAGTACGAGATAGTTTCCGGCCTCATTTACCTGACCGACAGCTCCCACTCCCTCGGCCGCCGGAGGAAGAGGTTGGCCGACTGGGTCTCCAAGCTGAAGAACATGTCCTACTACGACGCCCTTGAGGTGTGCGTTGGCCAGATAAGGGACAGGACACCCACGGACAGCCTGTACCTTGAGAGGAAGGCCTACGAGAACGATACCCTCGTCCTTGCGAAGTTAAAGGGCGTCAGAATGAACGTACGGTTCTACGAACTCCTTAAGGACCGTATGATAGACGGGCACGTATGCCTGCCCTACACCGCCGTACTCTCCGCCCACAGGCGTTTCAAACGTTTCGTTAAGGCCGAGGAGGAGAGGCCGGAGGTTGAGATACACCTGAACAGGAAACGTAAAGCCCTCTCAAAGGTCACCCGGGAGCTGGAGGAGAGGCTGGCGAGTATGCGGGACCCCCTCGCTCTGGCGTTCTACAAACGGGGGCTCCAGTACTACTCGGAGGGGGACCTTGAGAGCGCCCGGATCTTCTTCAGGAAAGCCCTGAAGATAGACCCCAACTTCAAAGAGGCTAAAAAGGCCCTTGAGAGGGTGGAGGTCCTCATAGAGCGTGAGGAGTGATCACAGGAAGGGTTTTAGCCGTCTCAGGACCTCGGAGAACAGACCCTCATCCACATCCAGAGACACCTTCAGGTAAGGGAGTGAGGGGTATCCAAGACGGTAGTAGTCCTTCTCCGTACACAGTGGAACGGCGTTAAGGGCCTCCGCCTTACGCACTATGCTCTCCACCTCACCCTTCGGTATCCACCAGTGGTCCGGGTAAATTCTCTTCCCCACGATCACCGCCCCTCCCTCCCTGACCGCCCTGATGAAGCTCATGGGGTCGGCTATGGCGCAGAAGACGAACACCCTCTGCCCTTTAAGAGGGAGTACCTCCCCGTCCTTTACCATCCCCTCCACCCTGTACCTCATCGTGAAGGTGGGTTTTCCCAAATCCGGAAGCGGAGATGGAGGGTCAAGCTTGAAGTTGAAGGTAAGCAGGTCCGCGAAGCGGTAGGCTCCGAAAGGCTCCCGGAGAGGGCCGAAGGGAAGGGTGTAGGCTCCGACGTCGGAAGGTCGTAGAAGTAGTATGCTAACGTGGGGTCTGATGCCGAAGTACTGGAAGACGTCGTCATAAACCACCGTTCTGGCACCCAAGGTCCTGGCCATCTCCGCCCCCTTAAACCTGTCCTTACAGGCTATTACGGGGACGCCTCCCTTCTTGTACAGCATGAACCCCTCGTCCCCTAAGTAATCCGGAGATGGATGCTCCTCCGACGTGAAGCACCCCCGCCGGTACCTCCTCCTGTACCCTAAAGTCACTACGGCCGGGTCCGGTAGCCTCTTTACCAGCTCAAGGACTAAAGGGGTCTTACCCGTTCCCCCGGTCCTCAGGTTTCCCACGCCTACGGATGGGAGCGCGGGACTCCGTGGGGTACTTCGGAGTCTAAGGAGGGATACTACCCACGCGTAGGGGTTAAACCAGTCCGGGCCTCTAAGGTAGGCCATCCCCTAAGACCTCGTACTTGAGCTTTGGAGTTATGAAGTACTTTCCCCTCCTCAAGGATAGGTACCCCCGCTTCAGCAGGGATAGGAGTACCCTCTCCTCCTCGTCGCCCAGAGGGGAAGAGGTTGTAAGCAGGCCGTCCAAAGCCATGGTTATCAGGAACTTCTCCGCCTCGCTCATATCGGATCCCATAAGAGCCACTTTCAGGGCGTTCTTACCCACCTTCATACCTCTGGGAACGTTTGAGTTGGATGCCCTTATGAACCTTATTACGGCCAGATAGAACGCCCTTACCGGGTCCTTAACCTCCTCGTAGGACCTCCTGACCACCTTTCGGGAGCGCACCAGGTGGCTGCAGGCGTACAGCAGGGATACTTTCTTTTTCCGGGCGAAGTGTATGGCGTAAAGCAGGTCGTCCCTGCTGTAGCTGGTGGGTCGCTTCCTCACCCTCCTGCTCTTGCCGTACCTCTCCCGGAATATCCTCCGGAGCTTGGACTCGCTCATCCGGAGCTTCTTGGCGAGATCGGACAGTACCCTGCCCTTCTCTCCTCTCGGTGCCTTGAGGTACCTCTCGTACGCCCGCCTTATCCTGTCCATCACCCTTCGGTGTAGGTAGCGGCGTAGTTCGGGGTCTCCCACACCCTGACGGATACGACGTCGTACCCCATCGCCTTGAGGTGGTCGTATATAAACTTCGCCACGTTCTCCGCGCTCGGGGGAACGTCCATAACCTCGTTGAGGTAGGTGTGGTCAAGGCCAAGGGAGTGTATATCCGCCTTTATCTTCTTGAAGTCAACGGCCACACCGGACCTATCCAGCTCTCTGAAGCGCACGTTAGCCTCTACCTTCCACCTGTGGCCGTGGAGATTCTTACACTGCCCCTCTATCTCCGGTAGCCTGTGAGCCGCATCAAACTCGTACCTTACGGTCAGTATCCACATGGAGGGTATTCTACACGGGGAGGTAGAAGGTTTTACGAATCCCTATCTCATAACCTGTTCGGAATATGCTACCCTTTTCCTGAAGGGTGGCCACATTTTTCCGCGCGCCGGGTACTACACACGGGGGGTTGTGTTATCGTAAGTACTCCCGAATGGGGTATCACTTTGGGTATAAATCCAGCAGAAGTGATACCATCGGCCGGGATTATCGGCATCGGCGAAGGCGTACTGAAAGATGGGTCCTTTCACATACCGAGGACTGTCCATCCCTCTCCCCCTTCAACGACCCATTCTACTCTCAGGGGGTACCACTCTGGGTATAAAACTAAGGAAAGTGGTACCGGGTAATTTGCCTACCGTTTGCCCTTAAGGACCTTTAGGATGAAGGCGTACCGCATGTCCACCTCTTGCATGTACCGGTACCTCCCTGCCCTTCCTAGGTGCCCCGCCTCTAAGTCCGTCCAGAGGAGTATAGGGGTGTGCGCTAAGTTGTTCTGGCGGAGTTTAAGGACCCATTTGGCCGGCTCCCAGTACCCGACGCGGGGGTCGTGAAGGCCGGCGGTGGCCAGAATGGGGGGGAAGGAGTCGGGTTTTACGTTGTCGTACGGTGAGTAGGACTTTATGTACTCGTAGAACTGTGGATTCTCCGGGTTCCCCCACTCGTCGTACTCCGGTACCGTAAGGGGGAGGTTGGGGTCCAGCATGGTGTTGAGGACATCCACGAAGGGTACCACGGCGACGGCCGCCCCGAATAGGTAGGGCTTGAGGTTCAGGGCCCCTCCCACTATTATCCCGCCGGCGCTGGCGCCGGTTATGGCTATGCGGCCCTTATCCGTCCATCCGTCTATTATGAGGTACTCCGCAGATTCCACGAAGTCGTATATGCTGTTCTTCTTCTTCAGGAACTTACCTTCCCTGTGCCACCTCTCACCGAACTCCCCCCCTCCCCTTATGTGGGCTATGGCGTAGGCGAATCCCCTGTCAAGCAGGGATATAACGTAGCGGTTGAAGTAGGGGTCAAACGGTGAGCCGTACGCCCCGTACCCGGTCAGGAGGACGGGATGTTTCCTGTCCCTGCGGAACTTGTCCTTCCGATAGACCAGCGTAATGGGGAACTTCACCCCGTCGTAGCTGCGGGCCCACAACCTGACCACCTTGTACCTCTTCGGATCGTAATTGGGTACGGGCTCCTGCCAGCGTTTGCGGAGTTTCCCCGTCCTGACGTTGTAGAAATATACGCTTTTGGGCGTTGTGGGGGAGGTGTAAAGGAGGCGGATGCTGTCCGTCTCGTACTCGTAGTTTCCGGACAGACCTACAGTGTAGGCGTCCTCTTTGAACTTGATCCTGTGGGTCTTCCCTGTCTTTCTGTCGTATATCCTTACGGCGGTAAGGCCCTCGTACCTCTCCTGCAGGGCGATGAAGTCCTTAAATACGGTTATGTCTTCAATGGGTACGTCCTTCTCCTCCGGGATTATCTCCCTCTCCTCTCCGTTCTTCTCGTCCATCTCAAGCACCCTGTAGTTCTCCGCCCCTTCGTTGGTGAGAACGTAGAACTTACCGTCGCCGTGATATACCCAGTACTTCACCCCCTTCTTCCTCGGGTAGAAGTCCTTTCTGTAGGGGTATATTAGGGAGGTGATGTTGCTCTCGGTGTTTCCGGATGAGGCGAACACGTACCCGTCAAGGGAGGAGTATATGCCCACGAAGTAGGATTCGTTGTCGTCCCTGAACAGCTCCTTGTCCCCGCTTGCGTCCTCACCCAGGGTATGGATGAGTACCCTGTAGGGGCGTTTCGTCTTTTCGGTCTCCACGACGTATATCAGCCTGTTGTCCCTGGTCCATAGGAACTCTCCCCACGATACCCGGGGTATGCTGTCTATTACCTCCCCCGTCTTCAGGTCCTTTACGTAAAGGGCGAAGTTCTCCCCTCCGGATATGTCGTAAGAGAAGGCCAAGTACCGCCCGTCCCTGCTCACCTCCCAGCCACCGGGGTAGAAGAAGTCGTGGCCTTCGGCTAAGAGGTTCCAGTCAAGGATTACTTCCGGTTTGCCTCTAAGGGACTTCTTCCTAAGAACGATGGGGAAGTTTTTACCGTCCTCGTACCTGCGGTAGTAGAGGTACCCCCCTATCCGGAAGGGGTAGGTCTCGTAGGTCCCCTGTATTCTGCTTTTGAACTCCTTTATGAGTCTCTCCTGAAGCTTCTTCGTGTCGGATAGGAACCTCTCCGTCCTCCCGTTCTCCTCCTTCAGGAAGGCTATGACCTTCGGATCCTTCCTGGTCGTGTCCTTGAGCCAGGCGAAGGGGTCGGCCGGTCTGGATACGCTTACTACAGCCATAATCATCCGGAGATTATACAACGGGAGGGGTTTGTCCCGCGATTACTGTTAAAGGTCGTTCTAAGACGGGGAGAGTTCCACTTTTACGATGGGGTACCACTTTGGGTATAAAATCCACACAAGTGATACTACTCTAATGCACCCGGGATATACATCTTTGAGTTCAACGTACGGTCAGATGGTCTGTCAGGCGTTAAACCGAGGCCGTACGATAAAAATATCCAAACTAACCCTCTATTATACCCCCGTCTGCCCCACCACCCCACCTTACAATCCCTTACGTGGGAGCGAGAGGTAACCTTAAGAGAGTAGGCCGGTTCATGTACGAGCTCCCCCCGGACTACAAACCGGGGATGAGGGTACCGGGCCTGATATTTACCAGCGCCTCCATAATGCCGGAGGAGGAGGCCCTTGAACAGGTGGCGAACGTGGCCACCCTGCCGGGTATAGTGAAGTACTCCATAGGGATGCCCGACATCCACTGGGGCTATGGCTTCCCCGTCGGAGGTGTGGCCGCCTTCAGGGTGGAGGATGGTGTAGTTTCCCCCGGAGGAATAGGCTTTGACATAAACTGCGGTGTTAGGCTCATAAAGACCAACCTCCTTGAGGAGGAGGTCAGGGAGGTGGCGGACAGGCTGGCCAACAAGCTCTACTCCTACGTCCCCTCCGGCGTCGGCGTTGGCGGTCCCTTCCGGGCCAGCAAGAAGGACCTTGAGGGAGTCTCCCACGAGGGGGCTGCCTACATGGTCGGGCTCGGGTACGGATGGGAAGAGGACCTGAACTACATAGAGGAGAACGGAAAACTCAAGGGGGCGGACTTCTCCAAAGTGTCCCGGAGGGCGAGACAGAGGGGAGCGGATCAGTTAGGAACCTTGGGGAGCGGAAACCACTTCCTTGAGGTACAGGTGATAGACAGGATATACGACAGGAAGGTGGCCGAGAGGTTCGGCCTCTTTAAAGGTCAGGTGGTCGTCATGGTACATTGCGGCAGCAGGGGGTTCGGCCACCAGATAGCAGACGACTACATCTCCGTGATGCTCTCGGTAATGGAAAGCAAGTACAGGATAAAGGTACCCGACAAACAGCTGGCGTGCGCCCCCATAACCAGTAAAGAGGGCAGGAACTACCTGAAGGCCATGGCCGCCGCCGCCAACTACGCCTTCGCCAACAGACAGCTCATAACCTTCAACGTCAGGAGGGCCTTTGAGGAGGTGTTCAAGAGGCCGGCCGACGATTTGGGTATGCACCTCCTCTACGACGTAGCCCACAACATAGCCAAGTTTGAGAGGTACGAGATAGACGGAAAGGTCGTGGATGTCCTGGTCCATCGCAAGGGGGCGACCCGGGCCTTCCCCGCTGGCAGACCGGAGATACCCGAGGCCTACAGGGACGTGGGCCAGCCCGTGATAATACCGGGGGATATGGGGAGGTACTCCTTCGTCCTGGTGGGTATGCCCGGCTCAATGGAGAAGAGCTTCGGTTCCACCTGCCACGGTGCCGGTAGGGTACTCTCCCGCCGCAAGGCCAAGAGGATGTTCAGCGTGGGGGAGGTGAAGCGGAGGCTTCAGGAGAGGGGGATAGTAATCCGGGCCAGCAGTAAGGCCACCATCCTTGAGGAGATACCGGAGGCCTACAAGGACGCCGAGGAGGTGGTGAAGGTGGTGGAGGGAGAGGGACTGTCCAAGATAGTAGCCCGGAGCAGACCGATGATAGTGGTAAAGGGCTGAAGGGGAAAGCTTCTTCATTACAATAGACGACTATGGCCAAAAGAGTGAGACAACATTGGGGATCCCGCATCGGCGCCGTATTGGCCACAGCAGGGAACGCCGTCGGTCTCGGGAACCTGCTACGCTTCCCCTCAAAGGTAGCCCTGTACGGCGGTGGGGCCTTCATCATCCCCTACTTAGTTTCCCTGGCCCTACTCGGTTTGCCCCTGATGTGGGTGGAGTGGATGGCCGGCAGGTACGGTGGTGCTAAAGGACACGGATCAACCGTGGGAATAATAGGGACTCTCTTTAAGTCGCGGCGGGCCAAGATGCTGGGCAGGTTGATAGGGGTGGTGGGGGTAGCGGCCCCCGTACTCATCATAATGTACTACCTGTACATAGAGTCGTGGACCTTAGGTTTCTCCCTGAGCGCCCTGTTCGGATGGCTCCCCGAACCCATAAAGACGACCAACACCGCCGAGGCTCTACGGCCCTTCGGGGCCTTTTTGGCGGAGTACACGCGACCCACCCCCTTCGCCTACCTCGTATTCTGGATAACCGTCCTCCTGAACTGGTACGTACTTCAGCGGGGGGTCAGGTACGGGATTGAGGTCTTAGCCAGATACGGAATGCCCCTGCTGATAGTTATGGCCATCTTCTTGGCCGTAGTCATCTTCTTCTCCAGAGGACCCAACGACCACTGGAGCGCCCTCAAGGGCCTTGAGTTTATATGGAAGCCCGACTTCTCCCGGATATTTGACGCCAAGGTGTGGGTTGAGGCCGCCGGACAGATCTTCTTCACCCTATCCCTGGGCATGGGGGCAATAGCCACCTACGCCTCCTACGTCAGGGAGAAGGACGACATAGTGGTGACCGGGATGGCCACGGCCAGCACCAACGAGTTCGTTGAGGTGGTCTTAGGGTCCGCCATAGCCATACCGGCCGCCTTCGTCTTCTTCGGACCCGCCAGCATATCCGAGCTGGCCTCCGCCGGGACCTTCCGTATAGGTTTCATGAGCATGCCGGCCGCCCTGAACTCCCTCCCCGGTGGCCAGTTCTACTCCTTCCTGTGGTTCTTCCTGCTCTTCATAGCCGCCTTCACCTCCTCCGTAGCCCTCATACAGCCCCTGATAACCTTCTTTGAGGACGAGCTCCGCTGGAGCCACACCAGGGCCGTAGCCGTGGCCATGATAACCGTAGTAGTCGGCGCCCACTTCTCCATATTCCTGCCCAAGTTCATAGACGAGCTGGACTTCTGGGCCGGCAGCTTTATGCTCATCCTCTTCGGACTTCTGGAAGTGATACTGTTCGTCTGGGTGTTCGGACCTGAGAACTTCCACAGGGAGCTGAACAAGGGGGCCCAGATAAAACTACCCGGATGGTTGCCCTACCTGACCGGTACCGTCTCCTTGGGCTTCCTCGCCATCATAACCGTCATGTGGGTCACCCAGAACCTGAAGGACCCCAGCATGCTGATAACCGGCGGTACAGGGCAGTGGGCGGCCCGCATCGTGATCCTCGTCCTCATCGTATGGCTCGGCTTCTACGCCGTAGTCTCAACACCCCACGAGGAGGAGACATGAACGACGAAATCCTGCGCGGGCTCGGTCTTAACGAACTCATCCTGAAGACGGAGAACCGCCTCCGGATACACGACGAGCTAACCCGAAAGGTTGAGGAGTGTAAGAGGTGCCGCCTGCACCTGCGCAGGACCAGAGTGGTGGTGTGGGACGGAAGCCCCTTCGCCCCCATAATGGCCGTGGGGGAGGCCCCCGGTAGGGACGAGGACCTGAAGGGTAAGCCCTTCGTCGGTAGGGCCGGCCAGCTCCTGACCCGGATAATAGAGGAAGCGGGTCTGGATCGTCAGAGGGACTTCTACATAGCCAACGTCCTGAAGTGTCGCCCCCCCAACAACCGGGATCCCCTCCCCGACGAGATAAGGGCCTGCTCCCCCTACCTTGAGTTCCAGATAAGACTGGTGCAGCCTAAGGTCATACTGTGTCTGGGAAGGTACAGCTCCTTCTACATCTTAGGGAGGACGGACAACCCCTCCATGAAGGAGATACGGGGCAAGGCCCACAGCACCCGCTACGGCGTACCCGGGGTATGCACCTACCATCCGGCCGCCGCCCTGCGGAACCCCAGACTCAAGGACCTCATTCTGGAGGATGTACTCTTAGCCAAGGAGATAGCGCTGGGCAAAGGCGGTTAAAAGGGGCCCACGGCACCCTTAAAATAGGGCACGTATGCCCTTTCTCTTTGTACTCTCTCACACCCTGAACGTCGGGTTTGAGGGAGCCTTAACCCTTAAGATTCCGGGCGTTCCGGAGGGTAGGGTCAGGTACATCACGTACGACCTTCCCCCCGGCGGGAGGTTGGAGGTGAGATTGGTGAGCGTTGATAGAGTTGAAATTAAACCGAAGATAACACCGACCTTCCGTACTCTGGACGGAAAGCTGTACCCGAAGGAGCCGAGGGAGGTGCCCTCCTCCCCCTTCGTGGTAAGGTACGGAACCTACAGGGGAAAGCGTAAGGCCACCCTCCTCCTCTTTGAGATAAGCCGCGAGGGGAAGCACTTTTACAGGAACCGCCGGATAACCCTTGACGTCCGGGTGATGGGTGGAGGTGAGCCCCAGAGTTTGCCGGGAACGGACTCCCTTGATTTGGCTATCCTGACGACATCTGACCTGAAACCCGCCTTTGATACTTTGGCCGAATTCAAAAACCTAACGGGTATAAGGACGGCCGTATTCACCCTAAACGATGCCCTGACCTTTCCCGGTCGCACCCCCGCAGAGAGGATAAGGAACTTCGTGCGCTACCTGTACCGCACGTGGGGGATAAAGTTCCTCCTGATAGGGGGGGACAGGTTCCACGTCCCATCCCCCCGCCTTCAACTACCCTCGCCCTGGCCCTACGACTACGGGGACGAGATGCAGAGCGACGCGTACTACGGGTGTCTGGACGGGGACTGGAACCGCAACGGAGACTGGAACTTCGGTGAATTCGCCGATAGCCTTGACCTGTGGATGGACGTGGCCGTGGGCAGGATGCCCGCTACGGACCTTCCCGAGGCTATGGAGATGGTGAGAAAGGTCATATCCTACGAGAGCCACTACCCATACACCCACCCACCCAACATCCTGCTCTTCGCCTCAAGGTTCCTCGTGGATAACGACGCCTGCGGTACCGTTGGCACCATGGCCTCCTACCTCCCTACCTCCCTACCCCACGACTCCCTGTGCGAGATGGACTCACCGGCGAGGGACGTCAGCCTTCAGGAGTTCGTGGATTCGGTCTCCCGTGTCTCCTTCGTGATGGCCTTCTCCCACTCCAACTACCGCACCTTCATAGTGAATATTGACACGGTAACCGTTCCGTTCTTGGTGCAGGACATACCCCGCCTCCGTACGGACAGCGCACCCGTGTTCTGGATGCACATGGGGTGTCTGGTGAATTCCCCCAACACCAACTCCATCAACGCAATGATATACAAAGAGGGTAAGAGTATAGCCTCCTACGGCCCTTCCAAGGAGAGCTCCCCCGGTACGGCCCTCCCAATGGTGGCATCCGCCTTCAGGGAGGCCTACCTTGACACCTCCGGATTCTTCGCCGGCTTGGTAGATCTGTACGCCAAGCACTTCGCCGCCGCTGTAGGGTACTACTTCTCGTACGTGTATGAGGCCATGAGCTACGGCCTGATAGGGGACCCATCCCTACGCCTCTACAGGTCGGTTCCGACTCCCATCTCTGCGTCTCTATCCGTCTCCGGAGATACGCTGGTGGTGTCCGGTGCCCCGCCCGGTGCTCTGGTCTCCGTCCTTCAGGACGGCAGGGTCGTGGGCAGGTGGAGGGCGGACGCATCGGGCAACCTGTCCGCTCCCTTAAGGGGAGCCCACGCCGGGGAGATAAAGGTAGGGATATACGCGGAAGGGTACGTTCCGTACGTGTCCTCCCTATCCTACGGACCATCCCGTATCACCCTTCGGTACTCCCACCCCGACACCCTCTCCTCGGGGGACACCCTAACCCTGTCGGGCCTCCTGTACGGGGGTTCCTCTCCAGCGGACAGCGTGTGGGTAATCCTTAGGGGGATCTCACACCTGCCGTCGGACTCGCTCTACGTCGGTACGGTTCCGGTCGGGGACTCCGTGCCCTTCAGCTTATCCGTACCTGTAGAACGCTTCAGGGGAGACGTAAAGGTAGTGGCCCACGTTTACGTCAGATGTCCCACATGCTCCGACCCCGGAGACACCCTCTACGCCGTGGGCAGGGGACCTGCCCTGTCCTTCTTGGGAGCGAGGTACTCCGGAGATACCCTCCGGCTCCTCATCCTGAACTCCGGCCACGGGAGGGCGACGGGCCTGTCCGTCTCCTTCGTCGGTGGGGACGTTTCACCCTTATCCGTAGTATCACCGCACACTCTGGACCCCGAAACCGTAGATAGCGCCACGGTACTACTCCCCTCTCCCCTATCCCCGGGGGAAGCGATGGGATTCACTATAGCCGACGCGGAGGGAGACACCTCCTACGCCTCTATCCTGTTTCCCACCTTCCTGCCCTCCCCTCCAACGCTAAGAGCGGAGCCGGGGGACGGATACGTACGCCTGATTTGGAACGGTAAGTGGGACGGTACCGTGGTGGAGGTGGATACGGGGGACGGCTGGAGGGTCCTATCCGTACTGCCCGGTGGGTGGAACACGGTTGAGGATGGGTATTCCGGCTGGGAGGTGCGTTGCTACCGGGTCTCCCCCGTACTCGGTGGGGTACTGGGCTCCCCCTCCTCACCCGTATGTCAGCGTCCCAACCCCCCTCTCCTCTTCTCCCGGGACGTCCTCTTCGGCGGATACAGGGCCCACCTACTGGCCGCCGACCTCCTCCCCTCCCCGGGGTACGAGCTGGTCGTCCCCTCCGTGTATAACTACGTGAGCGTCTTCTCCTCCTCCGGGGAACTGCTGTGGAGGTACGCGGTAGATTCCCTTCCGAGCCTTACGGAGATCTCCGCCCCGCCGGCCATCGGGGACGTGGACGGGGACGGGGAGTACGAGGTCGTTTTCGGGGTGGCGGGTTCCTCCCCCTCCCTCATCTTCCTATCCCCCGACGGTACCCTTGAGCACCGGGTACCGCTTCCGAACGTTCCTACGGGGCCGGTGGTCCTCGGCTTATTTACAGGTCGCCCCTACCCCGACGTGGCCGTGAAGGTGGCGGATAGGGTCCTCTTCTACGACGGAGACGGGACCCTTATAAACTCCTGCGGCCCGTACGTGTGGGCGGACGAGTACATGTCGGCGGCGAACCTCTACGGGGACAGAAGGTGGGAGGTGGTAGCTAAAGGGAACACTACCGGGCGGAACATCGTCCTGCTGAACTCCGACTGCTCCGATACGACGGTCGTTCTTCCCACCATCACCTACGTGGGAAGCCGTATATACGACGCCGACGGGGACGGGCGTCCGGAAGTCCTCCTGAACGGTGCCATCGGTGCCGTAATCTTTGATCCGGACGATTGGAGTCTGGATACGGTACCCTTCCCCATCCTGCCCGAGGCGGACGTGACCATGCCCCTTGAGTGGGACGGCACCTCCGGTTGGGAGTACGCCCGTTTGAACATGTACGACCTGATAGTTGAGGACGGGGACGGAGCGGTGCTCCTCGCCCACCACGACGACATCCATCCGAGGGGCCGTAGGTTCGTGGCCGGAGACGTGGATGGGGACGGGAAGGAGGAGGTATTCTTCTCCTCCGGAAGGAGCGTCCTCTGGGGTAAGACGTACTACGGAAACCTATTAGGCTTCCCCATAAACCTGGGTCATGGGGACCGTTTCAGGGAGGAGGTGGTACAGGGAGGGCCTCTACTGTACGACTTAGACGGGGACAGCTTAGTGGAGCTCTGCGTCCATACGAGCGGACACCATCTCAACTGCTGGAAGCTGGGAAGATACACCCGCCTGAGCTGGCCCATGGTTAGAGGGAACAGGTGGAACTCCGGGTACGGCGCCCTTGAGATGCCGGATACCTCCGTCGTGGGGGTGGGAGAGCTGGAGGCCCATAACCGCATCGGCCTATCAGTGGTGCCCCTTAAGGGGGGGGTAGTAATAAGGGGTTGGCATTACGGAGAGGTCAGGGTTAAAATTTATACTGTGGCGGGCAGAAGGGTGCTAACCCGGAGAGTGTCGGTGAGCGGGAAGTATAGGGTCCCCATCAGGCTTGACCTTCCGGCGGGCGTCTACTTCGTGAGCGCGAGGGCGGGCAACTTTACGAAGACGGTGAAGGTCATCCTGCGATGATACTGGCCCTGATACTCGCTGCTCCGGAGGACCTATTCGTACGCATAAGGATGCTCTACTACGAGGACTCGGCGGCCGCCCTCCGGATGTTTCGCGATAGCCTTCACCTCCTACCGGACAGTCTTAAGGTGATTCTGGCGAGGGACCTTCACCTCAACTACGACAGCCTCACCACGGCGCTGGTTGAGTCCGGGACCACGGACCCCTACGTCTGGAAGAAGTTCTTCTTTCTGACCTTCGTAAAACACCCGGACGACGAGGGAGCCTTTGAGAGGGTCCTGCGGAGGTACTGGAGCAGGATAGACTCCATGCCAGAGGTCGTGGGTTTAGTGGGGGAGATATACGAGAATTACGACGACCTTAACAAAGCCCTCAAGATGTACCGCCTCTCCCTCTCCCTGAAGCGCACCGTGGAGGTGGTTAGAAATACGGCCATTCTCTTCGCCCGCCTCGGTATGTGCGACTCCGCCCTGACCTACTTCCGTACCCTTGGGGATGAGAGCCCGGAGGACGTATACGAGAGGAGGAGGTTCTATCTGGCTCTGGGTACGTGCTACGACAAACTCCACGATAGCGAAAAGGCCCTAAGGTACTACAAGGAGGCCTACTCCATACGGAAGGATACGGTGGTAGGGTTCCGCATAGCAGACCTATTGGCCCGGCGGAGGGGTGAGGACGCCCTATCCTTTCTGGCGGCCATGTACGACGACCTGGGCTTCAGCAGGCCCAACCTCCACTACGGCTACGCCCTGATCATGTCCTCCGACACCCTCCGCCTAAACGAGGGGATAAGGGAGATAGCGCACTACCTGGCCGTCAGAGGGGACGACCCCAAGGCCCGGAATCTGCTCATGCACGCCTTCCTGCGAAGGGGGGATACCTTAACGGCCTTAAAGCACGCCCGCAGGGCCTACGAGCTGGCGCCGGAGGACGACGACTACCGTCTGGCCTACGCCTTTCTGCTATCCTATACCACGGACAACCCCCGCAAGTTCGGATACCTGCTCAGAGAGAGGGACAGGAGAGACCCCCTGGGCATGTGGATATTCGCCCGTTTTTACCGGAAGGTTGGAGACGGCAGGAGGGCCATGGAGTACTACCGTAAGCTCGTTAAGATAGATCCCGGGAACGTGCCCCTCAACCTTGAGGCCTACTGGTACGCCCGTAGCCGGGGGGACCTCCGTTTTGCCCTCAGCGTAATGAGGGGCCTGAAGGACAGGTATCCGGACAGCCTTAACTTCTGGTTTGATCTGGGGGATACCTACACCCTACTCGGCATGCCCGACAGCGCCCACGCCATGTACTCCTACCTCGTAAAACACTACGGATTCAAAATGAAGGACTGCGAGTTAGCGGCCGTCCTCAACAACTGGGCGTACGCCCTCGCCCTTACCTCCTACCGCCTTGATACGGCTAAAGTTATAGTGGATAGGGCCTACTCCCTGTGTAAGCTTGACCACATACTGGACACGAAGGGGTGGGTCTACTTCCTCTTAGGTAAAACCTCCAGAGCCGCCGACCTCGTGAGGAAGGCGGTGGAGTCCCTGCCGGAGGACGACCTTAACCTGCCGGAGGTCTATCTCCACCTTATCATAATAAGGTGCAACAGAGGTGAGGAGGTGGACCCGGCCATACTCCGGGAGGTGAACGGGATGGTGGAGCCTTACAGGATGCGTTTTTACAGGAGGTTCCTGAAAGCCTGTCGCCAGCGGGATTGACGCCGCACCTTCCCACCGTATAATTTTTTCGCTTTGAGGGTTATAATTGGGGATATCTTAAGGTTTTTGGATGCCAAACTGGACGAAAGCGACGTCGTAGAGGCGCTGGAGAGAGCGGGAGTTGAGGTAGAAGGCCGCGAGAGGGTCGGAGAGAGGTTCGGTCGTATCCTCCCGGCCCGGGTTCTCTCCGTTGAGGACACCGGGAGGGTACGGTGGGTCAAGGCGAAGGTTGGAGATGTGGTTAAGAGCGTGGCGACTACCGATACGGTGAGGGAGGGGGAGGTCCTCCTGTGGGCCGACCTGCCCCCGAAGGAGATAGGAGGGAGGGCCTCCGAGGGCATGTTCCTATCGGCGGAGGAGCTGGGACTTGAGGGGAAGAGCCTTCACCTCGCCCGTGTGGAAGACGAAGAGCGCTACAGGGAGGAGTTCCTGCTGGACGAGACCGTACTCCAGCTCTACATCACCCCCAACCGACCGGACCTGTTAAGCGTGCGCGGTCTGGCCATAGAGGTCTCCGCCATGACGGGCGTACCCTTCGTGGACCTGGAGATAGAGGAGAAAAGCACCCTTGACGAGACCTTCCCCGTTGAGGTGCAGGATGATAGGTGCGACCTGTATACCCTGCGCGTAATAAGACTCGGAAAGGGCGAGACACCTAAGGACATAAGGTTCAGGCTCCATCTTGTAGGATTCAACGCCATCAACCCGGCCGTAGACTCCACGAACTGGGTGGCCTACCTCTTAGGGCAACCCCTTCACGCCTTTGACTCCCGCAAGGTTAAAGGTAAGGTAGTGGTAAGGCCATCTCGCGAGGGGGAGAGGTTCGTCTCCCTTGAGGGGAAGGAGTACGTCCTGCCCGGGGGGATCATGCTCATCGCCGACGAGGAGAAGCCTCTGGCCGTGGCCGGCGTGATAGGAGGGGAGGAGAGCGGAACCTACGAGGATACGGAGGTGGTGTATCTTGAGAGCGCCCACTTCAAACCCGATGCCATCAGGTTCGCCTCCATAACCCTGAACGTACGCACGGAGTCCTCCCGGAGGTTTGAGAGGAACGTGAGCCCCCGTCTGGTGTTCCCCGGATCCCTCTACGCCGCCAACCTCCTGAAGGAATGGGTGGGCGCGGAGTACGGAAGGCCCGTAGCTATCGGAGAGGTTCGGAGGCCGAGGAGAGTGTTCGTCTCCTTTAAAAAGCTAAGGAAGTACCTGGGCTATATCCCGGAGGACCTTGAGGATATACTCCACAGGCTCCGTTTCAACGTGGAGGGGAGAACGGAGGAAGGTATATACGTCGTTGAGCCGGAGCATAGAACTGACGTATCCCTGCAGGAGGACGTGATAGAGGAGGTGGCCCGTGTGATAGGCTACGACAACCTCCCGCCGTACGTACCCCCCGAAACCCCCCTCCCTCCCAGACCCAGAGATCGGTACGAGGACGAGATAAGGGTGCATCTGGCGTCCCTTGGAGCCTACGAGGTCATCAGTCCCGGTCTCTTCTCCCCTAAGGAGCTGGGGGAGAACCACTCCCTTAGGGTTATTAGCGAGTTTAACGAGTCCTTCTCCCTTCTGCCCGGGTCCCCCCTTCCCCACATACTCAAACCCCTATCCTACAACTACCGTATAGGGAATCAGGGGGTACCCCTCTTCTCCATAGTGCGCCTTTACGATTCCCGGGGAGGCGAAAGTAGGTACGTGGTCTTCGGTATAACCTCCCCCGCCCAATATTACGATGCCAAGTTCTTCCTTGACTCCCTGCTGGACAGGTTCGGATGGGACGTGGCCTTCACGGTACCCTCCGAGGATCCGGACTTGCATCCGGACCTGAGCGCACAAATAACGTACGGAGGGGAGAAGGTGGGCGAGATAGGTGCCGTGAAGCACAGGATAGGTAAGAGGTTCGGCCTTAAGGCCCGGGCCTACGTGTGGTACGTGAGGATACTTCCCGGATCCGAGGTACGGTACGAACGCTTCTCCACCCTGCCCTCTTCCGTTAAGGACGTCTCCCTCGTGGCCCCCAAGGAAGTCCCCTTCTACGAGGTGGATAGGTACGTCAGGGAGGTCGTGAGGGGACTCCCCGTTGAGAGCGTTTCCCTGATAGACATCTACGAGGGAGATCCCGTTCCCCCCGACAGCAGGAGTTATACTTACCGCTTCGTCATAAGGCCGGCACACTCGCCCTTGAGCGATGAGGAGCTGAGGGGAGTGGTGGAAGAGATAACCGAGCGCATAGAGAGGAAGTTCAGCCTAAGGAGGTAGTACGTCATGCTGGAATCTCGCGAGAGCTTAGCAGACAAGGTAACGAAGTTAGCCCAAAAGTACAGAGAGATGCAGAAGGCTTACAAAGAGGCTCTGGAGAAGATAAAGAGGCTGGAGGATGAGAACGCTGACCTCAGAGAGAAGAACGCCGACCTTAAGGAGAAGCTGGACAAGGCTATAAGTGAGCTGAGGGCGATAGACGAAGCCATAGGCTCCCTCGTGGAGGAGTAATGGAACCCAAGAGGCGCGCGGTCGTGTTTAAGGTTAAGAACGTGAGGTATTCCCCGGAGGTGCCGGAGAACGCCGACGTATATCTCGCGAAGGTTGAGTCCCTGGTGTTCAGGGTTCTGGAGGAAACGCGAGCTGCCAGCAGTAAGCCCCGAACCGTTTTAGAGTACTTAACGGATGCTATAGTGCGCCTCGGTGTAGAGGTGGTCCTGATGAAGGCCTCTTTAGAGGGTGTAAAGGAAGACAGAGATAGGGAGATATGAAGATTATCCTGAAAATAGGAAAGTACAAACACGAGTACAGGTTTGACGTCTCCGACGACGTTATTGAGAGGTTCGGCAGGATCTGTGGCACGTGCGACCCCAACGACCCCCGGAGCGTTAAGAGGGAGTTCGCCCGGGTGTTGGAGGAGACTATAAACGCCTTCATATCTAAGGCTTACAGGGGGAGCGACACGCCCGACCGCATACTGGCCAGAACCTTGGTTTATCTGGCTACCGAGCTGGTCTTAGTAGATGAGGCCCTTAAAAACGCAGAAGGAGGTAGGTTCCTATGATGACAGGCATACTGATCGGAATTCTTGGGGTTATTCTGGGTATAACCGCCCTTTTCTCAGGCCTTTTCCTTGGAAAGAGAAAGTACGAAGAGCTCCTCTCCTTGGCGAAGGAGGAAGGGGAGCGCATAAAGAGGGAGAGGATAGCCGAGGCCGATAGGAAGTCCCGGGAGATGCTTGAAGCCGCACGGAAACGCCTTGAGGAGGAGCAGAGGAAGTTCCAGAACGAGGTCTCCCGGAGGAGGTACGAGTTAAACCGCCAGAGGAAGCACATCTCCGAGGAGGAGGAGAGGCTCCGCCGTAAGGAGGAGAACCTTCGCCGGCTTGAGAGGGAGATACGTCAGAAGGAGAGCGAGATCCAACGGAGAGAGGAGAGGGTCAAACACGCCGAGGACGAACT
Organism: uncultured bacterium; assembly: GCA_964473735.1. Lineage (GTDB taxonomy): Bacteria > Hydrothermota > Hydrothermia > LBFQ01 > LBFQ01 > JAADCS01. Next base: position 24,088 of record CAYYQD010000019.1, read on the forward strand.
GATGGCGAAGCTGGAGGAGATCTCCCGTCTGACGGTGGAGGAGGCGAAGCAGGAGCTCATGCGGAGGGTGGAGCAACAGGCCCGCCTTGAGGCGGCACAGCTGGCGATGAAGATAAAGGACGAGGCCCGGCAGAGAGCCGAGGAGGAGGCAAAGGAGATAATCGCCACCGCTATACAGCGATGTGCGGCTTCCCGCACGGCCGAGGTCACCACCACCATAGTTGAGCTACCCTCCGAGGAGATAAAGGGCAGGATAATCGGTAGGGAGGGTAGGAACATAAGGGCCTTTGAGGCCATAACCGGCGTGGAGCTTATCGTGGATGACACACCGGAGATAGTGGTCATATCCTCCTTTGACGCTTTAAGGAGGGAGAAGGCCCGCGTGATTCTGGAGAGGCTCATAGAGGACGGACGGATACATCCGGCCCGCATAGAGGAGATGGCCCGCAAGGTGGACGAGGAGTTTGATGAGCATATAAGGAAGATCGGTGAGGAAACTTTGGTTGAACTGGAGATCCCCTACATGCATCCGGAGCTGGTGAAGCTGGTCGGTAAGATGAAGTTCCGCACCTCTTACGGTCAGAACCTGTTGGCCCATTCCATAGAGACGGCAAGACTTTCGGGGATAATGGCCGCCGAGCTGGGCCTCAACGTTGAGGACGCCCGTAGGGCCGGACTGCTGCACGACATCGGTAAGGTGGTGGAGGAGGACAACGGACCCCACGCCCTGGTCGGAGCGGCCGTGGCCAAGAGGTACGGGGAGAAGGAGGCGGTTGTTAATGCCATAGCCTCACACCACGGGGACGTTGAGCCTACGACCCTCATAGCCCCCATAGTGGCGGCGGCGGACGCCATATCGGGGGCCAGACCCGGGGCCCGTAGGGAGAGCATAGAGCAGTACATCAAGCGCCTGCACGATCTGGAGCAGATAGCCCGTAGATTCCCCGGTGTCCAGAAGGTGTACGCCCTTTACGCCGGACGGGAGATAAGGGTAATAGTGGATGCCAACAGGGTGTCCGACCTTGAGGCGAGGGCCCTGTCCGAGGAGATAGCCCGGACGATAGAGAACGAGCTCCAGTACCCCGGCCAGATAAGGGTAATAGTCATCCGCGAGATAAGGGCAATAAGCGTTGCAAGGTGAAGGGGGTCTTTTACAGCATAGCCAGACGGCGGGTGGTCGTGGAGGAGGTTCCGCCACCCGCCCCCTCACCCGGTAGGGTTCTGATAAGGACCCTTTACTCCGCCATAAGTACGGGAACGGAGGGCCACACCGTTTCCTTAGCCAGGAGCCCCCTGAAGATAATCCGGGAGCGGGGGCAGGACGTCCTGCGTCTCCTCTCCCTGGCAAAGGACTTCGGTCCCCGGTTCGTGTATTACAAGGCCAGAAGTCGGGCGGAGGGTTTAAGCCCTCTGGGCTACAGTCTGTCCGGGGTGGTGCTGGAGGACTCGGGTCCCTTCCGCCGGGGGGAACTGGTCGTCGCCGTTGGAGGGCAGTGGGCCAACCACATGGAGGTGGTGAGCGTCCCCCACATCATGGTGGTGAAGGCGAACCGGGAGGATTTAGCGAGGGAGCTGTCCTTCGGGGCCATAGCCTCCATATCCCTGCACGCTATCAGGAGGTCCGGAATACAGCCCGGGGAGAGGGCCCTGGTGATAGGACTGGGGGTGGTGGGACAGATACTGGGGAGACTATTGAGGGTGTGGGACGTTGAGGTGGACGGTATGGACCTAAACCCCTTCCGGATGGAGGTGGCCCGAAAGGGTGGCATAGGGACGGAGCCTTCGGGGGAGTACGACGTCGTCTTCGTCGCAGCGCCGGACAGGAGCGGCAAGGTGATAAGTACGGCCGGCAGGATGGTCAGGGACAGGGGGAAGGTCGTGGCCCTTGCCCCGGCCAACTACGGTTTTGAGTGGAAGGACTTCTACCACAAGGAGGTTAGCCTGCTCATAAGTCGCTCCTACGGGCCGGGTAGGTACGACCCCCTCTACGAAGAGTACGGACACGATTACCCCATAGGGTACGTGAGGTGGACGGAGGGGAGGAACTTAGCGTACGTCGTTAGGCTGATAGAGGAGAGGAAGCTGGTCCTTGAGGACGTAATAACCCACGAGTTCCCTGTAGAGAGGGCTCCGGAGGCCTACGACCTGATAACCGAGGGTAAGGAGCCTTTCGTCGGCGTGGTTCTGAAGTACCCGGGTGAGCCGGACCTTAAGCGGATATACGTGAAGAGGGTACCACCTAAACGGAAGGGTGTGTTCAACGTGGCCTTTATAGGAGCCGGTTCCTACGCTCAGGGCTTCGTTCTCCCTCACCTGAAGGGCAGGAAGGACGTGAGACTCTTCGCCGTCGCGACGGCCCGAGGGCATACGGCGAGGTCGGTGGCGGACCTGTGGGGGTTCCCCATATACACGACGGACTACAGGGAGGTACTCTCCATGGAGGAGGTGGATGTCGTCTTCGTTATGACCCGCCACGCCACACATTCCCGCATAGTCGTTGAGGCCCTGAAGGCCGGAAAGGCCGTCCACTGCGAAAAACCTCTCGCGATAACCCTGAAAGAACTGGAAGAGGTCAGGCGTACCCTCGGAGAGAGCAGAGGCTTCCTGTCCGTGGGATTTAACCGTCGCTTCTCCCCCCATACGGAGAGGCTCCTTAAGGCTTTAGGCAGGCCGTTCCAGATGATGTACCGTATAGACGCCGGTCCCCTACCCAAGGAACACTGGATACATCACGAAGGGGGAAGACTTATAGGGGAAGGGATACACTTCGTTGATTACGCCGTTGCCATCGGGGGAATACCCACCGCTTGGGACGTTCAACCCTCGGGGGACGGTGGGGCAGCTATGATGTCCTGGGAGGACGGCTCCATCGCCCTCGTGCTCTACGGCACCTTCGGGGCGAAGGAGGAGAAGGAGCGGGTGGAGGTGATGTCGGGGGGTAAGACCGCGAGAATTCTGGACTTCAGGCGCACGGAGGTTGGGGAGAGGGTCTTTAAGACCGCCACGATAGATAAGGGGCAGAAAGGTATGTTGGATGCCCTATTTCGGGGTCTAAGGGAGGGTAAGCCTCCCATCCCCTACGAGGAGATATTCACCTCCCACGGGATCCTGCTGGGGGATAAATCGGACT